>SYJV01000077.1 GCA_005798335.1 Planctomycetaceae bacterium | reverse complement strand
TGCCAAAGCAAAATAAGTGCCGGTCCAAGAATGTTGGCCATTTTGGGCGATCCAGCGCAAGCTCGATTGGGCCGCCCGGCTGCCGCCTCGACACTGAGCGAGAATACCGCATAATCTTGAGAAGAAATTGGTTGGAAAATTGAGCTTCTGACTGCCTGACTCGTCCCGATAGTAGTCGTTAACCGAAATTCTCATTCCTCGTTTCAAGAAACACCGATATGGCCAAGAAGAGTATTTCCGAAATTGATCCGCTGGGCAAAGTAGTGCTGATGCGAGTTGATTTCAACGTGCCGCAAGATGACAGCGGGACGATCACGGACGATCGCAGAATTCGCATGGCATTGCCGTCGATCGAATCAGTTCTGAAACGCGGTGGAAAACTGGTCTTGGTTAGCCACCTAGGCCGTCCCAAAGGCAAAGGGCCAGAACCGGAATTCACGCTTCGTCCGACCGCAGCGCGGCTGAGCGAATTACTATCTATGCCGGTGTCCTTTGCGACCGACACGATTGGGGCAGATGCCGAGCTGAAAATAGGGCAGCTCAAAAATGGCGAAGTAACGGTGCTTGAGAATCTGCGCTTCAATACAGGCGAAAAGGACGGCGATCCGATTTTCGCTCAGAAACTCGCTAACTGGGCAGATCTTTATTGCAATGACGCGTTCGGAACTTGCCATCGGACCGACGCGTCCATGGTTGCTGTTCCAAGAGCCATGGGGACAAAACCGAAAGTCGTCGGATTTCTGGTCGCCAAAGAAATCGAATATCTCAGCGAGGCAATCGCAAATCCAAAGCGCCCCTTTGTGGCGATCCTCGGCGGCGCGAAAGTCAGCGACAAGATCAAGGTGATCAAGAACTTGTTGGGCATTTGCGATAAGGTGCTCATCGGTGGTGCGATGGCTTATACGTTTTCGCTCGCACAAGGTGGCAGAACCGGCAAAAGTCTCGTGGAACAGGACAAAGTCGGGTTGGCCAAGGAATTAATTGCACTTGGCGGAAGCAAACTGGTCCTGCCCGTCGATACCCATATCGGAAACTCGTTCTCAAGCGACTGCCAAAAACAGGTTATCAAATCTGGTGCGATTCCAGACGGCTGGGAAGGCCTCGATATCGGTCCAGAAACCAGCCAACTGTACGCCCAGTTGCTGCGCGATGCCATGACAGTCGTGTGGAACGGCCCGATGGGCGTTTTTGAAATGCCACCTTTCGACGCTGGTACTAAAGCAGTCGCTGAAGCAATTGCCAAAAGCCACGCGATCAGCATCATCGGCGGTGGCGACAGCGCTGCCGCAATCGAGCAACTGGGTTATGCTGACCAAGTTTCTCACGTCAGTACTGGTGGTGGCGCTAGTTTGGAGATGCTGGAAGGCAATCGATTCGAGGCCGTCGATATTCTCGACGATAAATAACAGGGAACTCTATGAGCAGTGACATACCACCCATCGAAGTCGATGTTTATTCTGTTTCTCAATGGCTGGGCTCGCGCAGCGATTTCGTCCTGGTTGATTGTCGTGAAAAAACTGAATATGAAACCTGCAATATAGCCGGCGCACTACTTATTCCCATGAGCCTAATTCAATCAAAATTGGACGAATTGGCTAAGTTAACAAACAAGCACATCGTGGTCCATTGCCACCATGGCGGCCGATCGCTGCGCGTCGCCAATTGGTTACGTCAAAACGGATTTCCAACAGCGCAAAGCATGGCTGGCGGAATAGAGGTCTGGTCGGATGAAATCGATCCTTCCGTTCCCAAGTACTAAGGGACACGCATAACTCAATGACATGCCGCGACTCCAGTACTCACTTCGATCCGTAGGAATTGATCGTCAATGATATTCAGTTTTCGTACAGTGGATGTTCGTTTGGCGGAACGTGCGTACGCCATAAGAATTGGTGCCAACATTCTCGAGCATTTACCTATCTGGCTAGCGGAAAGTGTGCCCAGAAGTCGCCATGCTGTATTGATCGCAGATCACAACGTTTTTTCCACCTGGTCCGAGAAGATCGAAAAATCACTTGGTTTGCAAGGATACCGAATCACTCACTTGTCCGTTCCTGCTGGCGAAGCGAGTAAGTCGGTTCGCATGGCCGAACGTTTGTGGGAAATGATGCTGACCGATCGCGCTGATCGCGGTTCCGTAGTCTTGGCCGCCGGAGGCGGCGTTGTAGGTGATCTTGCTGGATTTGTTGCAGCCACTTTTGCGCGGGGGCTGCCACTGGTACAAATTCCGACCACATTACTCAGCCAAGTCGATTCGAGCGTCGGCGGTAAAACCGGAATCAACTTGCCGACCGCGAAGAACATCGTCGGTTGTTTTTGGCAACCTTCGTTGGTCGTAATTGATACAGCCACTCTTAGCACGTTGCCGCGTCGCGAATTCGTTTCTGGACTAGCGGAGGTCGTCAAGTACGGCATGATCATGCAGCCCGACTTGATTGATTATTTAGAAGAACACGCGCTAGCGATTCTCGCTCAGGATTCGAGCGCCTTGACGGAAATAATCTCAAGGTCATGTCAGGCCAAAGCTTCGGTCGTCGAGCTGGACGAGCGAGAGACAACTGGTTTGCGCGCGATCTTGAACTACGGTCATACTTTCGCACATGCGTTGGAGAGTGCTCAAGGGTACGGGACGTTGCTCCATGGTGAAGCGGTGTCGATTGGAATGCATCTTGCCGCAAAATTGGCTTGCCGCATGGGTCGCATCGACGCCGAGCTAGTTCAGCGGCAGCAGAATTTGCTCGAAAAATTTGAATTGCCGACACAATTGCCAGCCGCTGATCCCGAGGAGTTGTGGCGATTGATGCAGCACGATAAAAAAGTCGAGCACGGGAGATTGCGATTTGTCCTGCCATCGCGAATGGGACACGTAGAATTAGTCCCCGACGTTCCCAAGGAAATGGTCTTAAGTGTGATGTCAGACCGCTAGCGGAATTTTCTCAGTCCTGTCGTACGCCTCAAAATCTAGATCTAAAGTTCGGCTTTGTCGATCGCACGAGTGAGACGAACCATTTGCAAGGCGGCTTGAGCGGCTTCACTCCCTTTGTTGCCTAGGTTGCCGCCGGATCGGTGGACCGCTTGTTCGACAGTATTGCAAGTGAGCAATCCCAACGCGATCGGTTTTTCACATTCGAGCTGAATTTCCATTAGCGCCAAAGTCACGGAGCGGTTGATATGCTGATCGTGAGTTGTATCACCTCGGATCACCGCTCCAAGGGCAATTACGGCGACAACTTCATCTTGCATCGCCAGTTGACGAACACTCAGAGGAATCTCCCATGCGCCAGGCACTTTGGCCACGACAATCGACTCGTCCGCCACTCCTGCCGCGCGCAACGTATCGACGGCGCCGTTCAATAGGTTACCGGTAATCGATTCGTTGTAGGTCGACACGACGATCGCCATTCGCCCCGACACAGGTTCGCGACTGGTATCAATTTCCATGGGCATCAATCACATCCTCAGGCTCATAAGAAACTCGGCGTTGGTTTTGGCTTTCTCCAACCGAGATACCAGTTTTTCCATAGCATCGGGCGCACTCATTTCGCTGAGCACTCGGCGCAACATGGAGATGCGCTTGTGTTCGTCAGGAACCATAAGGATTTCCTCGCGGCGCGTACCGGTCCGGTTAATATCGATGGCGGGCCAGATTCGGCGATCCACCAAGCCGCGATCGAGCACAATTTCGAGGTTGCCTGTCCCTTTGAATTCCTCAAAGATAATTTCGTCCATGCGACTGCCAGTATCAATCAAAGCCGTAGCCAAAATCGTCAGCGAACCGCCCTCTTCGACTTTGCGTGCTGAGCCAAAGAACGACTTGGGCTTTTGCAGTGCGTTGGTATCCAATCCACCAGTCATTAATTTGCCACTTTGTACGCATTCGGAATTCCAGGCGCGTGCCAGTCGCGTGATGCTGTCCAGGAAAATGACTACATCAATTCCGTACTCGACCATTCGTTTAGCTTTCTCCAGGACCATGTTCGAAACCTGGATATGCCTAGCCGTTGGCTCGTCGAAAGTGCTGCTGACCACTTCGCAATTTCGCCCTTTGACTTCCCGCTCCATATCGGTAACTTCTTCCGGACGCTCG
>SYJV01000076.1 GCA_005798335.1 Planctomycetaceae bacterium | reverse complement strand
TCCGTCCCGAATCAACCCTAAAGCGAGCGGCAGATGGGAATTTACCAATACAAGCCCGAAGCGCAAGCGAGTGAGAGCCTGGATTGACTGGTGCGTGGTTTCGGCACTCGCTTGCGCTTCGGGCTTGTATTGGTAAATTCCTATCTGCCTCTCGCCTAAGAAGCGACCACTTTGTGGTCAACCAACGGTTTTTCAGAGTTTAACGATTGTATCGCTTATTCCACCACAACCTATATCCCGATGAAGAAAGCATTGTAAACGTCTCAAGCTTGGATGTCCCAGAGCAACTCAAAGTCCATCAGGAAGAGGGTTATACCCCAATCTATTCCAGCTAAATGCGAATCGTTTTCAACTTTGCCCTACTTACGATTGCTGCCATAGTCTTACTTCCGGTTGGATGCGCTGGAAGAGTCGCTCGGGGTCTGCTTGCAATTCCCTCACATGCGATCGTCAGCTCTGAACTCGTTGGCTCATCTACGAGCAACGAATCAGAGGTATTCGAAATCTCCGCCCATCAATTCCACGAACCGTTAACGCTCAGTGATCCCGAGCGTGCACCTTGGTTGATCGCGCCGGCGGAAGCAGTTCAAATTGCAGTTGAAAACTCGAAAATTCTGCAAGACTTAGGAGGCTCGGTGCTGCGTAGCGTCAGCGGAATTTCGAGTATTCACGAACCAGCAATTCAGGCAACCGACCCACGCTTGGGAATCGAAGCAGCTCTGTCGGCTTTCGACGCCCAGTTCACATCCGGCGCGTTTCTGTCCAAGAATGATTTTCCCATCAATAATCGATTTCTCGGCGGTGGAACGAATATTGTTAAACAAGATCTGATCACCTTTCGGAATGAGCTCACCAAAGCCACTGCATACGGCAGCGAGTTATTTGCTCGCACGAACACGCTGTACGACTCGAATAGTCAACCCAGTAATTTGTTCAGGAGCTCATGGCAAGCCAACATCGAGGCTGGATTTCGCCATCATTTGGGTCGCGGTGGTGGGCTCGACTACAATCGCATCGCTGGCCCCGGTGCACCCCCGGGCACGTACAGTGGGGTCCTGATCGCGCGCGTCAGCGCCGATTCAAGCGTCATCGATTTCGAGATGGGGCTGCGCGATCTGGTAAACGATGTCGAGAACGCTTATTGGGACCTGTATTTTGCGTACCGCAATCTTGAAGCGAAGATCGCCGCGCGCGATGCTGCGTTGAATACTTGGCGAGTCGAACGATTGCTTCGAGAACAACAGTCCAGTTCGGGCGACAAAGAGGCTCGAGCGCGCGAACAGTATTATCGTCTCGAGTCTCAAGTACTGGAAGCATTGACCGGGCGCGAGATCGAAGGAACGCGAACCAACAATGGTAGCAGCGGCGGAACGTTCCGCGCCGTTGAAGGCGTCCACGTAACCGAACGCAGACTGCGCCTATTGATGAATCTGCCGATCAACGACCATCGTATGCTGCGCCCCTCGCACGATCCGATATTAGTCAACGTCTTGTTCTCTTGGCCCGAGATTTCTCGCGAGTCGCTGCTATTACGTCCCGAGCTTCGAAAACAAGACTTGCAAATCAAACGCAGCCAACTGGAATTGGTCGCCAGCAAAAACGCACTCAAGCCGCAGGTCGACCTCCTTTCTCAATATCGCATTCGCGGCCTTGGACACGATCTGTGGGGATTCGATACTGCCCCGTTTGATAACGCGGTTGCCAACCTCACTTCAGGACAGTTTCAAGAATGGCAGTTTGGCGCCGAATTAAGTTTGCCTGTCGGTTTTCGTCGAGCCTACAATAACGTGCGCAACGCGCATCTCAAACTTGCTCGCGATCACGATATCTTGAGTCAAAAACAGCGACGCATCATCCACGACTTGAGCAACGCCTATGCCTCCGCAATTCGATCCTTTGAAATTGCGAACGTTACCATGAACCAGCGTCTGGCGGCCCACGAACAATTGGCCATTCTCAAGAACTTGGAAGAAAACAAGAGCCGCGTCAACACTAACGAAATGCTGGACGCACAAGCCCGCGCCGCGCAAGCCGATGCCGCCTTTTACGACGCCTTAGTCAGATACATGGTGGCTCTGAAGAACGTGCATTACGAAAAGGGGACTATCCTGGAGTACAACAACATAACCTTTGCAGATCGAGTTCGTCCAAGAAGGTCACTGCCGGTTGCCAGTTTTGTCCCCGAGTATCCAGCCAATGCGCTGCCAACCTCTTCGGCATTGCAAGTTCAGGAGTCAATCGAGCCACCTCCCAACCTACCAGCTTTCGACTCACTCGAGGCGATCAATCCACCCTCGTCGGCGCCGCCATCGCCAGTTCTCACACCGCCTTAGGGTTCGCGCATCGGAACCCAAAATCGGTGGAAGTTGAATGCTGCAGCACGCAAAACGCTGTTTCCATCAATTTGAACGCGAACCCTATTAGGCGAGCAGCAGATAGTTTCTTACCAATACAAGCCCGAAGCGCAAGCGAGTGAGAGCCTGGATTGACGTGTGCTCATTTAACGCGTGCTGGATTGACGCACTCGCTTGCGCTTCGGGCTTGTATTGGTAAATTCCCATCTGCCGCTCGCCTTACAGTATTCACTCTGCCTGGATAGCAATCATTACGCTAAACTCTTGGCATGATTCTCATTCAGTTTAAACTCGAAGGTCACCCTCGATGCAATATCAAATCCAGTTTGGCTCTCTCAATTCGAATTCTGCCACGGCAAAGCCAGGCACGAATTTTCGCATTGCAGTGCTCGGTGATTTTTCTGGAAACGGTAACGCTGGCCGAGTAAATATTGGCGACGAACTGGCTTCACGCAAACCTTTGCGCGTTTCTCACGAGAACCTCGATGCCCTGTTGACTCGGCTAAATGTCAGCCTCAATCTGCCCGCCGGTGCCAGCGGTGCGACAATCTCCGTCCCAATTCGCAGCCTCGATGATTTTCACCCCGATCAACTCTACAACAATGTACCGATTTTCGAGAAGTTGGTCAGCCTGCGCCAAAAGCTGCAAGATCCAACTTCATTTCCTAAGGCGGCCGCTGCGGTTCGCAGTCTAATGAGTGATCCGTCCGTTGGTTTTACGCCGATGCGCAAGTCCACCAGCAGTACGGTTCCACGGGGCCGGATCGAGAGCTTTGCCGACTTAATTCAACGCGATGTAAAAACACCGGATGCACCGGAGTTGAAAACTCTGCTCCGCGATGTAGTTGGCTCGCATGTTGTCGCCCAGATGGAAGGGCAAGCAGAGTTGATTTCCGCTGTGGATCATTCACTTTCTGATCTCATGCGTCGGTTGCTACACCACCCGGATTTCCAAGCGATGGAGTCTCTGTGGCGATCGCTCGACTTCATTTTGCATCGAATGGAGATTGATTCCGGGCTGGACATCGTGTTGTACGATCTGAACGCCGCGGAGTTTGCGGCAGATTTGGCTGCCCAAGAAAATTTGGAAGAGACCGGACTGTTCAAGTGGCTGGTCGAGGGACCGGCGCAGGATGCCGCTCAGGGTGCACTTTCTTTATTGCTGTGCAATTTTGTCTTCGAAGTCATTCCCCCGCACGCGGAGTTGCTGGCTCGGATGGCCAAAATCGCTGCCGCCGCAGGCGCTCCATTCGTTGCAGCCGTCCACTGCGACGCACTCAAGAAGCAAGATCCCGACCAGATTCATCCACTGGTCAAGCAGTCTTGGCACGCGCTCAAGCAGGTACCCGAGACCGCCTATCTGGGACTGACCACTCCTCGCTTTATGCTGCGATGGCCTTATGGCAAAAAGACCGAACCGATCGAGTCATTTGCATTCGAAGAGTTTACGCCACAAAGTGGCTTGAGCGGGATGCTGTGGGGCAATTCGGCATTCCTAGCAGGACTTGTGATTGGTCAAACCTATTTGAACGACGGCCTGAGCAGTATGAAACTGGGTTCCGTTTTGACTGTCGGCGATATGCCCTACTATTTCTACACTGATTCCGATGGTGACCAAGTGGCGCTCCCATGTACCGAACGCTTGGTCAACGTACGCACGGCCCAATTCGCGACATCGCAAGGATTTATTCCCGCATTGGCCATTCAAGGCCGACCGGAGGTGCGCCTCGGCGGTTTGTTATCGCTGACAGGAGCTCCACTAGCCGGTCCCTGGGCTCCGTCCGCGGCGCGGAGTGGTCAGGGTGCTCCTCAAATTGCCGATGCTCAATCGACTTTCGGTCAGCCGTCGCAGGTGGACTCTACCAACGAACCATCGCAGGCCACTGACGAATTGGACGCCTTACTTGGCAGCCTAGAGTCCGATGCGGCGCCTGCGCAATCGTCCGACGACCAACCAGACGACCTCGACAACCTTCTCGCTTCGCTGGACAGCGAAGATGCCTCAAAGAGCGCCGATCAAACCGCATCCGATTTCGATGCCGATCTGGCCGCAATGCTCGCTGATCTTTGATTGGCTTATCCGTTGAATCTCGGCAACTTAGAAAGGTACGACTTGGCCAGAGAAAATTGCTTTGCCAAATCGATGAGGTGTATGAAATGCGGGAGCCGGGCTGTCACCGGGTGACCACTGGCTGAATTGCTGATTGCGATCACCACCGTGGCGATTCAAATTCATGTACCAAACGTCGCCCGCGCGGGGTGGCATGCTTCTAACGACTTTTGCAAAATTGCTCAGCGGTATTGACACTTCGCAGACCCAATACTGATCATCTTCCGAGTGGTCGTTCAGCTTTCCGACAAATGTCCCCGCGACTTCAACTCCATGGGAATTCCACTGAACGCGAGGTCCCTTGGCGCCTTCGGGTCGGTGATTGTCGAGGACGCCGCCAAGCACATTCCATTCGATATTGAAGTAAAAATTGGGTCGATCAATGTTAGGAGTCAACATGATTTCAAAGCAATCGTCTTGGCTGATCGGGCCATCTCGCTCGCTGTGACGCGCAGTGATGAACTGGTCTTGGCAAACGTGCGCAACATAGATTTGTTCGTCGTCCCACAGCAGCTTCGCAACGGATTGCTCACGCAACCCATCCTTGAACCAGGGAAAAACGAAATTAGAAATCGATGGCGCCACCAACCAAGCGGGTTCATCCAGCTTGCCGTCAATCTTAGGCGGAATCTTGGTTCGCAGGATTGAGTATTCAGGGCGAACGAACTCAGAGCTTGACTGTCCCAACGCTGAATGAGAGGCCAACGCGACGCAACTCGCTAGGAGAGCACTCAGCCAAATTGTCCCAATTCTGCTGATAGCAACAATTGTTGGGCAGGACCAAATGAATTCGGATCGATGAAGATTATGCATGATATTCCTAACTTCGTCGCTTGCTATCGACTAGATGGCGTCGTTGCCTCGCTCTCCGGTGCGGATGCGTACGCAATCGTCCATGGGAAGAATGAAGATCTTGCCATCGCCGATTTGTCCTTTTTCTCCGGTTTTGGCTCCCTCTAAAATTGCTTTCACCGTAGGCTCGACAAAATCGTCGTTGACCGCGATCTGCAATTGAACTTTGCGAAGTAGATTGACGGCAACGTCTTGACCGCGATAAACTCCAACATGCCCTTTTTGTCTACCAAATCCTTGGCAGTCGAGTACGGTCAAGCGAAAAACCTCAACTGCTGTCAATGCTTGCTTGACAGCTTCCAACCTTGCCGGCTGGATAATAGCGATTATCAATTTCACAAATTGCCCCAATTCCTACGAACTGCATTGTCACCCGTGGATGGTCAATGCTACTTCTACAAGCAACGGTTTCCGAGCGAGTTAGGCGAGCGGCAGATAGTTTCTTACCAATACAAGCCCGAAGCGCAAGCGAGTGTATGCCAGGATTGACGCACTCGCTTGCGCATCGGGCTTGTATTCGCTGAGGCCTTGGTAAATT
>SYJV01000075.1 GCA_005798335.1 Planctomycetaceae bacterium | reverse complement strand
TCCTTCTGCCGCTCGCCTAAAGACCAAATGTCGATTCTTCACTGGGCCTGATTCTGGATAAGTTGTCGCCGAGTCGAATCGAGTGCGACACTGGCATGCCAGACTACTCATTTAATTGACACAGTTCTCCAGTTCGCACGCACATCCTAACGGCACACTGAGATGCTAATCAAGACGCCACTGCGCTGCGAGCAAGGGGCATGAAACCACCCTTTCATTTTTCGTCGAGTACCAACAGCAGGTATCGCATCGCTTAATCGGAAAACACGACGCGGTAGGCAACGTTTCTCGTCATGGTCTGTGCGACAGTGCGTCGCAAGGGGCAACATTGAAATTGTGACGAAATTCACGAAAAATTCTTGACATTGAAGGCGATGGGTTAATAATCGCATCGACTAAAGTTGTTGGTGTGCTGCCTAGTACGACACGGCTTCGCTCGAATTAATCGCGAATATCAACCAAGGCTTTTGAGCGAAAGATGTGGATGCTCTTCCCGGCACGGACGTCGAGGACAAGCAAGCTCACTTTTGAGAATTACTGATTGGTGCGGCGCGAACCCGCGATCATGTGGTCGGTCGACCTATACGTGGTTGCTTGAGTTTCGTCGCCAATTGAATTTCACCCCCTATTTAATGAGAGGTTTTTGATGAGTGTTTGCAAGAATGTGTTTGAGGCGATTCTGAAGTACGGACATGATGAGGATTTTGATCCGGCCTTCAGCCCAGAATTTCATCCGACCGACGCGCCAGCAGGCACTGCCGAGAAGATTGAGGTCCTGCGTCGCCGAGTTGAGTTGGGTCAGCCGTTGTGGCATACCGACGACCGCGTCGACTATGCTGGCTTAACCGGCGTTATTCGCCCGCGCGAGTAAACTGAACTTTGTGCATAGTCACGAAAATCTATAAACCAGCCAGGCCCGACGTTAACTCGTCGGGCCTGGCTCTTTTTGTAGTTTGGAATGTCCCTCCGCGACTCGTCGGGACAAGCTGAACGGGGGCAACGAGACTTAAGCATGCAAAAAGACGCTTCGATCACAGCGAGTCGATTAATTGCTGTACGCTGTGTTGAGTTTCGGTGGTAATTTCGGTGACTGCGGTGCGGGATTTTGCGGCGGGGACGATTCTTGGCTGGCCGAACTGCACGATGGCTTCGCGGCGGCCACGGATGGTCGCGGTCTGCTGCTGCAGTACGTCTTCTTCCAGTTTGTCGACCGTTTCTGCTATGCGTTCGATCGATGGTCGCTCCTGACGCAAGTAATCGCCAGGGTAGCTGAATAACTGCATGACCACATACAGATCATCTAAGTCGCTTTGCAGTTTCTGTAACTGCTCCTCGATGGTCTGACGATCGTTGGCTTTAGTGAGAATGGTGCGACGCAATTCCTTTACACGGACTGGATGAAAGGGATCTCCACATAGGCCATGTCGAGCCTCAAGCCTAGTGAGAATTTCCTCGCCCAGGGCGCGCAATCGAGTGGAGAGTGCTCCGGTCTGGGCGCTGCCGAGATACTCCAACTCTTTCAGCCCCATGACGGCCTCGGCGATCGCATACAATCTTTCAACTATAGACTTGTGCGATTGAGCGCGCCACAGGATGCGCTGCTCGATGGCATCCAGCGCTTGTAAAATTTGGGGGGTTGGATCATCGAGATAACGGTACTTGATCGCAGTCGGAACGATTGCCACTTGAGCATCTGATTTGCGAGCAGCACCTAAAGCGATGGCCGCCGCCCCTTCACGAAACGGTGTCACGCGATCATTGCAGTGATAGATCTCTCCTTCCGGAAAAATTACGAGTGGCTCGGGGCGTGTCGCCAGCACATTGATTGCGTTGCGAAACGCACCGATGTCGTTCGCTTCGCGATCGACACTAAAGCAGCCATGCCACTGTAAAAAACGCTGCATGATCGGTGAAAACTTCATAAACACATGCCACGCAGCCATGACATGGCAGGGAGTCCTGGCCGCATCACAGGCGGCATATATCGAGAATGGATCGGCATGGCTGGGATGATTGGGCGTGATCAGTACGCGCACGCCACTATCGATCGTGGCTCGCAATTGTTCGTGACCACGCACCTCGACTCGTGCCAGACCCACTTCGCGAGATTGCTTGAATCGTCTGATGGGCGCACACATTTTCACTACCACAGGTCGCAAGCGAGGTGCCCACGAACGCGGAGCAAATGTCATTTGATAGCGATTCATAGGATGCTAGCACTAGGCGACCAATTCGCGAATAGGTTCATGTTGATCGATGAGATATTGTGGCCGACCGCTATTGTCAGGAATCGTCGTGGCGGCGACATCGATGCCAAGGTTGTGATACATCGTCGCAAACACTTCTTGCATATGCACGGGTCGATCTTCGGCCTCTTCTGCCAGACGATTGGTCGAGCCGATGACTTGACCTGTTTTCATGCCGCCGCCGGCTAGCAGTGCGGCGTGTACCTTCGGCCAATGATCGCGGCCTGCGCGCTCGTTGATCTTGGGTGTGCGCCCAAACTCGCCCCAAACCAAAACGGATACATCGTCGGCCATCCCTCGCTGGTGCAAATCATCGACCAAGGCCGCGACCCCTTGGTCCAGCAACGGTACTACTTTGCGAGCGTCGCTAAAATTGTTTCCATGCCAATCGAAATGCGCAAAACTACAGGTGACACATCGAGCCCCTGCTTCGATAACTCGTCGGGCTTGCAGGAACCGGGACATCACAGCTTGGTAACCCATGTCCAGTTTATAACCAAGCACCTTTGTATCATCCGTACCATACTTGGCACGTGTCGCGCGATCTTCTCGGTCTACATCGAGCGCTTCAACCAACTTCGGTGAAGTGAGCACACCCAATGCTTGTTCGGTAAATGGATCCAACCGACTGGTCTGAGCGACTCGATCGACCTTGCGTCGATAATCGTCCAGCGAAGCGAGCAAACTGGCGCGAGAATTCAGGCGGTCTTGGGAAATTGTACTCAGCGTCATATCTTGCATCGCTTCACCGTCGGGCCGAAACGGTGTGTGCGCCTTGCCAAGATATCCCGCGCCTTTGATATTCCAGGGATCGTGGGCCATGCGAAGCGACAAATCAACGTACGGTGGGACAGCGGGATCGACTGGTCCATGTAGTTTTGACAAGCTCGACCCAATGGAACCCCAGCCACCTGGTGGCTGAACACTTTTGAACTGGCGACCCGTACAGCATTCGAATGAATCGTGGCGTCCTTCTGAACCAACCAACGAACGAATTATTGCAAATCGGTCCATGTTCGCTGCAACGCGCGGCATCAGTTCACTGATTTGGATGCCCGATACGCTGGTCGCGATTGGATTGAACTCTCCCCTCACTTCCATTGGAGCATTGGGCTTGAGGTCAAACATATCCTGGTGAGGCGGGCCGCCTGCCAAGAAAATCATGATGATTGCTTTGTGCGACTTACGATTTCCGCTGATCTGTTCGGCGCGGAGAATGTCCGGCAAAGCTAGTCCACCCATAGCCAATCCACCAATCTGCAAAAACGATCGGCGTGGCAATCGATCACACATCCTCAAGGAATTGCCTTCGATTCTCAACATCGCTGGTGTCTCATCTATCTTGCTAGAGAACATGAGGAGCCAAGTCGCATTCGCGCTAATGGCCAAAATCGGCCGAGGGCCGGTTGCCGCGTTAACCATAATATCAAGGACGCTGACTCGGCTGCAAGCAGAAACGCTAACTGGCCCGTTTTCTATCGATTGGTAAACATATCTCGAACGAGTTGTTTACGGCTGATAGTCAGGATGCGCACTTGGGTCGACACTCGGGCCGGCATAGATAGAACGGCCACCATCGACGGGTAAACAAACCCCAGTAATGAACGGGTTTTCGGCCAAGAAAAGGACCGCGCGAGCTACGTCCATTGGCGTACCGGCACGTTTCAACAACGAATGCGAGATGATCTGCTGCTGCCGCTGAGCGGAGATTCCTTCGGCCAACAGCACTGGCCCTGGCAGTACCGCATTGACGCGTACTCGGGGATTGCGACTGGCCAACTCCACAGCCATCGTCGTAGTTAACGTTTCGATCGATCCCTTGCTGACAAAATAATGAGCGAAATCCTTGTACGGTCGAACGACGGCCCAATCGCCAATATTGATGATCGTTCCGCCGCTGCTTTGTCTTACCATTTCCAATCCAAAATGTTTGGCAATCAAAGCAGAGCCGAGCGTGTTTACTCGAAAAGTGTGTTCAATCTCCGCTGCGCTGAGTTGTTCGAGCGGCTGCGGGTGCCAAACGGCCGCAGAATTGACGACCACATCGATTCGGCCTTGTGACTGTCGAATTTGCTGAACCCAACTTAGGACATTTGCTTCCAGTTCGATCGCGCCGGACACCAAGTCAACGTCGTGCCCCGAACTTCGCAAGTGTTCGATTTCGCTTTGTGCGGAAGACAGCAAATGATGTGCATGAAGGACCACGCGATAGCCCGCTCGCAAGAAATTCTCGGCAATAACGCGACCAACTCGATAGGAACTGCTGCCGGTAACGAAAGCGACTGGCCGGTCGGTACCAAAGACTTCATATCGCAAAGTCGTTTCTTGAGATTCCTGGTGCATGCTCGATCCGTTCTAACGAGAAACTGTGGCGGAACCGCTGGATTGAAGCAGTGTTTCGACTTCATCTTTGCGCACCAGCGGTAATTCACCGGGAATCGAATACTTTAGAGCGGCAGTAGCGGCTCCCCATGCTAACGCGGAAGCGACATCGCGCGCAACCAGATAGCGATACAGGAATCCCGCAGAGAACGCATCGCCACCACCGAGCCGCTCGACTTCGTCTGCTGGAAAAGCTGGCTGCGAAAAAGTTTGCCCCGCGCTGGTTCTTGCCACAGCGCCTTGCGCACCCAGCGTGAGCACGATGGTGCCTTGAGGAAATGTCCCTGCCAGTTGCTCGAGAATCTCGCTGGGCTGCTGGGACTCAATGCCAAATATCGAATTTGCGTCGCGACGGGGCAAGAATATCAAATCGGCCAGCTTCATTAACGATTCACACTCCGCGCGAGCTTCGGTTGGCGTCCATAACTTGGACCGGTAATTGAGATCGAACGACACTAGCCAATTGGCTGTCTTCGCTAATCGTGCGGCTTGGTACACAGTCACCGCGGATTCCTTGGAAATTCCGATGGAGATTCCAGTGGTGTGAAACAACTTTGCGCGACCCGGTTCAAACAAATTGAGCGGAAGTTCATCTGGAGCAAAACGGCTGGCGGCGGAAAACTTGCGATCATAGATCACGCGCGAACCACGTGGTGCTTTGCCGCGCTCCAAATAATAAGTACCGACGCGATCTTCATCGGTCCAGACAACATGGGATACATCGACAGCTTGAGCGGCCAGTTCACTGGCGATCATGCGGCCGAACGGGTTGTCCGTTAAACGGGAAAGCCAAGCCACCTTGGCGCCCAAGCGAGCCAAACCCACTGCGGTATTCGATTCGCTCCCTCCGGCGTGCACTTCCAACGTTCGCGTTTGCTCAAATCGCATCATCCCAGGCGGCGTCAAGCGCAGCATGGTCTCGCCCAATGTCACAACGTCGTAACTCATTTCGAATCAGTCGCCTTCGCGGCTTGAGCATAACGACTCGCGACAGAGGATACCTGATCCCAATTCCCGGCCGCCACCGCTTGCGCATCGATCAAATTTCCACCAACTCCGACCGCAGCCGCCCCATGTTTAAAGTAGGTCGACATGTTTTCCACATCGATCCCACCGGTAGGCATCAGTTTGAGATAGGGCATCGGAGCGAGTACGTCTTTGATGTAAGAGGGTCCCAAGCTGCGCGCGGGAAACACTTTTACAAAGCTGGCGCCACTATCCCAGGCAGTAACGATTTCGGTCGGCGTGTAAGCGCCAGGCATGACCGGAACATTGGCCGCTCGGCAAGCCCGAACAACATCGAGCTGCAACGTGGGTGTTACCACGAACTGAGCGCCGCAGCGTTGGGCGTGAATAGCTTCGGTCATGTTGCGGACCGATCCCAAACCGATGGCTGCCTCGCCGGATTGAAACTCGCGCACCCGAGCTCGTAAATCTGCAATCACTTGCAGTGCCGCAGGATTCGTCAAGGTATATTCCTGCAATGCGATACCGCCGGCCAACAAGGCTCGAGAGATCTTTTCCGCTTGACCAAGTTCATCTAGACGTATAATCGCGACCAAGCGAAATCGCTTGACCAATTCCAGTACTTCGTTTTCCATCGTCATGCTGTTGCTTTCATACAGACCGTCCGCAGTGCTTTCGTTGCTTTGAGAAGGCTCAAATTCTACAACCATGGGTACCCGATTGCATAGTTGATTGCGATGGAGCAACGGAACTAAGCAGCCGCTAATCGCTCGCTGGCCAAGATACAGCCGATATACAATCGATGGAGCAACGCGAGTGAGAGTGGCAAATCGCCACGTTCGGTAGCCGTGCGAGAATGGGCTCGGATAGCCTAGCGTGTTCGGGGTTAACCGAATTTCGCAACTTCCCATTTCACGAATCCATTCAGGTAAAGCTGAAAGAAAACCGATCCATGATTCCTATTCGCACGAGCGAGCGAAAAGCTGAAGTGGCATGGTTCTCGGCGCTGTGTAGCGACGATTACGAGTTTCTTGGAGTTCCAGAGGGAGGATTGCGCAGCAGCTACGAAAACTGCGGCAATATCGTGCGTTTAGCGGACTCCCACGGATTCCAAAACATACTGCTGCCTTCGGGCTGGATAGCAGGGCAAGATGCGTTGACGTTTGCCGCTGCGATGGCGCCGCAAACTCAGCAAATCAACCAACTGGTGGCTTTGCGCATGGGTGAAGTCTGGCCGCCCATGTTGGCGCGAGCCATTGCGACGGTCGATCATATCGCGCAAGGAAGATTGTGCATCAATATCATCTCCTCCGATCTGCCAGGCTTGAAAGAGAGCAACGAGATTCGGTACAACCGCAGCAGCGAAATCATCCAAATTCTTCAGCAGATGTGGCGCGCCGATGGCCCATTCGAATGGAAAGGGAGCTTCTACAATTTCTCGTTGCCTTCGACAGAACCTGCGCAACCGTACCAACAGAACGGCGGGCCACTGTTGTACTTTGGCGGAATTTCACCAGCGGCTCAAGACTTGTGCGCGAAACACTGCGACGTCTTTCTTATGTGGCCTGAAACGGAAGACTGCATATTGGCAACGATGTTGTCGTTGTCACAGCAAGCTGCCTCGTACGGTCGCCAAATTGACTTTGGATTTCGCTCGCATGTGATCGTCCGCGAGACCGAAAAGGAAGCTCGAGCTGCCGCAGAGCGTTTGATCTCCAAATTGGATCTGGCCAAAGGGCAAGAGATCAAGAATCGATCCCAAGACAGCCAAAGCGCCGGCGTCTTGCGACAAGACGAATTGCGATCCAAGAGCAAGGATTTGTACATCGAAGATCATCTCTGGTCCGGAGTTGGATTGGCGCGCAGTGGTTGCGGCAGCGCGATCGTGGGCGATCCTGATCAGGTGCTAGCCAAGTTGAATCGTTACATGGACATGGGCATGCGAGCATTCATCTTGAGCGGATACCCACATGCTACAGAGTGCGATTGGTTTGCTCGGTACGTGCTACCAAGAATTCCGACCTGCCGCTTGAACGAATTGCAATGCAGGCTGGTGCCTAGGCCGGTTACTCCATTGACTACGGCAGTTCGGCGATAGCGCCACCGATAGACCTTGGCGCAAGTCGACAAAAGTAGTGCATGACAATCCCCGCAGCCATGCTCACATTCAACGAGTCGGTTCCCAACCGCATGTCGATGCGCACGCGACGATTGCTTGCCTGCTGAATTTCTTCAGGCAATCCCCAAGCTTCGTTTCCCAGCACGATGGC
This sequence comes from Planctomycetaceae bacterium, assembly GCA_005798335.1. Classification (GTDB taxonomy): domain Bacteria; phylum Planctomycetota; class Planctomycetia; order Pirellulales; family Pirellulaceae; genus Aureliella. Next base: position 87,223 of record SYJV01000075.1, on the reverse strand, counting down.
CACGGGGCCATGGCGAGTTGCATCTTCGAGCGGCTGGGCATCGGAACCAAGCGTCGTGGCTATCGTCTCTACTTTGCGATCCCGGCTAAGCCACTGGATGTCGGCTAAGCAGTCTTTGGTGCGAATTAGTGCGAGGCTAAGTGCGGTCCCCATCGATACGCGCAGCACGCGGCGAGAAAGTGGATCGGCCGTGTTCGGGCCGAGCAAGACTCGCGTGATGCCCAGCCCCGCACAGCAGCGCAGTATGCCACCGACGTTTTCGGGATCCTGGACGCCGACCAGTACCGCCAGCGTCTCGTCTTCGGGAAGCTCTTGCCAGCACGCCTCAGCGCAACTCAAGTTCGGCTTGCGAATCCCACAAGCCAGTACGCCACGATGAAAGTTGAATCCCACCAATCCCGACAGTTGATCGTGCCCAACAACATACGTTGCAACATCGCTAGCAATCATTGGCTCAAATCTCGCCACGTGCTTGTCATCGACCAGTACGGATTGAATCGCATACGAGCTGGCGAGCAACCGCTGGACCACAGTTGGGCCTTCGGCGATGAACAATCCACTGACGTGCGTCAAGTTACTGTGCCTAAGCTGGCGATAGGGCGCCAGACGTGAATCTTCGATGTCGATACATTCGATCATAAGAAGTTGCCCGCAAAATTCTTGACGTAGCTGTAGGTTCAATAATCAACCGATTGTCGTTAGTTTGCCGCGCGATTAGACTCAGGGGCGAATCGAGTTGATATTCAGCCTGCTTGTTTGAATCCAGAATCGTTTCTTCGTCAAGCGAATCGACTTATGCTCTTGAATCGATTATTTGCAAGTTGTTGGCTGGTTTTGGCTGCGTGGATCGTCGCCTGCGAGACACGATTACCGGCGCTATCGCCCCAAGCTACTGAGGAGGATCAGGCTACATCAACACCGGCTGCGCCGCAAATTGCTGGTGCATCCGACGAAGGCAAGGTCGCGATGCAGGGATTTCGTAAGCCGCCGGGATGGTCCGTATCGCTGTTCGCCGCGGAGCCGGATCTCGCCAACCCAGTTGCTATGTTCGTCGATGCTCGCGGACGTGCCTTTGTTTGCGAATCGTTTCGACAGGATCAGGGAGTTACCGACAATCGCAAACACGACCAACGCTGGCTGGCAGCGGACCTGGCAGCCAACTCGGTCGAAGATCGAGTGAACTATCACAAGCGGTTGTCGGGCGCGAAAGCGAACGAGTATACGCGCCACGATGATCGCATACGGTTGATCGAAGATACCGACGGCGACGGAGCAGCAGATCGTTCGGTTGTCTTCGCGGCTGGTTTTAACCAAATCGCCGACGGCACGGGAGCCGGAGTGCTGGTGCGAGGCGATCGAGCTTACTTTACCTGTATCCCCAAACTTTGGCTGTTGCAAGATGCCGACGGTGATGGGCAAGCCGAGTCGCGCTCGGCGCTGCACGAAGGATTTGGCGTGCGCGTGGCCTTTCGCGGACACGACCTGCACGGCTTGATCATTGGACCGGATGGCCGATTGTATTTCAGCATTGGCGACCGAGGATACAACATTGATACTCCCTACGGGAAACTGCTGGACCCAGAGAGCGGCGCGGTCTTTCGTTGCGAGCTGGACGGCAGCGATCTAGAAGTTTTCGCCACGGGCCTGCGCAATCCTCAAGAGCTGGCCTTCGATGATTGGGGAAATCTGTTTACCGGTGACAATAACTCCGACAGCGGCGACCAAGCTCGTTGGGTGAACGTTCTGGAAGGCGGTGATTCAGGCTGGCGCATGATGTACCAGTACATTTCTGATCGGGGACCGTTCAATCGCGAAAAACTCTGGCAACCGTATTCCTCGGAAACGCCTGCGTACATTGTTCCTCCCATCGCGAATATCGCTAACGGACCATCTGGTTTGACTTGTTATCCAGGTACGGGACTGGACAACAGCTTTCGCAATTCGTTTTTTTTAGTCGATTTCCGCGGCGGATCAAGCAACAGTGGAATTCGCCGAGTGACCGTCAAACCCAAAGGTGCGTTTTGGGAAGTTGACCGCAACGAGGAGTTCATCTGGAACATTCTCGCCACTGACGCCGACTTTGGTCCTGATGGTGCCTTATGGGTGACGGATTGGGTCAATGGCTGGGTCGGTGAAAGCAAAGGACGCATCTATCGTTTCAACTCCTCAGACGTCAATGCGGAGAAGTTAAAGACGGAAGTCAAGCAGTTGCTGGCCGACGGCATGACGAAGTTGGCCCCTGCGCGGTTGGGCGAGCTGCTAGCGCACCCGGATCGCCGTATCCGCAACGAAGCACAATGGGAACTTGCCGCGCGCGGCGATGTGGAACAATTTACGAGTGCTGCTCAACCTAGCGAAACGGTGCTACTGAAGCGATTGCACGCTACCTGGGGATTGGGCCACATGGCGAGGCAACAGTCGGCTCGGCATCGCGCAGCCGTCGGTCTGCTCGGGCCACTACTGAGCGATAAGGAAGCAATCATTCAAGCTGCTGCAGCACAGATGCTCGCTGATGCTGGCGCTGGTCAATACAGTCGTGAAATCTGCGCTTTGATTAGCTCGGAGCAGCCGCGGCTGCAATATGCCGCTTGCTTGGCCGCTGGCAGTTTACATGCTTCTGAATTGCTGCAGCCCACTTGTGAAATGCTGAACCAGAACGCTGGTACCGATCCCGCGATTCGTCATGCAGGCATCATGGCGCTCGCAGGCCTTCCCAACCTAGCAGATATCGCCGAATTGAAGAATCACCCGTCGGTTTCGGTTCGAACCGCGGCAGTAGTCGCATTGCGAAAGCGCCAAAGCACCATGGTAGCGCAGTTCTTGCAAGATGTTGATCCGACCGTTCGCGCCGAAGCCGCCAGAGCCATTCATGACGTTCCCCAATTGCACGGTGCGCTGCCGCAGCTTGCACAGCTCACTGCGTTACGAGGTGCAAGCGACCACTTGGCGCACCGCGCACTGAACGCCAATTTTCGCTTAGGTAAAATGGAACATGCTCAGGCAATTGCGGAGTTTGCTGCACATCCAGAAAATGATTCGGCGATGCGCAAAGAGGCCGTGGCCATGTTGCTGGCTTGGGGCAAACCGGGCCAGCGTGACAGAATCATGAATCGTCACATGCCCTTGACAGATCGAGATCTCGCCACGGCCAAGTCAGCCTTTCAGCAACACCTTGACGGCATCTTGGCGGGGCCACTCGACGTGCGCAATCATGCCGCTCGCGCGGCTGCTGAGCTAGGAATTCACGAAGTTGCCAAGCTTCTGGAAACACTGATCACCGACACCCAATCGCCGCCTGAAAGCCGCGTCAGTGCGCTGGAAGGATTTGTCGGCTTGCGCAAGGACGCTGCCCGAGAATTGTTGCTCACGTGTCTTGGTGATAGTTCACCGATCCTGCGCACCAAAGCGCTCGAGTTTTTGGTAGAGTTCGAACCTGAGCAGTCGTTGGATCGGCTGGCCAAGGCATCGCGTTCCACCAGTCCAATCGAACGGCAAACTGCCTGGGATCTGCTTTCGAAATTGGATCTTCCTGCAGCTACAACGATCATTGAGGCCGGCCTAAAACAATATTTGTTGGGGCAAATGCCCGATGATGTGTGGTTGAACGTGATCGAGGCTGCGGAAGGGCGCGTTTCCAAGGAATCCATCAAGGCGCTGAATGAATTCGAAGCGAAACTCGCAGCGCAGGATGCCTTGGCCAGTTACCGCGATTGTATCTCTGGGGGAGATGCAAAAGTGGGTGAGCGACTGTTCATGACAAAGACCGAATTATCGTGCGTGCGGTGCCATAAAGTAGGAGACACTGGTGGCGACGTCGGGCCGCCCCTGCACGAGATCGGCAAAACTAAAGACCAACGTTACTTGTTAGAGTCCATCGTGGCCCCCGACGCCAAGCTTGCACAAAATTATGAAACGATCGTAGTCTTGACGGACGACGAACAAATCTACACTGGAATTCTGCGTGAAGAGAACGACAAACTTCTCAAGCTCATGACGGCAGAAGGACGCATTGTTTCTATCGAGACCAGTCGTATCGCCGCGCGGCGCAAAGGCAAGTCATCGATGCCAGAGGACACGCTCAAGTTCATGACGCGACGCGAACTGCGCGATATTGTGGCATACTTATCAAGCTTGAAAGGGACTTAGCGTTGAAACGCAGAAAGTTTTTAGGCGCAACGTCCAGCAGCATCGTATCTCATTGGACTCTTTCCCATCTCGCGTGCGGGCAAGCCAAGGAACTCAGCGACCGGGCACTTAACAGTCTTGAGTCTGCCGAAAACGAACTGTCGGGTCCTCCCGCAGGACCTTGGCGCCGATTGTTTTTGGACTCGACGGTAGTCGAGCAACAGCGTGGGTTGTCGCGAGTGTTCCACGCCGCTGAAAAGCACCCAATGAATCCCGTCATCGTTGCCGATCGACCGTGGGAGGGCCGCTCCGCGATCATTGGCCCTTACGTGTATGGTACCGTCGTTCGCGAGTCTTCTAAATTCCGCATGTGGTACCAAATTCTATTCCAAGGCAATCATGTTGGCTACGCAGAATCCAGGGACGGAATCGTATGGCACAAACCCGACTTGACCATCATCCGGCATGCCGATTGGCAAAGCACGAACTTGGTCGTGTCGGCTTTCGCTCCCGAAGTATCTGGAGGCGGGCACTGCCACAACCCGAGCGTTATTCGTCGCCCGAATGAAAGCGATCCGAACCGACGCTACGCACTGTATGGGTTCGACGGAAAAGTTGGACATCCACGCGTAGCCTTTTCCGCTGATGGACTGAACTGGCGATATCCTTCCGAAGGCGAACAGCAACCGCTGTTCAAGTCGTCGGACGTCGTCAACTTCTTTTATGATCCTTATCAAGATCGCTATTTCAGTACCTGGAAAACTCGCAACCGTCGCGGTCGCGCAGTTGGCATTGCCTCGTCGCGCGACGGTACCCATTGGCATAAACCCATCGATGCACCAGTTTTCGTTGCCGACGATCACGACCCCGATGCAACTCAAGTTTACGGCATGCCGGTCTTTCCTTATCAAGGGTTGTATATCGGGTTGCCGTGGATCTACCGCGCACGCTATTTTCGTTTTGGTGACTACTCGGTCGACAAACTTCACGAAGCTCAAGCCGATTCGCCGCGTACGATGGAAACCCAGTTGGCCTGGAGTTGGGACCTAGTCAATTGGACTCGGCCGCAATCGCGTGCGCAGTTTATCCCGCTGGGTGGCAAGGACCAATGGGATCGCGGCATGATTGTTACCGCTCGCGCGCCCGTCATGGTCGATGACAAACTTTACTTTTATTATGGCGGTACCGACAAAGTCCATGATGAGAAACAGGTTCGCGCGTCGATCGGTTTGGCGACTCTACGATTGGACGGATTTTGTTCGATGTCGACTGCGGGAACTGAGGAAGGCTGGCTGATCACACGTCGCGAACCCTTTCGAGAACCTGCCGTCATCATCAATGCAAGAACCAAGCCCGGTGGATCGATCACCGCCGACATACTCGATCGCAAGAATCGAGTCGTGCACGGATTTTCTCGCGAAGCGTGCCAAGCTTTTTCCGGAGACGATACTCGCCATCAACTGCGATGGCAATCACCAGCTTTCGACTCAATCCAGGATGATTACAAGATTCGCTTTTGGCTGCGCGATGCGGAGCTATTCTCTTATTTGCCACAGTCGCTCGATCCTAATCAGCCGGATTTAGCACGATTTCAGACAACCGGGCCATGACAACCGCGACCTAGAGTTGCTCGCGGATAAGCTACCAGGTTGTTTGACATTTACGTACCGCGACTGACATTAATCGGGATGGATCGATGGAAGATCAACAGCGTTTAGACAGCCAGAACTCGCCAGACGTATTCGTCAGGTTTGGTTTTCCGCACATCATTAATGCTCGTGGAACAGTTACGCGGTTAAGCGGCTCGCGTTTGTCGAAACATACGATCGCAGCGATGTGCGAAGTTTGCGACAAACCGGTGTCGATCGAAGACCTGCAATGGGCAGCTTGCCGGACCATTTCCACCCTGTGCGCCACCCAGGCGGCTTTGGTCACATGTGGAGCGGCGGCAGGGCTGATGCTGGGCGCCGCAGCCATGCTTGCCCGCTGGGATCTCAGCAAAATGGAAAAACTGCCCGATACTGCGGACATGCCCAACGAATTTATCATCGCGCGGGCTCACCGCAACGGCTACGATCATGCAATTCGAGCAGCGGGTGGGAAATTAGTCGAAGTTGGCATGGATGAGATCCGTGCAGGCGCGGGAGTTCGCCGAACCGAGGCTTGGGAATACGAGGTCGCCATTACACATCGTTGCGTCGGAATCGTTTATGTGCTGACGCGCGACAGCCGACCACCGCTTGCCGAAGTCGTCGCGATGGCTCACTCTCGCAATTTGCCAGTCTTAGTCGATGCAGCGGCTCAGCTTCCACCGGTAGCGAACCTGCACGCAATCGTTGGCACAGGAGCAGACTTGGTTTGTTTCAGCGGCGGCAAAGCGATTGGCGGTCCGCAAGCGACCGGCATCTTGTGCGGCGGGCGAGATCTCGTGGGTTCGGCATTCTTGCAAATGATGGATCAAGATGAACACCCGCAACACTGGTCACCGCCGCCGGAATTCATCAATGCAGGCATGATCCCAGGTGCACCGCGGCACGGAATCGGGCGCATGTTGAAAGTTGGCAAAGAGCAAATTGTCGGATTGCTCGCAGCACTTGAGCAGTTTACTGAATCACAAGTTAAAGATCGAATCGCACTGCGACTCAATTGGTTGGCGGAACTGCGGGACAGCCTGGTCAAGCAGGGCATTGCTTCGGTGCTAGAAGCTAACCCGCGCCCGATGTTGAAGATTCCCATCAACCAGCCGTACCCACACACATCCGCCATGGAGGTCTGCCGACAACTGAGTATCGGTTCGCCGACAATCTATGTTAATCATGCTTTCCTAGCGGACGGAGTTATCGCCGTTGATCCTGCCTGTTTGGCCCAGGACGAGCTTTCGATATTGGCGAACCGAATCACGGAAGCCCTAACCCGAGGAGCTGGTTGAATTCGATTCGCGCTCGCATGGAGAGCTACTCAAATACGAGCGTTCCAAATTTCTGATACTCATGAAAACTCTTACCGACGCGCGCCCAGTCCCACGATGAAGTCTTACCGTCGTCGTAGTCCATGCGATAAAAATTTGCTCGCCAGCGCGAACCGCTCTTGGGTGGCACATTTTGCAGTGGCTTGAGCAAGTCGTACGGAAAGTAGATTTCTGCTTTCCAGCCTTCGATATTTGCACCCGATTTGGCTTCGCCGCCAACGATCTTGACGGCTTTCTTGGTCGCGCGCACACCATCATAGTGCCATGGACGCCAACCAAAGAACTGGCCATCAAAGTTGGGCACGATAATCGGCAGCTCTTTAGCCAGCGGTGAAATCTCGTACTCGAAATAGACGGGCCAACCCTCATGCGGCCACAGAAAGACTTCGAACACATCCTCGGTCCACAGGTTCAGGAAATCCTCCTGCATGGCTGCAGACAATTTCTTGTCGGTACTGTCCATCAACACGTATAGACCCGTTTGCGAGTACAGCACTTTCACTCGACATTGATAATCGTGCGAGCTGCTATCGCGTCTGTGCAGCGAAGTCCATTTTGCGGCTTGCCAAGCGCTATGGCTGCCGTCCCCCGTGATGTCAAAGTCGGCTTTCAAGTACGGAACTTGCATTTCAGGTTTGGGCTGACCATCGGCTGCACACGAATCTGAACTCTGCATGGCAAGGCAACTCCCTATAGCGACCAGGAACGATAATTTCGTGATGTACAACACTTGTGGAATCCTTGTTGGATGATAGTTGTTGGCATGCGCCGAGTGGAGCGATTCGTTTACCTCGACGCGACGGCTAACTCGCATGCGGCCAGCGTTCACCAATCGCCCACGCTGCCGTCTGGATAGAAGACGCGTTGTAACAGTTCTTGCTCGAACGGATGCTTGCGTACTTCTTGTTCGTTGATCTCGATACCCAAGCCAGGTCGCGTGTTCGGACGAACGAGTCTGCCTTTGGGCTCGACAGTGAATCCTTCGGAAACCACATCGCCGCGCCAGGGGACATCTGCATTTACGGTTTCGCAAATGATGTAACTAGGCTGCGAGAAACCGAACTCCAACGACGCAGCGGTACTCACTGGTCCTTGCGGATTGTGAGGCGCAATTGCGATGCGGTACGCATCGGCGAGCGCTGCAATGCGGCGCGCCGCAGATAATCCTCCGCAATGCGTAATATCAAGCTGGCAAATTTCACACGCGCGACGGGCGAATAACTCACGAAATGCGGTCAATTCGGTAACTCGTTCGCCCGTGGCGACGGGAGTTGTGATCGCTGCGTTAATCATCGCCAAACCATCGACCGATTCAGGCCAACATGGCTCTTCGAAAAAGTAGAGGCCAAATGGCTCCAGTGCTTTTCCAAACTGCAATCCCATGGCGGGCGAAGGTCGCGCATGGCAATCCACCATGATATCGATGGCTTCGCCCACCGCTTCGCGCATCGATGCCACCGCGGCAGCAGCTAACTTCACTGGACGCAAGCCTTCGATAGGCATCGTCGGTGGCACCGCCATGCTCTTGAATGCCGTAAAGCCATTTTCAACAGCCTGTCGAGCTAAATCGCCGAACACACGTGCATCTTCGACAGTCGTTTCGTAAAAGTCTTCCATGTTGCCTCCGCCCAGGTGGCAATAAGTGCGCACGTAGTCGCGCACCGGCCCTCCCCACAGTTGCGAACATGGCAGGCCAGCAATCTTGCCGGCGATATCCCACAGCGCAATATCAATAGCTGAAATCGCCGTACAGCGGATAATGCCGTGCCCATGCCAAAAATGTTGGCGATACATCATTTGCCAAAGATGCTCGATGCGGCGAGGATCTTCACCAACGATTAATTGGGCAATGTCCTCGATCGCACCTACGACCGCGCGAGTGTGCCATTCCAGCGTGCCTTCGCCCCAGCCGTACAGACCTGGTTGGTCAGTCAGCACTTTCACAAACACCCAGTTGCGCATGCGAGCATGGCAAACCAGCGTTTCGATTCCGGTTATCTTCATCGTTTGACTGTTGAGCCTGCGGGTGGCCTGATAAAACGTGAACGGAAGAGCAAGCATCAGTACGAGCCTGAATCACAAGCGAGTGAATGACTTGTGACGATGCACTCGCTTGTGCTTCGAGCTAGAACAATATTGCGTCGCCCGAGAACTTGATAAGCAGACGATATCGCAAAATAGTCGCTAAGGCTACACCCTCGCGACTTTCGCCCGCGCACCCAGCATGGCTGCGAGTTTTCTTAGCTCGGCATCGCGTCGAATTTCTACTATTCAAACCAGGCACGTAAGAACGGCGGCACCGACCACCATGCGATAGACGGCGAATGCGAAAAAGCCACGCAACCGAACCCAACGCATAAACCAAGCGATCACGACCAGCGCCACGATAAAGCTGACAGCGAAACCAATCGCCAGCGTTAACCAAGCTTGCAATTCGAGCGGCTGGCGAACTGCGGTCACGAATGACAACAGTTTGTAACCTGTCGCCGCAAGCATGACCGGAATCGACAAGAAAAAACTGAACTCCAAAGCCGCTGGTCGCGAAAGACCCAGAATCTGTCCACCAGCGATAGTGGCCATCGACCGGCTGGTTCCTGGAAACGCCGCCGCGAGAATCTGCGCTAGTCCGATAGCAATCGCTTGCGCAAGTGTGATGTCCTCGATGCGATGCGTAACCGCTTTGGAATTGAAACTCCAATCCACTAGCGCCATCACTATTCCTCCGATGACTAGTGCCCACCCCATGATCGACAGGCTCTCAAGATTCTCGCCGATAGTTTCGTTGATCAAGTAGCAAGGAATCGCAGTGACAAAAAAACTGATCAAGACCATGCCCACCGGATGCCGCGCGAATTGCACTGGGTGAAGATGCCGCGATTCCAGGCTGCGGAAAAACCCGACGATGCGTTGTCGAAAGAATACAAGAACCGAGAGAATGGCACCGAGCTGGATGACGATTGCGAACATTTTCCAGTAGTCGCTGGCCAAGTCCTTTTGCAACAGATCTTGGCAAATGCGGATGTGAGCCGTCGAACTTACTGGTAGGAATTCGGTCAGCCCTTCAACAACACCGATAATTGCCGCAGACAAGTAGTCGTTCACCAAGCCCCATTCTCCTGAAACGAAGCTCGGTTTCGCCAATGTGTCGAACCGTCGCAAGCGTTACAATCGTTAACCGCAGCACACCTGACTGCTGACTCTATCTATCGCTGGTCAACACTAGGTTGTCGAAAATGAAAGTCGACTCTGAATTTCTGCTTCGTTCGTTTTTTTCTGGGACTATCGCGCCTGAATTAGGTCTGGTCCTTTTCGAACCAAAATTCTCGGGTGCTTGACGGTTTAGCTGCTGCCAGCCGGTCGAGCATCCTTGATACTTCGCTCTCCACGAGCACCAAATTTCGAATCGCCGGCTTAAGCAAATGATCCGCAACCGCGCGATCAAACATCGCGAGTAGCGGATCGTAGAATCCACGGGTGCTGAGTAATCCGCATGGTTTGTTGTGGATTCCAAGCTGAACCCAAGTTAGCACTTCGCAAAACTCTTCCAGCGTTCCGAAGCCGCCCGGCAGCGCCAGGAAAGCGTCGGCCAACTCCGCCATTTGAGCTTTGCGCTGGTGCATCGATTCGACCACGCTCAATTGTGTCAAACCAAGGTGGCCGACTTCTCTTTCCAGCAGTGCTTTAGGGATCACACCGATCACTTCGGCTCCCGCTGCCAAAGTTGCATCGGCCAATACGCCCATCAGTCCCACACATCCACCTCCATAGATTAAGCGCATTCCTCGCGCAGCAATTTCCTGGCCGAGCTGCATGCATGCAAGCCGAAATGCCGGATCTACTCCAAGGCTCGATCCACAAAACACACACAGATTTTTCAAGCTATTTCCATCCTGAGACGGTATAGTGAATTAGCAGGTTCAAAGTGCATCGTGACGCAACACAAATCCAAATGAGCCTTGACGCGGCACCACTCACTTTCGCGGCTGAGTATACTCTCGACGGGCAATTGTAACATTCCTCTGGTCCAATAAGTTCCGAGTACCTGCAAGTTCTTCTCGACGGGCTTCACGGATGCTAGATTGTGCCCTCGCTCTAACGTTTGATATTTCCAAGTACCAACTAATTGGACAAAAGTGACGCTGTCCAACTAAATAATTCAGTGAGATCATTCAGTGAACGCTCCGATTCGGTTCATCATGCTTGGCGGATTCTTGGGGGCAGGCAAAACGACGATGATCGCGCGCTTGGCGGCTCTTTATCAGGCTGCGAACAAGCACGTGTGCATTGTGACTAACGATCAAGCTGCCGATTTGGTCGACACGCATTTGCTCAAGAGCTATGGCTATGACGTAGCTGAAGTCGCGGGATCTTGCTTCTGTTGCAACTTCGGCGGGCTCACCGATGCAATGGAGTCATTTAACCAGCGGCGCCGCCCCGACGTGATCTTGGCTGAACCGGTCGGCAGTTGTACCGATTTGGTGGCGACCGTCGCGCTGCCAATGATGCAAATGCTGGGCGAACAGTTTGTGATCAGCCCCTATGCAGTAATTCTCAAACCAAGCCACGGACTGAAGATCTTGACCGGCAAGGGCAAGGGATTCTCGCCCAAAGCCGAGTACATTTTTCGAAAGCAACTCGAGGAAGCGGACATTCTGCTGATCAATCGAGTCGATGAAATGACTCCACCAGAAATCGACGAGTTGGAACACTTGTTGAGGGCCCAATATCCCGATCGACCAACCTTGCGAGTCTCTGCAAAAACGGGAGCGAACCTCGGTCAACTCATGACACTCGTCGAGTCACCGTCGGCGCGGCGAGCTTCGGTCATGGAAGTGGACTATGATATCTACGCTGAAGGCGAAGCAGAGCTTGGCTGGCTGAACGCTGGCGCGACAGTGCACTCACCAACACCATTTGCCATGGATGCGTTGCTGATCGAGATCGTCGAACAACTGAAGAACGCGATGACTCTCCAGTTGGCTGAAACTGCCCATTTGAAAGTGATCGGACAATCAGGCGGAAACACGGCGGTAGTCAACTTGGTAAGCAGCGATTCAAGCTCGACCTTGTCCCATGCGAGCGAGTTAGTCACTCAGTCCTGCGAAATAATTGTCAATGCTAGAGTAGCCATCGATCCAGAGTCGCTGAAACATTCCGTCGAACGCGTATTGCTCCAATCGGCCACAGCATTTTCCGCATCGTTGACAATTAACTCGATTCGTAGTTTTCGACCAGGACGACCCGTGCCAACTCATCGCGTGGCCGCGATCTAATTCTTGAGTGCAGAGAGTAGAACGATTGTCCAAATCGCTTCTCTGCTCAACCGTTGTTCCTGAGCAATTGAGGACAATTGCTCTACTCTCGTTTACGCAAAAGACAAACTATGGCTAGCTGTTAAAGTTTGCCGAGTTTGCGCCGGTGATACTAGCATTACCAAGCACAGCCAAAGCGAGGCGAAGAGAGTAGCGAGAATCTTGTAGGCCAGCCGATCATCATTGAAGTAGTGTCTCGAAGGAATGGGATGCACGATTCCTCTCCAGCATAAATGTAAGTCGAAAAGGAATTCTGGCATGCAGGTCGAACGGAGCCACCGAGGATGGGTGGCAGCCATAACTGTTGCCCTTACGTTGACGCTTGTCTTTCTTGCCGTCGAGAAACATATTCGCGATTCTGGTTTCGATTTTCGGATATTGCCACAAGCGAGTCATCAGGTCGCATCCACGACCGAACCACGGGGTATCTTGCTAACGTTGGACCCAGGCATCGCAGTGGTCGAGTCCTTTCCATCGCCACATCGAACCGGGATTGCCCGGACCGATGTCGACACCAACAGCGACCAGTCCACGAAGATCGACGGCATTGTGGGATTGCTGCGGCGGCCATTCGAACCGGCGGCTCAGGTCGTGTTGCGCGCACCTACGAGCTCGGAAACAGACGCATTGCCTCTGCACATTGGAAGCGACGATGCTGATTACCTGGTAGAAGCACTGACGCGGGCATTCGAAAGCCCAATGCGTCAAGTTTCCTCGACGCGTACTGTCGAAAATGCCGAGGCGGCATTGGACACCGAAAACTCCGGTTTGCGTCCGATGCTGTCCGGGTTACCGAATACCGTCAGCGGAGTCCTTCCGGAACCGCGGGCACTATTTGCAGAGATTGCACAACTGAGTGCACCGGCCGCAAGACTCGTTTCGCATCGGGACGCGTTTGAAATCCAGCGCTGGTCGAACAATGCTCAACAGCAACTACGAGCCCTAGTCGATAGCTACGGCCAGCCTTCGACGAACTCGCCAAATCAATTCCAAGCCCTGCGCGAGCTGATTCAGCAAGCTAGTGAGATCGCTGGCAAGCAGGCAGACTACACCTTCGCAGCCAAACTGCTCCAAACTGCGTACTCGATCGAACGACGAATTGCCATCTGGGAAGCCGTACATAATTGCTTGTCGCATTCCTCAGCGCAGCTCGACAGTTCCTCACCTCAACACGCCTCGCGCCAGCAAGTCATGGATGCGATCGCGGCAGTCTCGCAAGACGCACAGAGTACCGGTGACCAAATTGGCTGGCACAAATTCTTGCTGCTGGACGAAATAGCGGCCTGGGCTTCGTCACCGGATTCGGACTGGGAGACGGGCCATCAACTGGCGTTGAAAGCACTCTCGCGCATGAAATGGAACCGCATGACGGCTCAGCAGAGAGAGTTCGTCATGGGTGAGTCGTCCGCGCGACTGGCAGAACTGTTGACCGTTTGGTCCGCACGACCGGTCGATTATCGTCGACTGCTCACGGACCTAGAAACTGTGGAGGAGGACCCACTGAATCGTTGTCGCGGTTCACTGGCAGCGGCGGTTCAAACATTGAGTCTCTCGGCACAGTCAGCCCAGTCGTCGGTCGCCAGCGCCGTCAACGATCACTATCGCAACGCCAATATTCGGCTGAGCGTTGCCGGCGAACTGCTCGAACGCATGTTACCCAGCTCAGACTGGTCGATCCGCCCCGTGCGTCAGCGTATTCTGGGCGCGGAGACGCGTGGAAACAGCAAATATAAAACACAGTTGCGAGTTCAACTGATTCCCGACGAATCAGCGTGGCACGTAGCACTTGGTGTCACAGGGGACTTGCACAGCACCACTCAGGCCAACAAAGACCCGGCTATAGTACATACTACTTCAGTGGCGCAAATCTCGACCGGGCGAACGATACGCATGACCCCCAACGGGTATGAGATTTCGGGAACTCACACCAACGTCGAGTCGCGTCAGTTCTTACGAGGACTCAGCACTCACTACGACTCGCTGCCAATTATCGGCGAATTCGTACGAGTGCTGGTGCGCGAGAAATTCAACGAGCAGCGCCCAGTAGCTCAGCGGATCGTCAACGGCATGATCGCGCGCGAAACCGATCAAGAGTTGGACAAGCAACTTAACGCAAGTCTAGCCCAAGCCGAAAAAGAAATCAGCGAACGGCTGATTGGCCCATTGGAGAGTCTAAATTTGGACCCGATGGTCGCCACGATGAATACAACCAAGGATCGTTTGGCGGTGCGTTATCGAGTGGCCAGCCACGGGCAAATGGCTGCTCACACCGCACGCCCACGCGCACCCAGCGATAGCCTATTGAGCATGCAATTGCACGAATCGGCCATCAACAACACGATTGCCAAAATAGGTCTAGAAGGCAAATTGTGGACGCTGCCGGAACTGACCAAGAAACTCGCTGGGGCGTTCCGCCAGGACCAGTGGAAACTGCCTGACGATGCTCCACAAGACATTTCGATTCGGTTTGCCGATTCGCGGCCGATTACGGTGCAACTGTCTGACGGGCGATTGGAACTAACCTTGCGAATTGCAGAATTGAGCCAAACTGGACGTATGCGCTACGAGCGATTTATCGTGAAGACACGCTACGTGCCCGTAGCCGACGGTATGTACGCGGCGCTGGTGCGCGACGAAGACGACTACATCAGCGTCGATGGCCCGCGGTTGCGTGCGATGCAAGAACTCGCGGTGCGCGCAATCTTCGCAAAGATATTTGTCAGTCGTTCAACATTTCCGTTGATCAGTCCCAAGTGGAAGGATGATCAGCGAGCGCAAGGTCTGGCAGTATCCCAAGTCGAAGTCCGTGACGGTTGGCTGGCGCTAGCGATTTCCGATCAACAGTCGCCGCACGTAGCTCGCACGGCCGCTGCGGCTCGCGAATTGCTCGTGCGATAGTTAGTCGCGGAGACTATTCGTCAGCGTCTTCGGCTGCCGGCATTTCGAAGGCGAGGACCGAAACATCGTCGCGCGGACCTTTGGGCACACACCACTCGGTAACTGCTTCCAACAGAACTTCGACTGCTTCGCCGAGCGTTTTGTCACTACATGTGTCCAGTACGGCCATCATGCGATCGTTGGTTAACTCTTCCATCTCCGAGTTCATTGCTTCTGGGACGCCGTCCGAATACAAATAGAGTCGATCGCCAGGTTTCAATTGGACGGATTCGTCGTCAAAGTCCATGTCTTCGACCCAGCCAATCGCCACTCCATCGCCGGGAAGAAATCTGCTGGGTTCACCGAGCGAAGTTACGACGGGTTGCGGGTGCCCAGCATTGGAATATCGAAAGACGAGCGTCTTTAGATCGAGCACGCCGTAAATGATCGTAAAGTGCAGACCACCTTGCGACTCCATTTGAAATCGACGATTGAGTTCGGCCAGCACGGTACCTGCCGGCGTAATTACCGGTCGATTCGTAAAAGGGTCAAGTCGCACCAGGATCGATGCCGCTGACGCGCTAGGCATTAGCGATCGACCAATGGCGACTGCCAAAAGCGAGGAAGCGGCGCCGTGGCCGCTGACATCGACCACGAACATTGCCAGATGATCTTCATCCAATAAGAAACTATTAAGAAAGTCCCCGGCGAGCTCTTCGCAGGGGGTAAATTTCCAATAGAGTTTCAAACCGGGTACGCTAAAGTCCGCCGGTGGCAGCAGGGACTTTTGCACACGCGCCGCCGCCGCCAAGTCGTGGCTCATGCGATGGTTTATTTCTTCGAGCTGCCGATTGAGCGATTCGAGTTTAGCGTTCTGGACCGTCAGTTTCTCCTTGGCGATGGTCAGTTGTTCGTTACTGGTCTGTAGTTCGCGATTCTTCTCGACGGCGTTCTCAAAAATCGAGATCAGTAGGTTGAGCGTCTGCTGGCGCCCTGACTTCACACGATACGTAACTCCATGCAAGGTAACGGGCAGTTCTCCACTGGGTCCTTGCTCCACTTCATCGACGGTCGGTGTTGCCAGCAGCGATTCAATTCGACCGAGTAAATAATTTGGATCGTAGGGCTTGGTAACGTAGTTGTCCGCTCCGACATCCAGACCTCGAATAATGTCCTCAGCGTCTGAAAGCGTCGATAGCAACACGACAGGAATGTGGCGCAGCGCGGGGTCGTTCTTGATTGAATTGCACAATTCGTAGCCGGTCATTTTGGGCATCTCGATGTCCGAGACGACAATGTCCGGCATGTGCTTGCGCACTAACTCCAATGCCAGTACGCCATTGAATCCAACATGAGCCTCGTAGCCGGCGCTGGTTAACTGCTGCTGCAAGTAACGGGCTTGAGTGCGACTGTCCTCCGCGATGACAACGATCGGTTTTTCTGAATTCGAGTATTCGGACATGAGATGCAATTTCCGCGATGAAGTCCGTCGTGCCGGAATGGGAACGGCCGCTGTCAGTTAGCGGCAAGTTGGAAGGAAATCCACGCTGCGATTTTATCGAGCGGTACCACGCGGTCGGCGAGTCCCTGTTCAACGACAACTTTGGGCATACCGTAGACGACACAACCTTCTGGATGTTGAGCGATAACGTAGCCGCCTCGCTGCTTGATCACGCGGCAACCTTCTGCGCCGTCTCGTCCCATCCCAGTCAATACAACTCCGATGACTTTGCCGTTATAGGCCTCGGCAACCGATCGAAATGTGTAGTCGACGGCTGGTCGACAACTTTGTTCGGGCGGGTCATCGGTGGTTCGAATGATTTTTTTCCCATGATATGTGGCGACACACAAATGCGATCCACCTGGAGCAATGTAGACCTTGTTGGGTTCGATCAACATGCCATCACGAGCCTCGCAAACAGCGATTCTGCAAGCATCATTCAAGCGGTCGGCCAGCGAGGTCGTGTAGTGCGCTGGCATGTGCTGGACAACAAACACAGGCAACCCGGTATGTACAGGCAGTTTCGCGAGCACTTCGCGCAAAGCAACCGGGCCGCCTGTCGACGAACCAATCGCGATGGCTTCGAAGGCGATACCGCTGTGAGTTCCCGCTCCGCTAGCCAAGTGGGCATGAATACCCAGATCATCGTGCGTCTTGCTGATGTTCAAGGGAGACGATGAATTTGCGGGCGTTTTATCGCCGCTCCCTTTGGCCAGAAACGACCTGCGAGGCAAGGACGACTTCAAACTCTCGCGAAAGGCTTCGATTTTTTCGGTCAACTGCTGCAACAACACCGTGCGATTCTTGGTGGCGTCCAAGTTATTCGGTTTGTGAATGAAATCGAACGCGCCGGCCAAGAGCGCGTCGGTAGTAACCTGCGCACCGTTCATCGTCAGGCTGCTGAGCATAATGGCTTTGACGCGCGAACGCTTTTGCCGAAGCGCACGCAGGACGGCGATTCCATTTACGTCTGGCATCTCGACATCCAACGTCAGCAGATCGGGGTTGAACGAATCTATTTTTTCGAGCGCCTCGGAGCCTGAACTGGCGCTACCCACAACTTCGATGTCGGGAATTTCTCTCAGCAGATTGCGCACCAGTTGACGGTACAAAGCCGAGTCATCAACAATCATCACTCGCACTACTTCCGCCACTACACGAGCTCCGCTGAGATCCTACGGCCTACGATTTTGAGGAGATAGAGTGAGTAGCAGAAATTCGGCCTTGCTTTTCTAAGAACTCGATCAACTTGGCGGGCTTGAATGGCTTGACGATGAAATCCACTGCGCCCAAGCGAATACACTCGGCAAGCTTGTCTGCTTGGTTAATGGCACTGACCATCGCCACGCGCGCCGTTGGGTCGAACTGTCGTATCTGACGCAGCGCCTCGATGCCGTCTAGTTCAGGCATGACGATGTCCAGCGTTACCAAATCCGGACGCAGTTCTTGGTAACGTGCGACCGCGTCCTTTCCGTTGGTTGCCTCGCCAACAATCTCACACCCTGCTTCTTGCGCAATTTCCTTTATACGCATTCGCATGATGAGTTGATCGTCAACAACCAATAAGCGCAACGGCATTTGCTGCATTCCTACAAATAGACAGTATCGGAGCCAATGAGATCGATCGTAACTGCACCGTTAGGTGCGTTCACCGCCATGCGACGGCCAGCCACGCCACCACAATGTCTCGCGATTATGGGAATTCCAAGTCGTCTTAATACGCGTTCCACCGCTTCGATGTTCTGCGAACTAACGTTGCTGACCGAGCTGATCGACGACTGTGAGAACATATTGGCTCCGCCAGCTATCTTAGCAGATAGATTAAGCTTTTGTGAACCAACAAGGGACTGCATTCTGCGAACAAGCTCGGGAATTGCGGTATCTGCAAACTTGCCTGAATTGTCTGGATTCCTACCTAGCGAGTCCGGCAGCACGACATGCGCCAATCCGGACACTCGCAATTGACGATCTGTCAATGCGATACCTACACATGAACCCAGCAACGTACGCAAAGTTCCTTCGGATCGGCAAACGCCAATCTCACCCATGGCTACTGGAATCATCTGGGGGGCTGCCACCGAGCTCATGTCTCACAGTTTCGAAATTTAAGTTTGCGTTGGTCCATTACAACGTCGCCTGCAAGTAGCTTAAGCTTTCCGTGTCCGGCAAGAACAATAGATCCCAAGTTACTTGTGCGTTGTCGATGCAAAATTCGGTACGAGTTAGAAAAACGACGTCAGGGACCGGGTAATGATTGAGCAACACGAACTGCATCAATGATGGACCGAAATCCCGAACGAAGTGGGGCGGCGAAGGAATGCATGTAGTGTGCCCCTCGACGCCACCCACTGTAGGCACTTTTAGAGTACACCGAGAGAGTGCATTTAGATAGGCGCAGCCCACAATATTTGCTGTTTCCAACGCCGCTGACAGTTCCACTTCTTCCCAATTTGTGGATCGGCTCGATTTTCGCGAAAGTATGAAGTCGGCCAATACTAGACCGCTGGCATCGTCAAACGCCAGCATCAATTGGCCGGAAATTGTTCCTTGCAACGACATCACGCAGGCACACACCGGTTCGTCCGCTGTTCCCAATAGTCCACCGGCCTGTGTCAGCCCGAGTTGCTCGACATGTTCCACGGAAATTCGAACGGGGCGCTCCAACCATATCGACAGCGCGTTGGCCGCGTCATCGGCTCCTTGGCGGTATATGGCCGTAAGTTCGGTAAGTTGTGTTTCGGATAACACGTTGAAAAAAGCTTTCCTAATTGGTAAGGACTACTTCCGCCCTGGATTGACGTGATACGGCGGCGCGGCGGCGTTCGTTCACTAAATCTAATACCGCAACTGCATCTAGCAACAAGCACACCGATCCATCCCCTAGGATGCTCGCGCCCGACAATCCAGGAATATGCACAAAATTCTCCGCAATCGACTTGATGACGATGTCCTGACCGCCGCGCAGTTCGCGAACACGTAGGCCTATCGTTCGATTGGCGGCGACCAGGATCACCACATCGACCATTTCTGGATGCTGGTCACCGCACTTGCTTAGGTTCCCTGGATATTTGTAATCGATTTCGTGCCAGTCGAAGATATCACCGATGTCCACCAGCGGAATAAATTCTCGACGAACTTCGATAGTTTCTCTGCCATGGACCGACACAATCGATTTACGAGGCACCGACACGATCTCGCGTACGTTTTCAATTGGTGCCGCAAAAATACCGTGTTCCAGCCTAAACAACAGGCTGCGAATTATCGCGACTGTCAGTGGTAATCGAATAATAAAAGTGGTTCCATGACCAAATCTGCTATCGATCTCAATTTTGCCATTCAGTTCGGTAATGCGGGTCTTGACAATGTCCATCCCCACGCCGCGGCCTGAAATATCGGACACCACATCGGCGGTACTAAAGCCCGGATGCCATATGAATTCCGAAACTTCTCGATCCGTTAAATGCTCTGCGGCAACTCGCGAAACTAAGCCGCGTTCGATAATTCGCGACCGTGCTTTTTCCACGTTAATTCCACCGCCGTCGTCACGAACGTAAATGATCACGTTGTTGCCTGCATGGACTGCTTCCAAGGTCACGGTACCCTCGGGCGGTTTGCCTCGCTCACGGCGTAGTTGTTCCGACTCGATGCCGTGATCGATCGCGTTGCGAACTAGGTGCACCAGCGGATCGCCGAGCTGGTCGATCATGCGTTTGTCCAATTCCGTGCGTTCGCCATGAATTTCGAGCTTGACCTTTTTCTTCAGTTCGTGCGAAATATCGCGAACAACGCGTTTAAATCGGTTGAACAAAGGAGCGACCGGAACCATGCGTGTCTCCAGAACGCTGCGTTGCAAGCTGTTTGAGACGCGGGTCAGTTGGTCGATGGCCTCGTTGATTTGACCGAAGAACCTCCGACTTTGTTCCCAAATTTCCGTTTGTTCATCCAGTGCCGTCATGTCCGCTTGGATATCCAAGATCGCTTCATTGAGGCCCTCGGGCATCGACTCGCGCTCGTCTTGCGATTTGGATTGAATAATCTCCATTGACCGCTGCAAAGCACCGTATAGTGCTCGAACGCGATTTGTCAGCGCCGATTTCTTAAAGGAAGGGCTCATCTGGCGGGCTAACTGAACGAATCGCGCGCGATTAACAACCAACTCGCCCGTCAGATTCATCAGCTTGTCCAACCGCTCGATATCTACACGAATGGTCTCATTGACCGCGCTCCTGGAATCCTGCGCCGCATTTGGCTCGGCGGTTGACGGACCGCGTTCTTCCTTCGCGATTGCGCCGGAATGCGAGCCATGTTTTGTGCTCTCCTGGGGTTTGGGAATCGCTTCGATGGGAGGCACCGAAGGAACATCGAACTCGGCGTCCTCGACCACCTCGATTTCTAATAGTTCGACGCCCGTAACATCGGCCACATCGCGCAACTGGGCATCCGAAGAAAAGGTCTCGATCAATACCTGCAAACTGCCCAAAACCTCCACGCGCTGAAGCTCCGTGGCATCGGGAATCGTGCGGCGCACTTCACCAATCTCGGACAATCGAGACAGTACCAGTTCGGCACGCAAACCTGGCAGCTCGACATCTTTCTGAAAGTGGACCGTCACTCGCAACCTTCGCGGAGGCTCGTGCGCAGTACTCGCACTCGACGGTGCGGCCGGTGGCTCGTCTCCCGCAGCAACAGTCTCAACGTCTAATTCTTCTGCTTCATCATCATCGTCGTCGTAGTTCAATGGCCCCAAAGTGTAGTTGGCCGCTGGTGTAGAGGGCAAACTCTCAACCTGTGGAGACTCTGGCGCGGCCTTTGCGACTGGCTGGACTGCTGGTTTGTGAGCTGCGTTGGCTGCGTTCCTTGCCGATCCGCCAGAGCCTGTAGTTTCCGCCAAATGTTGCTGCTCGGATATGGCTGCGAGCCGCTCCAACAATTCGGGGACGCTGGCAAGCGGTTGTCCAGCGCGCAGTCGGGTTACGCAGTCGCGCAAGAAATCAATGCATTCCAGCACCAGATCCATCATGGGCTGGTCCAAAACCTCCGAACCACTGCGCAACCTTGCAAAGTGATTTTCCATGTGGTGCGTCAGGACCGAGATACTATCGAGCCCCAAAAGCATCGCCGATCCCTTGATCGAGTGCACCAATCGAAAGACTTCGTTCAAATGAGGTTGGCTCGCCGGATCGCTTTCCAGTACCAATAGAGTTTCTACGAGGTCATCCAAGTTTTCCGATGTCTCGTCAACGAACATCTGCACATATTCAGCCATGTCGTCGGCTGGCATACCCGTCGCAGCATCGAAATTCTCACTCACGGATGGAACCTCTTAACCATTCAAACTAATATTTCCGGTTTCTGGTATAGGAAAGTGGACAGTTTGCGGAGGGGCGTCAGCATATCAAACACACCCTCGGAAGGCCCCACAACCAAATAACCACCCGGTGCCAGTTGGCTGATCAAGTGCCGAATGGCGACTTTTCGCGATGCTCGATCGAAATAGATCAATACATTTCGCACAAA
Organism: Planctomycetaceae bacterium; assembly: GCA_005798335.1. Taxonomy (GTDB): domain Bacteria; phylum Planctomycetota; class Planctomycetia; order Pirellulales; family Pirellulaceae; genus Aureliella. The sequence goes on along the minus strand of SYJV01000075.1, from coordinate 64,923 downwards.
TATGCAGTCAAACACAGGGACACTCAGCGGGTTCATTAAGTTGTGCTGCCGAAATTCGACCGTCTCCTGAATTTTTGCTTTGATTGTCCACGTTTGTCCGTCTTTGGACGCATCAAAGTTCCTTCGCACTCGCGCATCGACGACTCCTTCAATCGACCGCTTCTTGTAAACTCCCCGTTGAGCGGTTTCCAGAACTCCTCTGCTAATGTCAGTTCCCAGGATGTACAGTTTCCAATCTCGTAGTCTTAAGGAGTTTTCTGCTAGGCAAATCGCCAAAGAATATGCTTCTTCACCCGCGCTACAGGCAGCGGACCATATTCGCAATGTCTTCGGATGTTGCCCCCGCATACTTCGAGCGATCATCTCGCCCAAAAAGACATGTTTGAACCATTCGAAATGTGAATTTGTACGAAAAAAAAACGATTCATTCGTCGAGATAGCTTCTAGAAACTGCTCGACCTCATCAGCCCCCTTAACGGAGATCAGGTAATTGTAATAAGAGCTAAAATCTTTGAATCCACCTGCCTTCAGCCGACTGCGTATGCGATTGCTCACTAGCGTGATTTTTGACGCATCGACATACATACCACTGTGGCGGTAAATGAAGTCTCGAAACAGTTCAAACTGTTTCGTCGTCAGCTTGTCAGTTTCCATTGACTACCTCGAGTTGTTCCTGCATTTCCAATACTCGTTGTCGCGCGGTTGGCGCGACGCATCCGTGCACGTAACAATCATTCCACTTGACTGGTCACTGCACACGAAACGCTGAGGTAGCAAACGTGAACAATTTTATTCTTGGTCTTTGCTGCTGGCAATCAATTCGGAAAGCATTCGCTGGTGTTGTAACCGCACAATTCTCCGCTATGACTGCCTGACAGCGGGCGTCACCTCGATACTCAAATCAAATGGCCCCGAACCATCGCTGCACCACGCCCAACGCGGACCCGGCCACCTGAATTATTTGTCACTCGTTCAATATTTGTTGTCACAGCTCTCGACTCATACCTTGAACCGGGCTACTAAATCTCGCAAGCTATGCGCTTGTGCGCCAAGCTCTTCGGCACTCGCGGCAAGTTCTTCCGATGCCGCAGCGTAGGATTCCGTGGTCTGGGATACCGCGCGGATCGCCGCTTTAACTTGCTGGGCGCTGGCGTCCTGCGACTCAGTGGATGCAGCAATTTGCCCGATACCCTCTACAGTAGTATCAACCGCAGCCACAATGCTGCGTAGCGATTGGCCGACTTTCTCGGACAACGACGCCCCTTCGTCAACCCGCCGCGAAGACTCTTTAATAAGGGAGGTAATTTCCTTGGCTGCTTCACTGGAACGCTCAGCCAATTTGCGAACTTCATCGGCTACCACTGCGAATCCCAGGCCGTGTTCGCCCGCACGAGCGGCCTCAATGGCCGCATTGAGCGCCAGCAAGTTCGTTTGGCTAGCGATTTCGCTAATGACTTGAATAATATCGTGAATCTGTTCGCTGGATTTCTCAATCATCTTCATGGCGTTGACCGCTTCGGTCACCGCAGCACCTCCGTGCTTGGCCAAGCGGCTCATTTCACTAGCCTGCGCCTTGGCATTGCTGGCATTCTTGGAAATGATTTCGCTGGAATGAATCATTTGCTCGACCGAAACCGACATTTGCTCGACCGAAGCGGCCTGAGTTTGTGCCCCTTCGCTGAGATTCGCGCTACTTTCGGCAATGGTTCGTGCGCCTTCGTTCTGCTGATTCGCAGCTTCGATCACTTCCGCAATGACGACTCGCAGGTCGCTGAGCATTTTACGCAGGCTGGCCGCCAATCGCCCCATATCGTCATTGCTATCGACCGTGATTACCGTCGTCAGATCGCCTTGAGCAGCCGCCGCGGCAGACTGCATTAGCGAATTGGCGGCATCCTCAAAAGTCAGCCGCGCGGCTTCCTGGCGCGCCGCCATTTCCTGATCGCGAATCCGCGCGTTCTCATGTTCGGTGATGATATCCCAAGTCAGCATCGGTCCGAAGTAGTCGCCCGAATCGTTTCGCAGCGCTGTAAGATTCAGATCGAGAATCTCATCGCCTAAACGCACTTTCGCATGGTAGGGCAAATTGCGGGGATCGGCCAAAATGCGATGCGGAAACTCGGCGTTCTTGAAGAATAGATCTAGCGATCGGCCCAGGATGTCCTCAGCGCGGCACGGGAGTTGATGCTCCAGCCGCAGGAGTCCCTGCAATGAAGCTTCGTTCATGTAGTTGACGCGCAGCTCGCGGTCAGCCAACAAAATTCGTACTGCCGCTGTCTCGACAACTTGAGTAAATAGCTTGACGGGTATGCCGTGAAATACGTCCGCTTTCGGCAGACGAGCACTGTGCGTGGTCGTCTTGGTTTTGGCTGCCGTCACTCGTCCAGCACCGGCGGCTGCCTCAGCTTTGGCATTCTCCGTGGCTCGGGATGAGGTTCGCTTTGACATGACTTGGTCGACTCCAAAGGATCAATGATGTTTGTTCAAGGTAAAAAAGCTCGTCCCACGCTGATAACCTGACTGCCCGCAAGCATGCTGGATTTCAAGGTTTGCGAAAGGTTGCTCCGAATTGTGCCAACTGAGAAATTCGTTCCAATTTTTCCGGTGCTAACAACTCGTCGATCTCAATCAATATCAACAGTGATCCGTTAATTCTCGCAAACCCACCAATGTACTGCGCGCCGTCTTTGGTCACGGTATCTGGAGCCGGCTGAATGCTGTCTTCTTCTATTCGCACAACCTGAGAAACCGTATCGACGGTGCAACCAATTGTTCGCGAACCGACGTTCACAACGATAGTACGAGTCTCCGCGTCCACCGCCTTGGGCTCCAAGCCAAACAAGCGGCGCAAATTAATAATCGGGATGATCGAACCTCGCAGGTTGCTGACCCCCTCGACATACTCTGGCGATTGAGGAATCTTGGTGACCTGCTCCAGGATCACGATGGCTTCGATCTGGGCAATTCGAAACGCGTAACTTTGATCTCCCAAACGAAATGCCACAAACTGTCCGTGCTTCTTGCGCGACATTGCTTCAGGTGATTCGGGAACGTCGTCCTGCGACGGAGCAGCCATGGATTCTTGCCCAACTTACAATTCTTCAGAAACGATGTTCATTCCACAATTAGCTCGGAGTGAGTAGGTGGCAACCCCCAGCCCGGTCGCGAAGGAAAAACCTTAGCTAATCAGAATGGTCGAATAAGGACTTTAGCGATTAAAACGATTATAATCCCTACTTATTCCCCCACAACGAATTATGGAGCGACTTGTAATGGAAGTCGATGTGGCGCTGAACGATTGCCTCTCAGTTTGCAATTTACGGGGTAGTGGGCCGCATGGCGTCCGACAGCTTGGCCGACCGAAATGTCTGCTGAAATAGGCGAACTGACGATTGATACAGTGTTCTTGATGCCACTTCGATACGGGCCGTAACCAGCGATCCATGGCTCGCTCCGTCGGGAATTTGATCGACTTCGACTGTAACTAGGTAGCTCGGACGCTCGGGCACAATCGTTCCATTTCCATCGCGAATCGAAATAAGTTCATAGTCTCCTTGGAGTTCTTCGGGAGTTTTCGATATCGGCTCAGACGAAATCGACTTCACTTTCCCGTTCACTTGTTGCCACGCGGCACAATCCCAACGGCATTGAACTAGCGCTCCGACGTGGAGCAAGTCACTCTCTTGTTCCTGCACCATCACTTCGACGCAATATCCACCTTGCTCGTGCGCCACCCAAGCAACTAATTCGCCGCGCTCTAAGCCACCTCCCAAACACTCAGCCGAAATCGACCAGCGACGCGAAATGTCGACAGGATGGCTCGTTAAGCTGACCGGCAATTGCCACGAACTTGGAACTACCACGCCATCAGTTGTCGCACGAACTTCGAGCGACTCCAGGTCTCGTTGCATCGCGGCCTGTTTGGATTTCAGCTCCTGCAAGCTCATCATCGCGGTCGGTAACAATTGTGCCGCCAACGAATCATCCACAGATCGGGCTTGCAAATCGTCGACTCTTTCCTGGTTCTGCGCAAGATCTGCTCGCAGTCTTATTAGGTTGGCCCGCGCGTCGAAATTTTCGAGAATCAACACCGGGGCACCTGCAGTTACTCGGCTGTCAGCTTGTTCGGCAAACGTTATTGTCGCAGCTTGCGCTGCAAATACAGGTTCCATGTTCGCAAAGCGGCCAACTCCACGAGCTCGAACATAGGTGGGCCATGGAATCATGAACAAACTCCACAGCAATCCTCCCATCACGATGACGAGCATCGACAATCGGCGCAGGCGAACACCCTGGACCAGCAACCCCTGCAAGATTGTGATTATCGATTGCCACCCAACCCAAAACCAACCTACGAGCATAACCACAACCAACGCAACGCCCAGCCATTGAGCATCGTATCGTCGCGACAATACATAAACTACCCAGACCAGCGCCGCGAGCATCAGCGTTCTGTACAAAGTTGACGCGATTCCAAACAAGGCTAATCCAATCGGGCCAGCATCCCAGCGTTTCGATTCCATGCGTGTTCCCGATAGCCAAGCCACAGTGGATGCTCGAATAACTTCTTGGCTCTGGTGCATTAAATTCGGCACACCCCAAACGTCCGACAGCACGTAGTATCCGTCATACTTCAGCAATGGATTTGCATTGACCAGTAATGTACCTACCGAACAGATCACCATGACGTTCAAGGCCAATGTGTTCAGCGTTCCTGGCTGTGACGATAACCATACTACTCCCGCCAGCATGGCCAGCATTAATTCCACGTAAATCCCTGCCGCAGCAACCGCGGCACGCTTGAGCCGATTGGGAATCTTCCAAGTATCCGAAACGTCGCAGTACAAGCAGGGCGTAAAACATAGCAGCAGAATCCCAACGTCATGGCATTCCGCGCCCACAATCTGGCAAGCCAGCGCATGGCCCAATTCGTGCAACGATTTGACACACACATAACACGCGATCAGCCAAAATAACCGTTCGCCTTGCAGCAACTGCACCAGCGAATCGGCTAGCGATACACTCCCCGCCAATCGAATCAGTACCAGCACTCCAACCATGAGCGTCAAACTGAACACTGCCGCCACAGCATACCGATGAAACAGCCAACGCGCTGGGTTCTCCAACCAACATAGCATTCGCGTGGGATCCGCCAGCGGAAATCGAATCGACAAGGGGCTGATCAACCAAGCGAACGCGCTGCGCACACTTTGGCGCTGCTTGCGATGTAGCAAGTCGTATGCGGATCTGTCGGTGAGCAGCAAACAGGCGTTATCCAATTTGCGCAATACAACTTGCATCCAATGTGCAGATATATTCGCCGCCGGAAACTGTAATTGAATTGCTCGCAATATTTCAGCAGGCGAAGCCTGTCCATCGAGTAATTCAGTCAATCGTTTTTCTTGGTGACTGAAGTAGTAATATTCGAGCGAGATCGGATCGCGAGCTACCCAGCGCTGATCTGAGTCGTCCATGTAACGCGACCACTGAATGTCTTCGCGAAATCTCGGCAGCGTTTGCAGGTGAACCTGACGTGATTCTGCGATTGCCGCAAGAGTCGTCATTCTATGGGAACCATGATTACCGCATTGACTTTCAGACCTGGCCGCAATTTGCCTTGCGGATTTTCGATCTCGATAAACACACGCACCAATCCGTTCACCGGATTCGAGTCCGGACTGACAAAGACAACTTTTCCTGTGCTCGGCACATTCTTCGTTCCAGCGGCTATTTCTGCCTTAGCAGTCGCGCCAGCCAAATCGTCCGTGGCGTCGGCGGCACCCACAAAGCCCTCAATCCTCAAGCGATCAATGCGCACGATCTGAACGATCTTCGTGCCCGGTTCAACCCATTCCCCAGCCTTCTTTTCGAGTTGGACGATCATGCCGCTGTTAGGCGCCACAATGCGATGACGCGCCAGCAGATCTTGCGCTTGCCGGTGCTCGTTCTCGACGACCTCTACTTCGATGTCCTGCAGCTCTCGCTCGTGTTTGGCTCGTTCGATTTCCAATCGAGCCCGATCCAGAACTAACCGCAAGCGATCGATTTCATTTTGAGGATAAGTGTTCGAGACAACTCGGTTCGCATTCTCGGCTCGTTTGAGTTCATTCTCCGAGACCGCCGCACTCTTAAGCGCCAACTGTAAATTGATATCGTTCTTTTGTTTGCGAAGCGCCGATTCCCGCTGTAATCTCGCGCGATCTACTTGTAGTCGAACAATGTCGTCGCGAATCTTGGCCAACTCGGCTCCTTGCTGCACAACGCTCCCTTCTGCAACTGCAACGGATACCAAGACACCGGTTGCTTCCGCTGGCACTGTAGTTGTCTCGATCGTCTTCAGGATCGCATTTTCTACGATTACCAATCGACTCTGCAGTGGCGGCTCTCCCAACGAGGGCGAGACCATCAACAAGATCAGTCCGGCAACTCGCCACGCATTTCTGCCAATAAGTAAACCGTGCATCCACCAGACGTCGTTCCCTATTAACTGACGGCCCAAACGAGCACCCAACATGTTGTCTCTTTCAAAGCTATGAAGCATTTGTCGCACCGGAAACTCTTTCAGATCCAAAATCTGCGCTGCATGGCCTCGATCAGCGGTCGAAGTTGCACGAACCACCACGGTTGTTGGCCACAAGAAATATGCGTTACCACTGTCGATCCGATTTGCCCATGTCCGACCACAAATTGTTCCACAGCAATGTGCACGTCAACGAACGCTCCGTTGCCATCATTGTGAGTTGATTTGGAAATCCATTGTAAGCTTCCGCGAAATCGCAGTTCGGGACGGGCCACCAACAGAAACTTGACGCCGCCAGCAGCCTGGTCTTGATTTACCGAGAATTGATCAAAATACTTGCGCACGTAAGCTGAGTCTTGATCGGACAGACGCGCTTCGATGCGCCATGGCCCATCCACGGCAACTATTTTCAGCAGCGCATCTCCGCGCCGAACAGGACGCGATAACAAATTGCGTTGAATCTGATTCGCGACGACGATTCCGTCGATGGGACTGAGCAACTCCAGTTTTTCGTGTTCGGATTTTAGTAACTCGTCCAGTTCTCGCAAACTTCTCTGATGTGCATCGATCTCGCGTACTTCAGCGGCAATTCGCCCTTGAGACACCGCGGCGGACGGATCACTTGCCTGAATCTGGTTCTCCGCGACCAACAGACCACTTCGTTTCTCGGCCAGCGTCATCAGCTCCCCGCTGAGCTCCTCCCGACGATTGTCGAGCTGCGGCGAGCGTAGAAGAGCGATTGGCTGTCCCATCGTCACAGTTTGCCCGTCCTCCACCCACAACCGATCCACATAGCCATCATTGGTCGCAAAAACCATCCGCTGCAGCGATGGCTGAAGCACACCTCGTGCTTCAATTACCAACTCGGTCGGCAAGTTTGCCAGGTACCCGCCGCAGATCGCAACAAAAATTCCCATCGCCCAACTGCCCGCGCGCCCGAAACCATTTCGTTGCTCACCGGGACGTGTCACCAACCGTCGCCAAAACCAAGGAACCTTCGACCAGCGAACTCGCTCCAACCAAGCGTTTGCTACGCTCGCACTAAGCGCATTCACTTTCGGCAATTCGGCATGAAACCGATCGAGCGAATTCCACTCCAGCACAACACACCATGCATTCGACGGATTTGAGAGAGTTGAGTCTTTGGATTGTTCATCTTTGACTGTTGCATTTTCGTTCAATGGTAGCGCCAAAGCATGCAAGAGCAAGTCGGACGGTTTGCGAGGCACTGGCGAAGCGTGCGAAGAATTCGATTCGCTGGCGTCCAGCGCCGACTGTGTCTTTGATTGCCCAGACGACAAACAAGCTCCTGCCCATTGTTCGATCGCATCAATTGCAGCAGATTTTCCTTCGAATTCGGACACCGTACTTGTTGCCAAAACTCTTTTGCGTCCACGCCCAATCGAGCCAATCAGGGACACTCGATCGCTGTCCGTCGCAACACGCAATTCGTTTACTAACAGGACCGCCGCTGCTTGCAAACTCGATACGGTTGCCAAGTCGTGCATCGCGCGCTGAAACCGTTCCCACGGATGCCTAAGAAAATGGTCGATTTGACGCCACGAACTTACAAGGATGATCTCCGCGATCGCCGAAACCAGTGCTTTTAAGGCTGTCGTGGGAACTTCCGGCAGATCGACAACGAGCCCACCCTTGGATAGGTCGTTGGGATCCAGCAACATGAGCAAGCGAAACTGAGTCGGCTGGATTTGTTCAACCTTGAGATTTGTAGGTGGAATGATGCAAATCCGATTCATCACCCAGTTCTGCAGCTCCGCGGTATGCATGCTTGGGGTCTTCGAAATCACGATCCACGGAGCCGCATTTGCAGGCATTACAAAAGCGGAGCCGAGCGGACTGAGCAGGAAGTCAATGCGTGCTAGCGATTCCGCGATCAGGCGCGATCGAGACAGATCGGTTCTGGCCAAGCGCTCCAGCTCGTCTAAGCATCGATCTAGATTTTCTGAGATTGAACTATCGAGCATATTTGTTCCACCGCAAATTGGTGAACACTTACGATAACGCATTTATCGTGTGGCCAGAATTCTTCACACGGCTCTACGGGCGAGAAAAAAAATGCTGAACCAGGAGAATCGATACGACCGAAACAAACAATAAACTCAAATAGGCTTGTTAGCTTAGGGTGGATACAGGGCCTAGGTTAGATAATTTCCGCCTGTTTGAGAGACTTAGGAGTCATGGATGCTCAGTGCACGAATTCCGACAGCCGCTTTGGGGCTTACCTTGGCCTTGGCCAGTGGCTGCAGCATTGACCACTCGAGGGTCAACTTTTGTAAGGAAGCTTGCGTCCTGCCCTCCCCGCTCCCAGCGTGCGGGCCAACTCAGCTTCAGATTTCGTATCCGAATCTTCAAACTCCCTGCACCATTCCAAATTTAGAGAGCGTTTCTCCACTCGATTTGAACGAATCCTCGCTAGCGACAGAGAATACTCTTCCACTGACGCTCGATGAGTGCATTCGTCATGCCTTGGCCACATCCCGCGTGATGCGCGATCTCGGTGGCACCGTGGTGCGCTCGCCGCAAGGTACCACGACAACGTTCGAGCCAGCGCTCGTCTTTACCGACCCTCGTTTGGGAGAGGAAGCGGCACTGAGCGCATTTGACGCCAACTTGTTCGCCAACACGTACTTCGACCAAAACGACCGTCGCTTGAATAATCAATTCTTCGGTAACAACGGTCTTTTCAATCAAGATCTCAATGTCACTCAGTGGGGCGTGAACAAGCGGTCTGCTACGGGCGGATTATTCACGTTCCGAAACATAACGACCTACGACCGAAATAATCAGCTATCCAACGCGCTGGGACCTCGGTCTTGGGATACCTACGTGGATGCTGAAGCACGTCAAGCGTTACTGCAAGGAGCGGGAACAGAATTTAATCGCATCGCCGGGCCAGGTGCGACGCCGGGGCAATTGAATGGTGTTCTGATTGCTCGAGTTCGCGCGGACGTAACGCTGACAGATTTCCAGCGCTCGGTGCGCGACCTGGTGGCCGATGTAGAAAACACTTATTGGGACCTGTATTACGCGTATCGAGATCTGGAAGCCAAGATCGAAGCTCGCGATATCGCTGTCGATACACTCAACAAACTAGACGACACAGCCACAGCGCGCGGCAACAAAGCGCAAGCCGAGGAACAAGTCTATCGATTTCAATCCGACATCATTGATGCGCTCAATGGTCGACCGTTCGATGGTACGCGCACCAACAACGGCAGTTCCGGCGGCAGCTTTCGCGGGATCGGCGGCTTGAGAGTCGCCGAGCGCAAGTTGAGGCTCATGATCGGCTTGCCCATCAATGACACAAAACTGATCCGTACAGTCGATTCGCCATCGGTGGTCCCGATCTTGCACGACTGGCCGACATGTATCGCCGAAGCCTTAGAACATCGAGAAGAAATTCGCCGACAACGGTGGATCATCAAACAGCGCGAATTAGAACTTGTGGCCAATCGAAATTTTCTTAAACCACAACTGGATGTCGTCGGTCGTTATCGCTTGCGCGGTTTCGACGACGATTTGTTCGGACCCGCCAGCGCGACCGCCAACTTAACCGATGGCACTCTGCAGGAATGGCAGCTTGGCGTGGAATACAACCTGCCAGTCGGTTTTCGGCGAGCCTATGCCGCAGTCCGCAATTCCCAGCTCGCACTGGTGCGCGAGGTCGAAGTTTTGCGAGAGCAAGAACGTTATGTAACATTTGGCTTGAGCAACGCCATCAACGAATGCAAGCGAGCCTTTGAGAATATGAACTTGCAGTACTCGCGATTGGACGCAATCGTAACTCAACTGAATTCGATTCAAGCCAAATCCGATCAGGGCGAAAAAGCCGAACTCGACGTGCGCTTGGAAACTCACCGTCGGCTGCTCGACGCGCGCCAGCGATTCCATCAGGCTCAAGTCGAATACGTACTTGCCCTACGCAACGTGCATTACGAAAAAGGAACTTTGCTGCGATTTTGTAACATTAGCTTAACCGAGTCACTGGCTTCGCCCAGCGGATACGTCGATGCCAATCAGCGCCGGCAAATCCAAGATTTTCAGGCCACACCGACGGTGCGCGACACCGTCATCGCAATTCCGGCAACTGGCCCATAGAACACTTAAGCGAGCGGCAGATGGAATTTACTAGTACCAGCCCGAAGCGCAAGCGAGTGCATGAATCCTAGCACGCACTCGCTTGCGCTTCGGGCTGGTATGGTTAAATTCCATCTGCCGCTCGCATTAGTTAGGGCACTCTTGAGACACTTCTTTTAAACGTGTTGCTGGTTGTCGGAAGTTCCATTCGGGCTGCAAGCATCCCGTCCTGTGAAGGTGAATGCTTGGACTATTTTCTCGCAATGTTATGGGATCGCATAGTTGAATACGATACAATTCACCTTGATTAGCGACGCGTAGCACATGCTTGTTTTGCATCGCGAATGTGCTGTGGAATCGGTGTCCATTCTATTCTCTTACGGGAGCACTTGGCCATGAAACGTGAACGACGTGAATTTTTGGCGGACGTTGGAAAAGGCATGTTGGTGGCAACGGTCGGAACTTCTTTGGCGACCGAGTTAGGTTTGGAACAAGTGTGCGCCCGCGAAGAGAATGACCGCCTCGAGTTCGGTGATATCGGACCGCTGGTCGATATGATGGAAAATACTCCGATCGCGAAACTGCAAGCGGCGGTGGTTGAGAAACACACTGCCGGCGCGGACCTCAAGACGTTGACTGCTGCGGCCGCGCTAGCCAACGCTCGCGCATTCGGTGGCCAAGATTACGACGGCTATCACACATTTATGGCGCTCGGTCCGGCACTGGAGATGGCTCGCGAACTACCTGCACAACAGAAACTCTTGCCGCTGCTGAAAGTTTTCTACCGCAATACCAATCGCATCCAAACAACCGGCACCAATGAAAAGGAAGTGCTGCGTCGTATCGAAGCGGCTCAGCGTTCGGGCGTCAAGCCAGACGGAAACATGTTGCAGCAAGCAACCCGCGGCGCGGACTTCGATCATGCCGAGGAATTGTTCGCAGTTCTAGCCAGCGCTACTCCCAACGAAGCCTACAACCATTTGCAATTCGCCATTCAAGACGAAGTGGACGTGCATCGTACCGTATTGGCATGGCGCAGTTGGATGATGTTGGATGTCACCGGCAAACAACACGCTCATACGTTGCTACGCCAATCGTTGCGCTATTGTGTGGATGCGGAACAGCGCCGCATCAAGAACAATTCGTCCGCATCGGCGATTCGCGATTTGCTGCCCAAGTTGTTGACCGAGTTTGGACTCGAGGGCCGAACACTGGGGAGCCAAGAGCTAAGTGACGCGGCGCTGAATGAACTGACTCAAGTTATCTTCAGTGAAGATCGCGCGCAAGCGGCTCGAGCCGTTGCCGAAGCACTCGCCGATGGCGTAGCAGCGGATGCCATTGGTGAGGCTCTATCCCTAGCCGCCAATCGTCTGTTGTTGCACGATCCAGGCATGCTCGCCAAGTATGCATCTCCCGCCAAGCCAACTGGCAGCGTCCACGGCGCCAGCGTCGGTGTCCACGCCATGGATTCGGCGAACGCATGGCGAAATATTGCCAAGGTCAGCAACCACCGCAATCAAGTTGCCAGCTTGATCGTCGGTGCGTTCCACACGGCAGGTCAAACGAGAAACGTTGGCCCCAATCCGATCGGTTACGCCGCTCAAGCGGAACAATTGCGATCCACGGACTCGACAGCCTTGATCGCTGAACTGACCGGTGCAGTACGCTCCGGCAGCCAACTACGCGCATGCGCCGCGGTATACGAACTCCATCGCAAACAAGCGCCTGCCGAATCCGTTTTCACCGCGCTGCTACCATTCGCCGTCAGCGAAGACGGCGCGCTGCACGCAGAAAAATTCTATCGCACCGTGCGAGAAGAGTTTGTGAAGACGCGACCTTCGCTGCGTTGGAATCACCTGATCGCACTTGCGCGAGTTACCGCCAGCGAATTTGGAAATCCAGCACCCGGTCAAGAGGAAGCTCGCAAACTGCTTGGCATCGCTTAGTGGTCCGTTTCACAGATAACGTCGCGGTTGGAATGGAGTTTTGGTAAAAGCGGGAACCGGCGTTCACGAGACGGAAGTGGACGTATAGCACTCGCATCAAGATTTGGAAAAAATTCAATCGTCAGTGCTATATTTGTCATCAACCACTTGAAAATTGTACGGGAGACTATAATGCATCTTGACCACCGAAAGCCGATTTCAAAGGGTGGCTTAGATAATGAGGAGAACTTGGCAGCGTGCTGTGTTAAATGCAACCTGGAAAAGCATGATTATGATGAGCCAAGCTTGTACTCCAATCTAGATGTGCGGTCGGGCAAGAGCATGGCATGAACACGGTCATCGAGTCTTATGTTTGACCTTCGACTCGATGAGCATAGTTTTTGAAGCCCGCAGATGGTGGCGGCTCAGGTACCGGCAGCGTTCGTCGAAATGAGACGTTATGACTGGACACGACATGCATACGCTCTCGATGATCGCTCTGCTCGCCTCGGCTTCGACCGTCGCCATCTATGATATTCGCGAACTATTCGTGGCTTGGTACTCGGATGTCGCGCCACCTGTTTCAACATCGAACTTCGCACTTGCTTTCACTCAGGTAACACTGTGCATTGCGGTTGTTCTCATTGTATCCGTCAGGCTGGCCTTTTTCCGTTGACCGAAATGCCTAATGCTAACAGCATCAGTGACCGCAGATTGATAGTGCCAGACCCAGAATTGAGTAGGCAAGCGATTGACGTAATTGGATTCACGCCAGCATTCATATCAAATTGGCACGCTTACGCAGCCACCATTCCAGCGTGAGTAGGCAGACAATTGCTGTGAACCAACCATAACTGTGCCACAGCGCATAGTCGGTCTCGATCAGCTTGCCGCCACTGAGCGGTGCTAATTGGTCTGCCAATTCATGAGCGCGATCTTCATCAAGGTATATCCCGCCTGTCGATTCGGCGAGCTTCCTCAGCAAAGGCGCGTTCTTGGCTAGATTGGACAGCTCTTTACTTTCAGGTTCCAAAACATCGAATCGCGTGGTCACATCCAAGGCTGTTTCGCTGAAGCCCGGTGCCCTAACGCGCACTTGATAGCTGGCGACGTCGAGATTCTCGCTACGTCCTCGAAAAACACCGGGAACCTGCGGGTCTGCGGTCAGAGCCACTGTCGAGACGATTCGTTCGGTATCGCTGATGGCCGCCTCAATCGAACGCTCCAGCGATGGCTTGCCATCGTGATCACGCAGTCGGGCTCGGATCTCGACATTCTCTCCAACTCGATAATTGGACTTCCCAGAATCCAGCGACAAATACTCGCCGTGCACGGCCATCGGTAACCGCATCACCCAACGACCAATTTGATTCCATAATCGGCTATACACAGCATCGGCAATCCGAAATCGCCATCGCCATGTCTCGTCTGTGGCGGAGTAAAAAACGCGACCGGCACCAAATTGACGCGTCGCGAACAACGGGATGCGCTCAATGCCATCGGTCAACTCAGCCAGTGTTTCGGCTCCAGGCAACACACGCACTCGCGAGGCAAATTGTAACGGTGGCAATTCCCTCCAAGCCGTTTCATTTTCTAGCCTTGCTCCCACAATTTGAAACACTCCTAGTTGAGCACCTGCTTGAGTCAACCCGGGAACCAACCCCAGCCGGCTGGCGGCTGCAGGTATTGCCCACTCGACCGGTAACATGCTCTGCAGTGGGCGAAACGCTTCGCCGCGCAAGTACTCTCGAGCGCCATCGATCACGATAACACCGCCTCCCGATAACTCGACAAACTCCTTAATCCACTGTTGTTCAGTCGGGCTCAACCACCCTGGTGGTAATTCACCCAAGATAATCACGTCGTACTCAAACAGATCCTTAGCCGATGCCGGAAAGATAGGCCGATTCAATCGCGCTGCATTTATCGGTGAATCGCTCGGTTCCGCGATGTGGGTATCAACCATCCACGTCGGGTCGCGCTCGAAAGTGTTTTTCAAATATCGAGTTTCCCATCGGCTGCGACCATCGAGAATCAACATTTTGACTCGCTGAGTAACAGCCGTAACGTACAGCTTGCTGGTGTTGTTCGCCACATCCGCTTCTCCATCGACGGCGCCCACCTCGACATCAAACTCCAGCGGAATTGCAGAATAGCTGACCGAATCGGTTAAGGTCTTTTTCTGTTGAGCGATCAGCTTCTCCAATGGAAACGAAAACACAAAGTTTCGCGGTCCAGAATTTTCGGTAGAGAAGCGACGTTCCCACACGACTTCACCCTGAAATTTGATGGCGATGCTTCCCACGAGATTCGCACGCGCACGGTCTTTCAGCGTAATCGTTCCTCGCAGTGTGTCGGTGTGAAATAGTCGCTCGGGAGCTTCGAGCGATTCGATCGCCAAGTCCTCGGGTTCGATCGGCGAACCGAATCCGACAGCAAAAATTCGTTCCCCTTGCTCCTTGGCACGGTCGGCGATTTCAACCGGCGAATTGCCCAGATTGTGTTGACCATCGGACAGCAACACGATCGCCGACCTGCGCTGGCGTGAGGCCGTTTGATTGTCGCGCTTATGATCGGCAGGTTGATACATTGAGGATGTTACCCGCAACGTGGCGTCAATAGCGCTGGCCAGGTCGGTTGCTCGGCCAAACGACTTCGGCGACCATGCGTCCAGGGACTGAGGCAAATCAGCGGATTCGCGCACGTTCGATTCCCACAGCAACTCGTGCTGGTCGCCGGCAAAGCGAATGACGCTAACTTCGAAACCACTTCTCAGTGATTCCAGCAAACCACCAGATCCCGCAAGCAACCGCTGAACCGCACGTTGATGGCGCGTGGAATGATCGAACTGATCCAAAACAGACTGAAATGGATCAACCGAACTGGTTTGCGACGAGCCAATCGATTGCTCTACCGAGGTTGAACTTGCACGTGCATCGAAAGAAACATTGGCAGGCAGCCAATTTAGGGACTGAGCGATTCTCAGTTTTTCCTCTTTGGCATATCTCGGATCGCTGATGGCCATGCTTTGCGATGAGTCCAGCAAGATGACCACGCGACCAGGTTCACCTTGCAGAAATCGCTGGCGAATCACTGGACCGGCAAGAACCAATACGCAAAGCGCGACGGCCGAGCAGCGCAGCAACGGCAAAAACCAAGCCATCCTTCCACTCAGCGCTCGCGTCTCCTTGCGATAGAACCACCAACAGACAAGCGCGCATGTGAAAGCCACTAACGAACTGGTCAGCAATGATAAATCGCCCAAGAAGCGCAGCGTGGTCATGCGGTTGTCCGAGCTTGACGTTGTTGAATGATCAATTCGGTAAACAGCAAGACAACCACCAAAATCAGCAAATAGGGCCAGATCTCTTTTCCATTGCGGCGCTGCCTCTCAGTTTGCAGGAACTCACTCGCGGTTGACACGACCTCGGCACCCAGCAACTCGGCAATCTTTTCCAACCGCTCGCGCGGCAACCGTTCCAAATTCGATTCGTCTGGAACGTTTGCCGCCACCAAGTATTCCACTTTGGTCGCCGATGCCGCCGTGGAACCAAACTCGAATGTGTATACTCCAGGAACTCGCGCGGCAGGATACTTAATCCAGTCCGCTGACGCCTCGCGAATAATATCCAAATGCTGCCGCAATCCGGTTGGCGTCACGATCACGGCATTGTGGAAAGTAACACGTCCGCTCTTTGTCGTTTCGTTTTTTTTCGCGGTTGTCGTTTTGGAATTAATTTCCTGGCGAGCTACATCGCTCAGTCGCACGACAAAGTCTTGTCCCGTCTCAACACGATGCGCTTCAGCTACAGAAAAAGTTGAGACCAATACCAATTGCTGAATGAGAGGCAAGAACATTGGCCGCGACACGAGATTCGACGACTGATCATTCAGTTCGCAAGCAAATTGGATGACGGTCCCGTGTCCAATTTTGCGTTCGGTGATCAAGGGATCGCCATTGTCCAACGACACCAGAACCGTCGGTGGACTGGCCGAGTTCATGGTCCCAGTTGCCGATCGCTTCGGGGAAGAGTCCGTAGTCGTTACTAATGGTTCCAGCCGCAGCCAGCGAAAGAACTCCGCACTCGTCAGGTCACCATTTTCGCGTTCATTGAATAATCCCAGCGCTGGGTGCGAGTATATTTGACGGCTGACGCGCTGCCCCAGATTGATTTCGTTTGCCGGGCCAATTTTGTTCTCTACAGTTGTGGGCGCTCCAAAACGAAACGGCAGAATTGCGTTGTCTGAGCCCAATTGGCTGTTGCACCAGGCGACTTGTTGTTGGTCCCCAGGGAAAATCAACAGCGTCCCGCCGCCAACCACGTACGGCCTCAGCCAGTCAGCCAGCGCTGGATTGAGGTTGGTCATATCGCCCAGCAGAACTGCCGTGAATGGTTCTAATGCCTCCGAACTGACTGAACTGGGCTCCAGAAAACTGACCTGGACAAGATCGCGCCCGGCAGTACGCCCACTGGCAAATGGAGCGAGTGCGAAGCGCAAATATTCTTCTTCAATAGCGCCCTTGGCTGGCGAGCTGAGTTGGTCGGCGATAACAAGTACCTTGATTTGATCCACGACGCGAACAGGAAAATGTGCCGCGTCATCGGCTCGGATCGACGCCGCATCCGCAACTTTGAAAGAAACGACGTGCGATCCAACAGAATCAAACTGACACGAAACCGAGACCTGAGTTTGGGACTGGCGATCGATATCTACGAATTTAGTGGACAGTTCTTGGTGATCGGCTGAGATTGCCACGGGCAACTTTGTGATGACGCTGGAGCTGTGGTTGCGGATACTGGTAGTGATGTCGATCGACTGGCCGACACCGATCACTGCAGTCTCTTGCGACATGCAGGCAACGGACAAGTTGCCAGCCGCTTGCGTGGACATCGGCAATAGCACCACCTGTGGCGCTATCGGCATCGACTTGTACCGCTCGCCGATCGTCAGCAACGTACTGTCAAGCACATCCTCCCACTGCGATTGTTGAAAGTCGCTGACCAAGACGATGAGGCGACGCGGCTGGTTGGCTTGCCCGTTGGCCGTGGCCGCAGCACTCAACGAATCGACCATGCGACAGGCACCGGCACCACCTGGAATCGAGTTGAGAAAGCCACTAGCCGCTGGCCAATCGACTGAACCACCTCCAGTAATGTTCACCGGCGCGGCACCGATGGTAAAGATAGAATGTTGAGTGCCCGCGCCCATGCCGGTGATGATCTTGCGAATTTCAGTTAGCGATTGTTCGAGCCCAGTCCGCGAAGAAGCTTGACCGTCAACCAAAGCCGGGGCGTGCATCGAATAGCTGTCATCGACTAACCAAACCACGTTCGCTCGATCTTGCGAACCAGGCGATTTCCAGACAGTCAAGACGGGCCGCGCCAAACAAAGTGCCAAGGTGATTGGGATCATGCACCGCACCAGCAACAACAGCAGGCTATGCCACTGAATTCGGCGAGCGTTAGTTTCAACGGCGGATTCGATCCAGTGCATCGCACCCCAATCGATGACCTTTAATCGAGATCGCGACAGCAGATGAATTATCAGCGGAATTAGACAAGCCGCTGTGCCGGCAGCCAACGATACGTTCAAGAAAGTCACTTCGCTCGTCCTCGCGCGCCGAGATAAGACGACAGAACTTGCGATGGTGATTGGTCGGTCGTGCAAGGAACTAAGTCGACATGCAATCGCGCGCAACCAGCCGACAACTCATTTTTGAAGGCGGTGACTTTTTCCAGATAATCGTCTCGCAATCGCTTCGCATCCACCAAACGATTCCGGGCAGGCTGCTCCAGCGAGCGAAACTGAGTCTTATCGCGAAACGGAAAATCCAATTCGTCCTGATCGGATACTTGAAATAACAACACCTCGTTTCTAGCGTGGCGAAAGAATGTCAACGTCTTGAGCAGACTCGTGACGTCATCAAAACAGTCCGAGATCAAAACCAACAGTCCTCGTCGATCCAATTTGGGATGCATCTCGGTCAGCACACTGGCCAGCGAAGTTTCGCCACCTGCCCGCGAGCTCGCGAAACATTCGAGCAAGTTGTGCAGATGAGTTGGCTTGCTGCGAGCTGGCACGAACCGGCGCACCGAAGTATCGAAGGTAACCGCGCCCACCGCATCCTGCTGGCCGATTAACATAGTTGCCAGACAAGCGGCTAGGCGAACGCTGAATTCGTGTTTCGACACGCCAGCCGATCGCGAGCCTGCATAGGCCATGGAACCGCTTTGGTCGACCAGCAGTATACAGCGAAGATTCGTTTCCTCTTCATATTGCCGAATGTACAGCCGATCCGTCTTGGCATACAGTTTCCAGTCCAACGATCGCACTTCGTCACCACGCACATATGGCCGATGCTCCTTGAATTCGATGCTGAATCCTTTGTGCGGCGAACTGTGCATACCGACCGTCAAGCCGTCGACTACTTCGCGAGCGAGCAATTGAAGTTTGGCGACTCGCTCGCGGTCACGAACATCGAGCAATTGGGATGGAGTCGGCATGGGAAGGGAACTCTACACGAGCTTTGCGGCAGGGCGTGGCAATTCTTTCAATGCGCGATGGATGATATCGTCCGCGCTCAACCCTTCAGCTTCGGCGGAGAATGTCGGCACCAATCGATGCCGCAACACGGGCAAAGCTAGCGCTTCGATATCGTCGATCGTAACGTGGTACCTGCCCAGCAACAAAGCGCGTGCTTTGGCAGCCAATACGATTTGCTGGCAAGCGCGCGGGCCCGGTCCCCATTCCACTAGCTGAGCAACCCAGCCTGCCGAGTTATCTTCGCCCGGTCGCAACGATCGCACCAAATCGAGTACCATCAACTTGACATGCGTTGGCAACGGAACCTGGCGCACGGTCGTCTGAAACTCCACAATCTCTGCGCCTGTTACCACTGGTTCCAAGCGCGATTCGAACGTCGACGTTGTGCGATCGATGATCTCAGATTCGTCGTCGCGCGATGGGTAATTCACCACGACGTGAAACACAAACCGATCGCGCTGCGCTTCGGGCAAAGGATAAGTCCCTTCTTGCTCGATCGGATTCTGCGTCGCCAGAACAAAAAAAGGCTCGGCCAGTTGATAGGTCTTGCCACCGACGGTCACTTCGTGCTCTTGCATCGCCTCCAACAGTGCCGCTTGTGTTTTGGGCGGAGTACGATTTATTTCATCGGCCAGCAGTAGTTGAGTAAAAACCGGTCCGCGCTCGAACACCAATTGCCTGCGCCCGCTGTCCGCGGACTCTTGAATGATATCCGTTCCCGTAATATCTGCTGGCATGAGGTCCGGCGTGAACTGAATGCGATGGAAAGTCAAATCCATCGACTGTGCCAACGAGCGAACCATCAGCGTCTTAGCCAGCCCCGGCACACCTTCAAGCAAGCAATGCCCCCGCGCCAACAATGCGATCAACAATTGGTCGATCACTTCATCTTGGCCAACCACCACTTTAGCGACCTGCCGTTTGATTCGCGCGCAAGCATCCTTGAGTCGTTCAGCTCGCTGCATGTCAGGGTCAATCAACTGTCCAGGCCGTTCCACCACAAAAATTCTCCACTCACAACAAGTTCAATCTCAAGAGTATAGCTACCCAAACCAAGCTTGTCCCCGCAACCAGCCGCCTAATTCGTTGCGCTAAGAATTTCCAATTGCAGCCGCACTTGAAGCAAAGTTAAAACCGTTGTGTTTGGCTCTTCGCTCGCTCGACCAGCCGCTATAGAACGCAAGGAACACAAAACCAGCTTCGACAATCTACAAGCAGTGCAACCGTTCGCGAATACTACCTCAATTGCTTTGCAGTTGCTTTGTGCTCTCTGTGCTTTTTCGCGGCAAGGATTGTTAGATTACACTGATCGAGCCCTGCAATTCCCGACGCGCATGCCAGTGCGTCGGTCCCGGCACGCACTCGCTTGCGCATCGGGCTTGGTAGTTCAGAGCGCTGAATGTCAAGTTTGATCAGTATAGGTCGCGTCTTACCAGGGTTCCGTAGCCGGGGACGGCGCGAAGAGTTGGTTTGACTTCGGTGTTATCGAGCAAGTGCTCCCGCAAAATAGCTACTTTCTGCTCAGGTGTAAAAAACTTACGTGCTGACATTTGGCGATACCCTTTCTGGAACCGCTAAACTCTAGAGATTCACTCCAGCCGCCTAATTTGTGGCGCCATGAGTTTCCATGTCCAGCCTCATTCGAAAGCAAAGCTAAATCCACAGTGTTTGGCTCTTCGCTGCTCGGCATTGGTGGAGTTGGCGGTTAGCCTGAAGTCCAGTTAAGATTTGGAAGGAACGAGCGAAAAGAAGGCAGACCTTGCAAAGTTCGCTACAGTACGCAATCGGTGTGTCCTGCAAGAAAAGAATGCACTGTATTTCGATACGACGAATAGAACGATTTGTCCGTGAGGAATCCGAATGGCTACAGTCAATGAAACTTCACTCCATACGCTCGACGACCTAATGAATCGGCTGGGGCATATCCCGTTAAGTCGCATCCGCTTGCGCCCGCCTTTGGGTACGGCGACTGAACGCGACGTGTTGGATATTGCAGTGCGCGAACATCGCATGTGCGAATTAGTCGATGGCGTATTGGTGGAGAAAGCGATGGGTTATGGCGAATCGATACTAGCAATTTTTATTGCCCGCATGCTAGGAAACTTCGTTGCGCCGCAGAATCTTGGGTATGTGACGGGCGAGCAAGGCATGATGCGATTGTTCCCAGGCTTGGTCCGCATTCCCGATGTAGCGTTCGCGTCCTGGAATCGTTTTCCCCAGCGACGTTGGACCGGCGAGCCAATCCCGGATCTGGTTCCCGACTTAGCCATCGAAGTGTTGAGCGAATCGAACACGCCTGCAGAAATGAACATCAAGGTCGGCGAATATTTTTCCGCTGGAGTGCATCTTGTATGGCTGATCGATCCCAGCTCTCGGACTGCCACCGTTTTTCATTCGGCAGAGCACTCCACAAAATTGCAGGAGAGAGACTCGTTAGACGGCGGTACCGTCCTCTGCGGTTTCACTCTTTCGCTTGGAGATCTATTCGCTGAACTTGACCGCCATGGATAGGCACTGATCCGAGTGACCTTCATGCCGTCGCCAATGTTTGTTGGCGATCATGAGGTACTACTTGCAGCATTCCAAGTTCTCGCGATCTGTTTTTTCGCGTTGTGGCCGTCAACTTCTTTGACAACTGGCGTTGTTCTATAATGCCCCGCTGGAATTCACTGTGACTTGTTGCTTGTTATTCGGTTAATTTTTCCCACAGCAACTTGATGAGGTTCAGCATGATCGGAACAGAAAATTGGCGGCCGCAGAGTCGCGCGGGCGGGGTGGCTCTGGCGGTGTTCAGCTTGTTGGCGACAGCGGTTATGGCGGACACGCCTACAACTGGTCCGGACACGGAAAAGCGATTTCCGCCGCTCAAGGTTCCGGATGGTTTTCGCGCTACGTTGTTCGCTTGCGATCCATTGGTCGAATATCCGTCGGTGATCGCGTTGGGACCCTCGGCAGGTTCGTTATTGGTCGCTTACGACTATATGACTGGATTGGGTATCGAAATCGTTCGCCGCGACCAAGTCCGTGTGGTGCGTGATTCGAATGGTGATGGCTATGCCGACACGACGACTGTTTATGCGGATGGCTTTAATTCGATCCAAGGTTTGGCGTTTCACGATGGCGCTGTGTACGTCATGCATGCTCCGTTTCTGACCAAGCTGCGCGATCGAGATGGGGACGATGTAGCAGAAGAGCGGATCGAGCTGTTGAGTGGACTGGGTTTGCCGCCCGAGGAAAATTCGAATCGGCTTCACTGTGCGAACGGAGTCGTGGTCGGGCACGACGGCTGGCTGTACCTGGCGCTGGGTGATCGCGGATGCGACGTTCGGCGACCGGAAGGAGACCGATTGCTGGTGCAGGAAGGGAGCATACTGCGATGTCGTTCGGATGGGCGCGATCTGCATGTTTTTTCACACGGCTTGCGCAACATCTATGACGTCGCGCTCGACGAGGAATTGAACGTCTTCGTACGCGACAACGAGAACGATGGCGGCGATTATATGATTCGCGTGTGTCATTGTTTTCACGGTTCCGACCACGGATATCCCTATCTCTATCGAGATCGACCCACCGAAGCGATGCCGCCGCTGGCCGATTTGGGACGCGGTTCGTCTGCGGGCGGAGTCGCTTATCTAGAGACCGCATTTCCCGCGGAGTATCGCGACAGCCTGTACTTTTGCGAATGGGGGCGAGCCGTGGTACGCTATCCGAAGCAGGCGTCTCAGAGCGGCTTTGCCCCAATGCACGAAATCGACTTTGCAGTCGGAGCGCCCGATGATCCGTATGGATTCAAGCCGACTGATCTGGTCGTGGATCGAGACGGATCTCTGTTGATTTCCGACTGGTGCGATGGCCAGCGCCCCAAACGTGGACGTGCTCGCATCTATCGAGTCACTTCGCTGGCTTCGAAAGACCAAGTCAACAATTCGTTGCTCAATTTTGCCGCTGCTGCTGAATTTCACGAATTGGTGAATGGCTTGAACTCGAATCGCTATCACGTGCGAGTGGCGGCTCAATTGGCGATCGAGAACCACGGTCGCGATGGTGCGCAATCGCTGTTGCAAGCACTACGGTCTGGGCAAGTCGACGTATTGGGCCGATTGCATACTGTTTGGATACTGGCACACCAGCTCGGCGATCAAGCAATCGACGTACTGTTTGAGATGGCCGAACACGACTTGGAGACGCGCGTTCGCGTTCAAGCGATTCGCGCGATCACCGATTTGTCGGATCCGATTCTTGCCAGCCATCGGATCGATGCCGGTCGCGGTGATGAACAAATGTGCCGCCGTCTAGCTCGGCTGGCCAATCAAGCTGAACCAAGAATTCAGCTTGAAGTTATTGTCGCTCAGGGCCGGTTGCGGTGGTCGGAAGCACCGGCATGGATGGGTCCCCATTGCAACCTGAGCGATCCAGCACTGATGCACGCGGCTATGATCATGCTCCGTCGCTGTGGAAATTGGTCCGGCGCATTGGATCTGCTGGACGAGCCAGCGGAGGTCGAGTTGCCGAATCGAGCCACGCTTCGCACTTTGGCCCTGCGCGCACTTGCTACTCAAGCCACTCCCCAGATCGCCGACGGGCTGCACAAGCGACTGCAACGGGAATCCGATCCACAGCGTCGTTGTGAGTACATCGATTTGCTCGCCCGCATTTATAAACAGCCTGCCGAGTGGGACTATTGGGGCTTTCGACCTGGGCCGCGACCGGCCAATACGATCGCTTGGGAAAAAAGTCAAGCGATTGAAACGGCACTCGGCAATTCCCTGAGCGACCCGGATTTGGACGTTAGAGTAAACACCGTGCGGCACATGCTTCGAGAGGAAATTCCGATTCCACTGGATTCGCTGGCGAGTTGGCTGCGCGACCAGACGCGCCCCGAGGGCGTTGCGGCAATACTCGACGCACTGAATGCTCGACCGGTCGCGGAAGTCCGCGGTGTGTTGGAAGGAATTATCCGAAATCGATCGCTACTGGCAGAACATCGTCTGCGGGCGCTGGCAAAATTCGTAGCTGATCTCGATGAACTTTCTGGACAACGCCTGATTGAAATTGGCGCGGGGCTCGAAGATGGTCCAGTGCTCGCGGAGGTGCTGCGCGAATTCGGTCGACAGCCTAAGTTACATGCGACTGCTGCGTCGTCTTTAATAACGCGGTTGGATTCTCGCGATGCCGACGTGCGCGCAGCGGCGGCAGAATCACTCGTAAGTCTAGAATCCACCGATGCTGCACCACACGTTATCCGATTGATGCGAGACTCGGATATCCGAGTGCGCCGAGCGGCAGCCAACTTGTGTGGCAAACTGAATGTGCGTGACGGTGCCGACTTGCTGCTGGCCATGGCTAGTGAATCGGACCTGCCAATGCGGAGCGCGAGCCTCGAGTCGTTGAGGAAACTTACCGACTCTCGTGCGCTTCCGATTGCGCTCGAAGCACTACGGTTCGAGGAAGCGCAGATCGCGGCGCTGTCGTATTTGGCCGACCTGGGAGACCCACAACAACTCGAACCTGTCGCATCGTTGGGGAACAAGAGTCGATCGACGGAAGTACTGACCGCCGTAGTTCGGACGTTTGCTAGTTGGCAGCGAAAGATATCGTCAGCGTCGGAACATTGGCACAGAATCGAGCGTGCGATTTCCGTGCTTCAGGGAAACAACGGTGTGGTTTTGCGCTGGCAAGTTTGTGGCCCCATGGACTCCACGACCGCGGAGAAGAACCTCAGTAAGTTAGTTCCAACCAGGCCAACGCAAGCCGAGTCAATTCTAGGCGAGCAGTGGCAAGTGAAACTTGCGGAGGGAATCGATGCAAGCGTTCGCTTGTCTTCAATCGAGTCAAAGTCAAGCGATCGAGTTTGGCTAGCGACTGCCGACATTGAGCTGGCTGAATCACAAGAAGTGGAATTCTTGGCGTCAGCCAGCGGAAAGCTGGCGGCTTGGTTAAACGGCAATTCGATTTTCACGCGCGATACTGTGGCCGCTTACAAAGTCGATTCCGATCGTTTTGACGCAACTCTGTCGAAAGGTATCAATCGATTGGCGGTCCGCATCGATGGCGACGGCGATGAGACGAAATATCAGATGCGATTTCGCCGCAAGAGTTCGCAGGCTGACCACGAACGATTGACTCAGTTGGTGCTTGCCGGGCGCGGGAACGTGCAACGTGGACAGGAGCTGTTTCTGAACACGGAGAAATCGCTGTGCGGAAAATGTCATCGCATTTCGGAGCAAGGTAGTCGGATCGGCCCCGATCTGACAGCCATTGGGAATCGCTTTTCACGAGTTCATCTGGTTGAATCGATCTTGGAACCCAGCCGTACGGTCGCCCCCAGTTATGAAACTTGGCTCTTGTTGCTCGACACCGGTCAAGTATTAACAGGGGTCAAATTAAGCGAGTCAGCCACACATATCACATTGAGCGACAATCAGGGCAAGACGCACGAAGTCGCTAAATTGACAATCGAAGAAAGCCGCATCCAGCCAACGAGTATTATGCCCGACGATGTATATCGCCGCCTGACCAACACAGAATTTGTCGATCTCGTGGAGTTCCTTATGTCGCTCACCAAGACACCAGCGAAGTAACGTCGAGAAAACTTGCAGCCTTTTAGACCTCACATTTCTAACCTCATGTAATGAGTTGATTAAACTGTTTCGCATTTAACCCCAATACCGTTCACCAAACGTGGGATAAGCTTCCAGCTTGTCAACCTGTAGCGGAGTTTCGCCATTGCTTGCACAAGATATTGACAAGCTGGAAGCTTATCCCACGTTCGTTGAACGGTATTGCATTTAACCCACAGAGAGATCAAGCATGTTCGCATCGCAAAATACCTTACGTATCACCTACCGAATTTTACTCGTTTCATTGGTCGCAATCTTAATCGAAGCAAAACCAATTTTGGCTCAAGGCAAGACGGAAACTGCAGCGTTCAAAGTCACTTATCATGAAGACTTGGTTTACGGGCGAGTGCATGGAGCAGGATTGTTGGCGGATGTCGCTTATCCAGAATCACGAGAGTTGTTGCCAGCAATAATCTCCGTGCATGGCGGACGTTGGCGAGGAGGTCATAAACAAGACGGCTCAACGATCAAGGTCAAGCAGTGGGCTGAGTTCGGATTCTTTGCGATGTCGATAGATTATCGATTGGTCGGATGCACTCCGGCACCAGCATGTTATCAGGATCTGCAATGCGCCATTCGGTTCGTACACGCCAATGCGGAAAAATATCGCATCGATGCGTCGAAGATTTTTCTCATCGGCCAGTCGGCCGGCGGCCACATGGTTTCACTGGCCGCGACACTGGGCGATGGACCGTTTCCGCGAACCGGCGGATGGGAGAAATCGAGCAATGAATTCCGCGCTGTGATCAGCGTGGCCGCAAATTACGAGTTGACGACGCTCAGTTGGGGCGACATCTGGACTCCAGCAAGCGAAGATCCGATCCAAGCTCGCAAGTTCGCTTCTCCGGTGAACCACGTCAAGAAGAACATGAAACCGATCCTGATTTTGCACTCGGACAACGATCGATCAGTTCCGATCGACAATGCGCTCGGGATGATCGAAGCATTAAAGAAAATTGATGCTCCGCACGTGTTTCATCGCTATCCCGAAATGGGCCACATGGGCATCAACGACGAAGTCATCGCACGGTCACTGGAATTCATCAAGCAACAATCGAACTCCAAACCATAAATCCTAGAAATACAGGCCCGAAGATTCCTAGAAATAATACAAGCCCGAAGCGCCAGCGAGTGAATTGGAGCAAGTCAGTCGCTCGCTGGCGCTCTGGCGCTTCGGGCTTGTTTTGCGCACCAATGTCGCGAGTTGCCTCACGCTTCCCAACTGCGTAGTTTCTCTGTCAACTGTTGCATCTCATTGCGTCTCTTTTCAAAAAGGCCGAACAGTATCAGGATGGCAATGCCGAGTGTGATACCCAGCGCCCACCAGGGCCAGGTGTGGCCGAGGCTTTGTTGGGCGTGAGCAACCATCGCAGTGGTCGACACCAGCAAAAACACGAATCCAAAGTAGATGAACGAGCGCGTCTGCAGGCTGATTCCCATGAACACCGCCAGTACACTGAGAACCGTCAGCAGCATGGGCGGCCAGAGGCTTTCGCCAATGCCCGCTAGCAGTATCTCGCTGGTCGAACTCAGAAAAATTGCGCCAAGTGCTGCATAGCGTATCCAGGTCATCGTCTGAGCCGACAATTCCCGCCGATGGAAATAGCTGGCAATCAAGACGCTTGCGGCCGGAGGAATTATCCACAATTGTGGATGCCGCAAGAAATCCAACGACGGATATCGATGCCAGAACAGAAACATCGCTACGTTCACGAGCGCCATCCCGGCAACCGCCAGCTTTCGGGAACCATCGGCGGCAGCCATCATGAAATAAAAGACTGCGCCTAAGGTTAATACAAGATCCGATCGAGCCGATGAGCCTACCACGAACACTCCGATCGCAGCCACGATCGGCAGCAGCAGACTGGTACGGGCCATTGGGTCGCCAAGCACGTCGAGATTTTTCAGCGAAAGCAGCTTAGCGATCGCCGAGCCTGCAAGCGCCACTGCCAAAATGATCAGCGGCCAATACTGCTTCAACGGCAAATCGAACCACTGCGGAAACACCACGTATAGTCCAATCGCCGCTAAACCGGCAATGGCTTCTGCGAAGTAGACGTAATTCGATCGCCATTGATCTGGGAATTCTGCGATATTCCACGAGTTGCGCAGCGCTTGAACGACCAGCACAGCTACAGTTGCGGTTTGTGCTAATGCCAAACAGATCGCGTCGAATCCCGCCGATGCCAGTCCCGTCTCGGGAGCCACCTGTTGCCATGCCAGCCACGTTGCACACAGCCCCGTCACTACGCCACCGGCAAGCATCACCGGCCAAGACTGCTTGACCGCTAACGTCCAATCATGAATTGTCGGGCGCGCGTGGTAAGCGACAAGTATGATGGATGCTATGTAAAGCACGCACGAAGCGCGCATCGATCGCAAAGTCGCCAGCAGCATCGTGTCCATCTGCGGCAAGCTGCTCCAAGTTAGCAGTATCGCAAACCAACACAGGATGCCGATCGCCCAGCACCTCGCTCGACGCGATCGTAGCGAATTCTCAGCAACAGCAGCGGAACTGGCCGCGAGCAATCCGACGCCGCTCATGAAGACGGCCAGCGCTACAATACGTAGTGCATTGGAATCGGTTGACAACAAGGCAAATGGAATCGAAACGATAACGACGGAACTGGCTGACGTTTCGACCAACTTGCCAAACAATCCCACGGCTTGTGCGCGATATTCGTCCGAGAAATACTGATCCATCAGTCTGACCTTCGATGTGCGACGTGAGCTCGCAGCACAATAAACTCGAACCGCTAAACCGGCCATCGCTGCATGAACGGCAACGGCCGACAGAATCAACGCCAGCCACGTAGCTTGAGTAAGATCGCCCGTAACACCGCTTGCCATCCACAATGGTGCTTGAAGAACTAACATCAAACTCGCGATATACGTTCGATTGCACGCTACCACCGGTGGTCGCAATGGCGACTGTACAACAAACGTGAGAATTCCAAACAAGATCCAAACGAATCCGAGCGGGCTGGCCAGCGTCAGGCTCGCTGCCGAAACAATAGAGTTCAGTTCGATGGTGTACGCTGTAGATGTTATGAGAAACCAAGCGAACAACGTTCCCCACGAAACGAGATCTTCAAAGGGTGCGCCACCTGCGATGGGAATGACGTGAGCCGTCGTGGCGGTTTCGCTGTTGGTAGATAGTACATCATACACTGAGAATCCAAGTACGATCGCAAGCGGAGCCATGCACATTAGGGTCAGGAACGTGCTCGTCGTGAGCGTAGTCGGCGCGAGCCATTGGCAGAATGCGGCAGTGGCAAAACAACTGAGGATTCCTGCAAGGAACTGATAGGACCGGCGATTGCGAAAGGCTGCTAACAGGAGTGAGCCCATCAACGCCATTGTTATGGAAAGCGCAAAGAGGCACGCATCGGGCGTCAAGTTCGCTCGCGGAGTATCCCAAAACCGCAGCGAAAGGGCAATCAGATAAATCACAAATGCAACGCAAACGACATCTGCGTCCACGCGTTTCCAGGCTGCCAGACCCGACCACGTCGCGCGGGTAAAGTACGGTAGACTAGCTACGGCACTAACAACCAGTGCAATCGTGCTGATCGCGAAAATTAGGCACTGTTCGGGCACGAACATGTTGGGCGTAGCATCGCTCAGCAGCTTGGCAAATATTTGTGCGATTGCCATTCCCAGCGACGCTTGGCCGACGATGCGCCAGACGCTGCCCCATTGGAGTCTTCCTTGCAAAACACAAATCACCCCAGCCAACGCAAGGCAGATCGCTTGCCAACCAAGGAGACTCGGTTCGTCCCAGCGCAGGAGCAATGGCATTGAAGCTGAGGCTGTTGCTGCACCGGTGATGCCAAGTGAGCGAATTGCGGTCGGTCTCGCCGTCGGCAAGACCAATTGGCCGTCGGTTTCATGCACGCCGGACCGGATTGATGAAAGCAGCAGCCTTGCACCGGTCACGATGGCGGCATGCGATAACATTGCTGCCACAACTCGCCACGGAATTTCCCACGTAGTCACCCCAAGCTCAAAAGCAACTGGATTGTTCGATCGAAGCAGAGTGGTACAGATGAGAAACAAAAGGCCGCTGCTCAAAAACATTGGAAGTCTATCCTGGCGAAAATGCCCGACGAGCAATCCGGCAAACGCACAGCAACCGAGAACTGCTAACGACAAACACATCGAATTCATGGCAGTGGTCGTGAAGGCTCCATAACCCGATACCAATATCGCCATGAAGCTAAGCAATCCAGCGGCCACGAACATCACCAACCAATGCGAAAGTGGCAGAGGCTCTGAAAATGAAAAGCTAGCGTGTGGTTTGCGTTCCGATTTTTCTCCGCCGACGTCAGTTTGCAGGCGTAGCCACCATCCACCTAGCCCCCAGGCAATGGCAAGCACCAAGAGGATTGCGCCAGTCAGTCCATGCGTCGCAACGCTCAACAGCGCATCCATAGTCAATGGACCGCCGGCGAGATTTCCGCTGATACGATGTCCGATAAGTAACACGGCGCTCGACAGCCCCAGCGCGCTGACTGCCGTTAGCGACGGTTGTTTGAATAGGAGTGCCAAACCACCATTGGCCAGACCACCGAGCAACGCGATTCCAACTACGAGCTGCACACTATCCTTGGCGAAAAACGCAGCTGCAACGACGAAGACGCTACCCAGAATTAAGATGGCGGTAGACAGAACGTGCCACCAGGGAGTCGCATCGGGCCGATCTAGATCAACTGCGTCGCGCTCCGGCGACAATTCCTTCAGCGTGCCGATCCCGCAACCGATTGCACTGGTCAACAATCCAAGTCCGGCGATTGGAATCGAGTATGGCAGCAACGTATCAAACAGTTCGCGCGCTCGAAGGACCAACAATCCCATGGCGACGATCAGTGCAAACAATGTCGTGCCATAGAGCTTCAGTTGCGCGATCATCGCATGCGAACCCGCAGTTGCTTGTGCCGGCTGGAATCTGGACGAAACTCTCGGCAAAAGTACGTTGCGCACGACAACGTATGCGAGACCTATCAATGCTAGGCATCCAAACAATGACAACTGCATTGGATGCGTACTGTCGGCAACAGATCGATTGATAATGCCTAGGGCCAAGGAGCTGCCCATAATGCCCACAGTCCAAGTTATTGGCTGGCTAGGCAATAACTGTCGTGCGCCATAGTAAACCAGAGCACCACAGGCCCCACCGCCGACAATCATCAGCGCGATGAATCCAGGTTCTAGGATCGATGCGGAACCGCCGTGGTCGGCAAGCAGTGCGGTGGCTAAGAACGTGATCGGAATCAACAGCGATCCGATCAACAACAGTCCGCGTGAAGTCGAAGGAAGTTTCCAACGACCGAGCGTATAGAATCCTGCAAAATGAATGGCCGCTGTCGCCAAAAAGAAAATCACCGCCGAAAACATTGGAATGATCTGACTAAGTTGCCAGCGGAGGCTAAAGATCAGTCCCACAGCGCTACCGACGATTAGAACGCCGCTCAACAATTCGCCCCAGTGAATATTCTTCTCGTTGAGAAACTCCTGCAACATTTCGCCAACTGCTTTGCGACTCGCCTTCGCAAGCGGCGCAGTTGGGGCAAGTGGCTGCGTGGCATAGTCTTTCTCAAGCGCATGAATCGAATGGGACGGTTGGACCACGGGCGCCACAACCACTGGTGGCAGTTCCAGTGCGCCTTGATTGTCACGCAAACCGTGGACCGGCGATTCGTTGGCTGGCGCAACCAGATTCTTCGAAGCGTCCGTTGAAGTACCACTCAACGCTTCGATGCGTTCGCGTTTTGGCAACCGATTGGGAAGAAAAACCTTGGCTCGCCGCGCCGCCGTCTCGAGCTTGTCGCGTACGACGCAGTAGTCATCGTATTCGAGGAATGAACCTCGCGTCAGACGCTGTACGCACTCTTCCGCTTTCAGCGCGTCGTCGGACGGACTCTTCACCGGATCTCGGTCAGTCAGAACCGGCTCAGATTTTTTGAGTCCGAACACACTGCGGAGAAGATTTGCTCCGCATAGCCACATCCCGTGCCCAATGAGTGCAAAAAAAAACAAGCCAAACAGGGATGCGAGAAGACCTTCAATCATGATGACACCAAGTCCCTGGATCGAATTCGATTTTGGAATAGTGAATTAGATCCCATGGCCGCGCGCATAGTGTGCAATCCCGATAATATTGCCCAACTTTGCTGGTTCTATCGGGTCTAGATTTCGCGGTTAGAACGAGTATGTCGAATTCTACGCCAATGACGCTTCCCGCCGATTTCAGGTAGAGACTCACCAAGCGCGGGGACTTGAGCTGGCATGGCAAAGCTATGACTTTGCGCCGAAGCTACGCTTCTAGGTTGCATTCCCGAGATCCGGCTAATATTAGGGTGTCATTAGTTTCTAAAAAGAGCTTTAGGTGGCAAAATTCGATGCCAGAGCTTCACTCACTTCGTCGATACTCTTGATTGAGCCTGATTGCGCCGGCTGGATATTGGGCGGAATGCGAGCATTCACGGCAAGTGGAAAAAATACCGCACAGAGGTTGGAATTGAACTTGCGCTAGCAATTACTCAAGAATAGTGGGTAATACGGAGTGCTTTCGCGCACTTTGCAGGCAATTCGCGACTAGATTGGCTCCTTGCTGAGTAATTGTTCGGGATTTTGCTAAATTGTTGCTGCGCGCGGACGATGCGCATTATGAAATCGCACCCCTCGAAAGAGTTTGGTTAGAGATTTTGACGTTGCGACCATGGATGGTTACGGCAAAATTCAAAGGGACTTAGTTTCTCCACGGATGGACATATGGATTGCCAACAAACGTCTCACACTGTGTTGAGCTTGAGTAATTTCGTTTCAAAGGTCGCAATGAGGCCATCCGAAGAAACTCTCGATCTGACGCCCTATTTTGGTCGGCAGACGCGGATTCCTCCGCGCACTGATTTGATATCAGTTTTGCGGCATTGGAGCGCCGAACGTGGCAATGAAACAGCTTTCTACTTCGTTGATGGCCAAGATGGTCCCGAGCAATCATTGACGTTTGGCGAGCTGGACATCGCAGCGCGTCGGGTTGCTGGCTACCTGCAGCGATTGGGAGCGGCCGGCCAGCGGGTGTTGCTCCTTTACCCACCGGCGATCGATTTCGTCGTGGGATTTTTTGGTTGCCTCTATGCTGGCGCAACTGCCGTTCCAGCTTTTCCACCCAGAAAGAATCGCAAGGGCCAGCGCATCCACGGGATCGCCCGCGATTGCCAGTCACAATTGGCACTCACCAACGAACAAGTTCGCCAACAAATCGAGGGCGATAGTAACTGGGTCGAATGGGAATCGATATCGATCATCGCCACCGATTCGATGACCGATTGTCACGCAGACGCTTGGAAAGACCCGCATGTTTTACCTGACGATTTAGCAGTTCTACAATACACGTCGGGTTCTACTGGGCACCCCAAGGGAGTCATGCTGAAGCATGCCAACTTGGTTCGAAATACCGAGTTGATCATGGTGGCGTTCGATACACGACAAGACGCCGTGGGTATGAGCTGGTTACCGACTTACCACGACATGGGACTGGTAGGCGGAATTCTGATGCCTGTCTTTTTGGGGCGTCCGTGCGTGCTGATGAGCCCGATGACTTTTTTGCAGCAGCCGATACGTTGGTTTCGCGCAATTACTCGTTACGGCGGCACGATCACCGGCGCGCCGAATTTTGCCTATCAATTGTGCGTTGACAAAATCACGGACGACGAACTCGACGGAATCGATTTGAGCACCTGGTGTACGGCGTTTAATGGAGCGGAACCCGTCCGATCGTCCACGATTGAGCAATTCACGCAGAGGTTTTCCAGAGTTGGCTTCAATCAAAAGGCGTTCCTGCCTTGTTATGGAATGGCCGAGACAACTCTCATCGTTACCGGTGGCCCGCACGAGGTTGGGCCAATCATCAGATCGTTCGATGCCGCGTCGTTGGACTTGCAGAAGGTCACTCCGTGCGCCTCCGGAGGTGAAAATGCGCGAGCTTTAGTTGCATGTGGGCACGTGTTACCCGGTGAGAAGATCTACGTGGTTGAGCCAAAGTCTGCGAAGGTACTCGCTGAAAATGTCATCGGTGAAATCTGGGTGCAAAGCCCCAGCGTAGGCCAAGGTTATTGGGAAAAAGAAGAGGCAACTCGCGAGACTTTTCGAGCCTACACTGCGGCAGGCGAGGGGCCGTTTCTGAAGACGGGCGATCTTGGCTTCATTCACGATGGGCAATTATATATTGCTGGTCGCCTCAAAGACATGATTATTGTTCGAGGCGTAAATCGGTATCCTCAAGACATCGAGTTGACTGTCGAGCAGTCCAATGCCTCGATGCAAAGTGGGCTGGTGGCTGCCTTCGCGATCAACTCAGATGATCGAGAGCGGCTGATCGTCGCTGCCGAAGTGAATCGCAAGGTCGGCGATGACTGGAGCAAGGTTATCGACGATATTCGGCGCAGTGTTGCTCTGCAGCACGAGCTGCCGCCCGATGCGGTGTATCTGGTGCGATTCGGAACGCTGCCGCGAACTTCCAGCGGTAAGATCCAGCGACATGCTTGCAAACAACAATTTCTCGCAGGCTCTTTGACCATTGTCGCCAAATGGGCGTCGTGGGACGCCGAGCTGCCAGCCGAAGAACCGATGATCGCAGCCTCGACGTTGTCGACCACAACGGTGTCAGGTTCGACGAGTTCGACTGCTGACGAAGGCAAACTGCGCGGTGGCAAGCTGCAACTGGACCATGAAATTATCGACGTGGTCATGGATTCGGTTCGAGCGGTAGCTCAGGAACGCGCCAAGAATTTGGAATTGGACACCAATCTGTTGCTCGATCTGGGCCTGGATAGCTTGGAACGTATGCAGATCGCGCACGCTTTGGAGCAGACCTTCGGTGGTCGATTCCCAGAGCAAGTACTCCAGGAAATTGAGACGGTTCGCGAAGTGGCCACCGCCATCGAAAAGCATATTGGCAAGGCCAAATTGCGACGCGATCTAGTTCCGACCGAGACTGGGCTGACTGCCGACAAATTGCGCGAGATCGCGGCCGAAGATTACTGCTTTGACCAGTTGCCGGAATTCCGCAAACTAAAACGCATGATGGGCCAATTTGAATTGACTGGCGTTCCGAACCCGTATTTTTCGGTCCATCAGGGAATCACTCGCGATACGACGCGCATTGGCGGCCGCGAGCTGGTCAGCTTCGCCTCGTATAATTATCTGGGCATGAGTGGGGATCCCGAGGTCACGCAAGCGGTGATCGATGCTGTCAAGAAGTACGGCACCAGCGTCAGCGCTTCGCGATTGGTCAGCGGAGAAAAAGAGGTCCACGGTCAACTTGAGTCAGAGATCGCTCAGTGGGTTGGTACAGACGCTGCCGTAGTTATGGTCGGCGGTCACGCGACCAACGAAACCACCATCGGCCACTTGGTCGGTCCTGGCGATTTGATTGTGCATGATGCGCTGTCCCATAACAGCATCGTGCAAGGGGCGGTTCTCTCCGGTGCTCGGCGTCGACCGTTTCCACACAATGATTGGCAATCTTTGGAGACGATTCTCGAAGAGGTACGTTCGAGTTATCGCCGAGTATTGGTGATTCTCGAAGGCGTTTACAGTATGGACGGCGATTACCCCGACTTGCCAAAGTTTGTTGCCGTCAAACGTCGCCACAAATCGTGGCTGATGATCGACGAAGCTCATTCGATGGGTACGATGGGAACGACCGGGCGCGGCATCGGGGAGCACTTTGGCATTAACTCTCGCGACGTCGACATTTGGATGGGAACTCTCAGCAAATCATTTGGCAGTTGCGGTGGTTACATCGCCGGCAGCAAGGAGCTGATCGAACTGTTGCGCTACACCGCGCCAGGATTCGTTTTCAGCGTGGGACTATCGCCCACCAACGCCGCCGCTGCACTAGCCTCGTTGCGTGTGCTCCGTAAACACCCGGAACGCATCGCGCGCCTGCACGAATTATCCGCGCTGTTTTTGAGGGAAGCACGGCGTCGCGGATTGAATACCGGCAACTCACACGATACGCCAGTTATTCCTGTGATCACCGGCAACTCCATGCACGCTCTGCTATTATCTCGGCGGATGTTTGAGAAGGGTTTTAACGTTCAGCCCATTCTCTATCCGGCGGTAGAAGAGTCGGCAGCGCGACTAAGATTCTTTATCAACTGCACGCACTGCGAACAGCAAATATTGTCGGCTGTCGAGTGCGTTGAGAAATCGCTTCGAGATATCCATCCAGCTTACTTCGAAGCTGCATGAGCGTGTGCAGAATCGCTCGGCATTGAATGGGCTGACAAGGCGAGCCCCTCCTAGCTCAGCCCACCAACTCTCGGATCGGGTCGCCGTCCTGAATTAGCGGCATGGGGCGATCAAGATGGTCACGAAACGCAATCGACCGGCCTTGGATCCCGAGGTGGTGATACACTGTTGCGGCAACATCCTGCGGATCAAAGGGGCGTTCCACAACGAATTCGCCTCGAGCGCTGCTGCGCCCGATGACCTGCCCCATGCGCATCGCTCCGCAGCTCATCAACACGCTGAAGGTATTGCCCCAATGATCGCGGCCAGCGTTGGAATTCATGCGCGGCGTCCTACCAAACTCTCCCATTGCAACCACTAAGACTTTTCGATGCAACCCGCGATCCACCAAGTCGTTAACGAGCGCCGCAATCGCTCGATCCAAAGGCGGAATCACCAGTTTCGCTCCTTCCTCTGTTTTATATTGTCCCGGTGATCCATGATGATCCCAGGGGACGCAATTGACCGTGACGAAAGTCACTCCGCGTTCGACCAGGCGTCGAGCGAGTAGCGCACTCTGCCCAAAAGTATGCTGCCCATACCGCTCTCGCAATTCTGGCGATTCGCGAGAAATGTCGAAAGCGTCGCGAGCTTGCGCGCCGGTCAATAGTTCGAAGGCAGCTTGATGGTGTTCATCCATCGCGCGCATAGACGTTTCCGCTCCCGATCGCAACCGGTCGAAATCACGAGTCAACGTTCTGCGATCGCTGATGCGTTCAAGAGTGAGGTCGTTGGGTAAGGTCAAATTGCGCACGCCGTAGTTGCGCTCGTTGGGATCTGAATTCACCACAAACGGATTCCAACGGCCACCCAAATATGCTGCGTAGTGAAACAAGTTATCAGTGCCACCGCGCAAATGCGGCACGGCGACATATGCAGGCATACCTTGGACGTTTGGACCACACAGCGTGGCAACCGCAGCTCCCATCGCAGGGCGCTTTTGTTCGCGATTATCGGGTGCATTGAATGCCGGCCCCTCAAAACCGGTCAACATCCAGTGGTTGCCCTTGGTGTGATCTCCCGAGCCATGCCGTACCGTCCGCACGATCGCAAGTCGATCCATTATGCGAGCTTGTTCGGGCAGCAATTCACCGAATTGCACGCCAGCGACATTCGTATCGATGGCACCCAACGGGCCTCGATATTCCCGTGGAGCGTCGGGCTTTGGATCCCATGTTTCCATGTGGCCTGGACCGCCGCTGAGCCAAATCAGGATCACGCTATTACTAGCGGAACTCGAGCGCACGGCACCTTGCGAACGCAACAGTTGGAAGTCGGCGAGCGAAAAGCCACCGATTCCCAGCACTCCTGCTTGAAGAATCGCTCGCCGGGAACATCCGAACTGAATTGTGTCGCCCATGAAAATCGTTTCGTCCGACAAAGTTGTCGCTGGCGCTCGATTACTTATCAGTTGCTGGTCAACTTGAAGTCAATCGTATTGGAGCCCTCTTCTACTTCGGCAGTCAATGCCCCAGCCGCTTTGTACTTTCTGGGAATCGCCACACTTTCCGTGGAAACGTTTTCACCGGCTGCCTTCATCTCAGCCAATTCGCTGGGACTGTACCTGCGGACTTCCAACTCTACGCTGTGCTTACCAATCATTGCACCGTACTTTGTGTCGGTGAACATCAACGTATACTTGCCCTGCGCATCGGTTTTTCCGTACGAGGTCGAACCACCCGTCGGAATAAAAGTAACGACGGCATTGGGTACTGGTTTGCCATCCACGGTGACCACACCGGATACCTCAGCCAATTGAGGTCCGTCAGTACCACATCCGGCAATCGCAATGAGAAGAGTTAATAGGCAAGCTCGGCGCATCATGGTCCAAAGGTTCTTGGCTGGAGAGTAGAGCAATTGTCCTCAATTGCTCGGTAGGAGAAAAAATGTTTGAACAGTAAAAAATTGCTTGCACGGGAGAATAGAAACGATTGAGGACAATCGTTCCGCTCTCTAAAGATCCAACCCAGATATGACTTGTCCGTCGTTGATTCCGCCTAGTCGTTGGTAAAGACCGTAAGGTCCGCCCAGGTTCAGCGGGGCCGTGGTGAAGTTCGTATTCGTGTGCTCAATATTCTCGCTGATAAAGTGAACGGAACCATCCGCAAAAACAAACTGAGCTCCACCTGTATGATAGCTGTGGAAAGCGGCATGCTTGTCGCCTCCAACCAACGGACCGTTTAATTTCTTTCGGGTTGCGCGCAAATGCAACCACAGCCCGTTTACATTGGGTCCGCCATTGCTGCAGTTGACTGCACCCGAGGTAATGACGTTGCCCAAAATAAACTGTCGATCTGATCCTTCCGACAAAGTCGCGTTGAATGGTCGCCATGAAACTTCGCCGATGGCAATTACGTTGGAGGTGCCATCTGAGATCGACCCAAAGCTACGCGTTTCGTTGACAACCAGCAGCCCAATATTGCGCTGCGCAGGGACCATGCGTGCTCCCGATGCTGTGCAACGCTCGCCGTCAAAGGGTCCCGCGCAACCGGCATAGCTAGTCACTGCAATCGCGTTGGTGCCTCCCACGCTGTTGGCATTAATTGCACGAGTCGGCGGCGCAATGTCGGATGGGCAACGAAACGCGGGGATGGGCACCGCGACTGCTGCGGTGTTCCCGGGCACCGACAAAGTGCCGAATGGAGTCATGGCAAAGTTGATTGAATTGTACAACGCTGATTGTTCCATTAATGGCAGTACGGCGCTCATCCATGACCAACCTCCGTCACCGGTCGCTGGGTTAGCGCTCCAATTGTCAATTAGGCCAATTGGGAATTTCTTGAACGACGACTCGTAATTGTGTAGCGCCAATCCCAGTTGCTTCAAATTATTGCTGCACGACATTCTGCGAGCTGCCTCGCGAGCCGCTTGAACTGCCGGGAGCAGCAACCCAACAAGTACACCAATGATGGCGATAACCACCAACAATTCCACCAACGTAAATCCGTGCTTTTTGTGCATGATGACTCCTAGACCCAAACAAGAATAATGATGAGGCCGAGCGAGAACAAAGTGCTGCGCTCAGAAGTTGTGGTACGGTGCAGAATCATACGGAGGCAATCAGCCACAAGCAAGGCGATCTTGCAATCATTTCGGCATCCCGCACCAACACGACCTGAAAATCCTTGATTAATACGATAAACCAAAAACTCAACTACCGCATTAGATTAACCCACTTTAATTGGACAGCAGTGGATTCCGCAAACAGCAGGAACAGCCAATTGTGCATGGCAAACACACAATCGACGATCAGGCTAGTCGAGCGTCTCGATTGGATTCACCAAGTAACTTGACTAGGTATTCCATAGCTAATCCAGGGCTGGAAAGCACGTTGACGGGAACGCTGCCAGGTGGAATTGCGGCTGCGACTCGCGCCATGGACGCCTGAGCCAACACGATCACGTCTACTTGTTCAGCCAGTTTGTGGATCGACTGCATAATCAGCCCGTCGAACTTTTCCATGTCGCCAACCGAGGCTGCTTGAAATGCACCATCGCACAATTCGGTCACAATGTTGATTTGCTTCCCAGTCAAGGCACCTCGTCGCCGAATCAGATCGGCAGTCGGGCGGAGAGTTGTCGGAAGCGTAGCGATGACGCCAATATTGCTGCCAAGTTCGACGGCCTTGTCCGCCATGGGCTGGTCCACGCGCAGGATCGGCACGCTGGAAAAGGGAGTCGCAGCTTCGACCGCTGCCCCAACGGAAGAACAGGTGACCAGCACGAATTCCGCCCCCGCCTGCTCCGCGCACGCGATTTGCGCAGCTACCCGTCTGGCAATGCCAGGAGTCAATTCCCCTCGTTCCATCACATCTTTGATCAGACTGTCGTCTGCAATATTAAATGTATCGAGCTCGGGCAAATATTGTTGAAACAGTTGCTTGAACGTCGGCACGAGTGCGGCGGTAGTATGGACGATTCCCAACTTTTTAATGGACATCACTGTTTTTCCTGAACGCTGAGGCAGAATGGGGAAAGTAACTTGTAATACCGTTGTCGAGCTGGAACAATGTTGGAGTTCGACGTTCGAAGCTTGGATAACGAAACTTCCGGATTTATTGACGTCGACCGTTTCCAAACACGATAATGCAACAGATTCGCCGAAGTGGGAAGATACAGAACAGGGAGATCATCGTGCCGAACAAGTTTATTTCGCGCCGCCGGTTTCTAACAGGTGTTGGATTATCGGGCGCGGCAATTCACGTTGCGCTGCCTTCTTTCGAATCTTCGTTCAATGCCAGCGGTACTGCGTATGCCGCTGAAGGTGCTGCACAGCCCATTGAAACCAGGTTTGTTCTGTGGTTCAACGGAAATGGAATTGTCGAAAAATATTGGATTCCACGGCAAGATGGAACCGGATTCGAAATGACGCCCTGCTTGCAGCCACTGGCCCGATTTAGGAACGACATTCATGTTCTCAGCGGCGTAGACAATCCTGCCGCACGAGTGGGAGCGGGAAACGGTCACCATAATTCGATGAGCGGCTTGGTTGCGGGCGAGAGTTTTACAGGGCGAGGCGCAGGTGGTCCATCGATCGACCAAGTTATTGCACAGCAAATTGGTCAACAAAGTCGCTTTCGATCACTACAGATTGGAGTTTGCCAAGAGTCGTTTGGTGAGAGTATCCAGCGCAACATGAGCTGGGCCGGACGCGATCGGCCGCTGCCACCAGAGATGATTCCGCACCGTTTGTTCGATCGCCTGTTTGGTTCCAAAGAGCAATATTGGATCGAACGAAAAAGGAGCATTCTGGATGCGGTTTCCGACGATGCTTTGGCCCTAAAAAAACAGTTGGGCTACAACGATTCCCAGCGGCTTGAGGAGTACTTGAACTCAGTGCGCAGCCTGGAGCGTTCGGTCGCCAGCTTGCCACCAGAATATTCGCGCTTGGTCGAGCAACCGCCCGAGGGTGGCGATTTGAAAGACTGGCCGCGCATCGCCAAACTGCAAACCGATTTATTGGTACACGCGCTGGCATCGCGACAAACTCGGGTCGCTTCCTACATGTTGACCAAATGTCAAGGTCTATCGCGTTTCCCGTGGTTGGGTTTGACATACGAACGTCATCACGAATACACGCATGGGCGCGTCGAAAGCCCCGAAGGCCAGCGCATTATGCGCGATATTTGCCGCTGGCATGTCGAAGAGTTTGCCTATTTCTTGGCCAAGCTAAAATCGATTCCAGAAGGTGCCGGTACACTGTTGGATCATACCTGCGCACTGTACGTTCACGAGCATGCCGAAGCCAACGCGCACAAGAATGCGGGTCTAGCCATGATCGCAGCAGGTCATGCTGGAGGAATGAAGACCGGGCGTCATACGCGAGTGACTGGAACGATCGGCGACCTGTATCTGACGCTCGCCGAAGAAGCCGTCGGAGCGCGTATCGATAGCTTCCCGACTAGCACCAGCAAGCTCAGCCAGATCATTTAGCGGCTGAGCCGATGGCAGTTGGGGCGCGTTCCGCATTGCATTTTATGCGATGAAGATAGTGGCTCCAACCTTGAGAAACTGTTTCGAGGTGAACTTGGGATATCTCACCAAAACCTCGATGGACCAGTTTCAGTTTGGTCAGTGTTCCATCGACGGTTAACCGATACTGAACGTGGTTCATGCACGGATACGACATGAACAGTGGGCCATAGATCTCCAGCAAATTCGGTGGCTTGATCACTTGCACCACGCCCCATAGATGTCCACTGTTGTGGCCCAAATCTCGCCACCAACGTCCTCCAGGTTGGGCTTCGAGCACCATCGGCATCGGAGTACCGTCGTGCGATTCATTAGCTGGCCCAAGTTCCTCCAGGAGTGCTGCAAAGGCGACCTCAAGTGGTGCAGAAATCGAAATTTCTTTCTCAATCACCAACGACCGCTGAGGGACACTAACTGCAGTTGCGACCATTCTTCCGCTCCTGTGCAAATCGTCTCAGGGAAAAGTACTACTCGTTCAATAGGCCGCTGGGTTGGATATCGCTATGATGCGCGGGCGCCAGCGGCGCGTTCTGCATTCTGCTTGATGCGACTCAATTGGCGCGACCAGAGTTTTTCGAACTGACTGGCCCAATCATGGATCGCTTTTAACCCTTGAGGCTTCAGCGAATAAAGCCGACTCTTGCCATGGCGCGATACGGTCACCAACCCGACGGTACGCAAAACCGCAAGGTGTTTGGAAACCGCCGGTTGTTCGACCGACATCGCCTCCACTAATTCGCCGACCGAGCAAGCGCGATGTTCTGCTAACAAGCAAATGATCTCGCGCCGCCGGGGCTCGGCGATCGCATTAAATACATCCGAAGTTGTCGCTGCGCGAGCCATCTAATTGGCACGCTTATTTCTTGCGAGTAAATTTGAGCGTAACGTGATGATTGCCATCGGGCTTGCCACCCGAGCATGAACACCAATCAGCTTCGAAGCGGTCTTTGTCGACCAAAGTCAATATCGCTTGTCCCATATGCATGTCGGTCAACTTCATATTCGTGCCGCCGACTGATTTGAACGAAATCTTGTTCGCTTCGGTTGTGGATTCCGCCTTCAAACGCGGTTGATTCCCCAGCATGCAGTAGTGCGTTAGCAACAGTTCGTCACCGTCCATGTGATACATAGTAACCATCTCTTCGGGCGTTCCAGGGAACAGCGTCTCGATCAAAACGGAACCTCCCGCAGTCAAACGAAATTTGGTTTCCACGGGCTTGCCATGCGGTCCTTCAGGCGATGACCAATCGCCCACCAATTTCTTCAAAGAATCAAATGCTGCCGATTTTACAGGTGCCTTGTCCTTTTCTTGCGCTAGAATCGCCAAGTTCACACTGAACACGATGGCACAAACTGCCGCTACGAAGACCTTCATGTTTTACCTCGGAATTACAAGGAATCGGAGATACAAGTTTTGGAATTGCCAGACACATCTCTGGTCGTAAAGCACCGATGATTATATGCCCATACTGGAATGTGTCAAGTTGCTAGCGAAGTGCCTCACCTAGGCGCAGGTCGTGGCGGCGCCCTGTTTAGCGTGGTGGAGTCACATGATGCGATTGTCGGTTAACCGCAATACCGTTCAACGAACGTGGGATAAGCTTCCAGCGCTTCCAGCTTGTCAACCTGTAGCGGAGTTTCGCCATTGCTTGCACAAGATATTGACACGCTGGAAGCTTATCCCACGTTCGTTGAACGGTATTGCGGTTAAGCGTTGGACCATTTGAGACGGTATGCCCATTGCGTCGTGGACGGACCGGAGGTAGGCAAGTTAGTCGGACGAATCTGCAATGCGCCGGGAGCCATTTCCGTGCCTTGACTACTCGGGGCGATGGGCTCGATTCTAATCGTGCGCTGGCCAAGGCATTGCTGCCAGACTCCGTTGCCTGTTGATGACCACGGTCCGCTTAATTGGTATGCACAACTGAGCAGTTCAGGAATCAAAGGCGAACGGCAAGCCAAC
Organism: Planctomycetaceae bacterium; assembly: GCA_005798335.1. Classification (GTDB taxonomy): domain Bacteria; phylum Planctomycetota; class Planctomycetia; order Pirellulales; family Pirellulaceae; genus Aureliella. The sequence continues at coordinate 21,481 of SYJV01000075.1, read as the reverse complement.
TCAACGATCCAGCAGTTCAAATCTGGAATGAGGGTAAAACTAGCCGACCAATGGCCGCGTCCCGACATACCGACTCCGAAGATCACTTCACGACCGTCGTCGAATTCCTGCTGATGAATCTGTTGCAACGGCGGACTGATCGGCCACAATGCCGAACTGTCGGACTCGATGGACTCTAGCAATACCTGCCGCGCAGACCCCGAACCGCATGACCAAGAGTGGCAATATCGATCACCGCGCCAAACAAACTGCAACGATCCAAGTGCTCCACCATCGAGTGCAAGTGAATGAGGATGGCGGTCGGTGGCTTTAGTCATCGATTTGATTTCCTAATTCCGCACAACGAAATTCAATTGAGTTCGGCGTTCTGTACCATGCGCCACCGCAGGAACGATTCTAGGAATCCTTGTATGTCACCGTTCATTACATCGTGAAAACTGTTCTGCAAGTACTCGGTGCGAGAATCTTTGACTCTTTGCTCCGGGTGCAAGAAATAATTGCGAATCTGCGAACCGAATCCCACACGAGCCTTGTTTTTGTATTTGGCAAGTTGTTCAGCCTCGCGCCGCTCTTCTTCGACGCGAGCCATGCGGGCTCGTAGCATTTTCCAAGCCATTGCGCGATTCTTGTGTTGGCTGCGTTCGCTTTGGCAAGATGCCACGATTCCCGTGGGGATATGCGTCAGCCTGACCGCGCTATCTGTCTTGTTAACATGCTGGCCGCCCGCGCCACTTGCGCGATAGGTGTCCTCGCGAATATCTTTCTCAGCGATCTCTACTTCGAAGGAATCGTTAATTTCGGGCGAAACATCGACCGCCGCGAAACTAGTCTGTCGCTTGCCTTCGGCGTTGAATGGACTGATCCGCACCAATCGATGCATCCCTTCCTCGCCTTTGAGGTAACCGTACGCCATGGGTCCGCGAATCGCGATCGTTGCCTGAGTAATTCCAGCCTCCAGGTTGTCTTGCCTGTCCAGCAGTTCAACGTCATAGCCATTCTTTTCGGCCCAGGCGATATACATCCGCAGCATCATCTCGGCCCAGTCGTTGGCATCAACTCCGCCGTCCCGCGCGTGGATGCTCAGCAAGGCTCCATCCGCATCGTGTGGACCGTTGAGCATCGCTTTGATTTCCAGTTGTTCGACCTCGTGTTCCAGTCGGCCAACTTCGTTTTCCACTTCCTCGTGTGCGGCTGGCTCTTCGGCAAGCATCTCAATCAAGCCACCCAAATCGGCCGCAGATTCTAAAGCGGTTTTCAGCGGCCCAACTACCGCGCGCAATGACTTCAGTTCACCTACGACTTGCTGGGCTCGTTCTTGATTGCCCCAAAATCCTGAACCGGCCATCTGCATTTCGATCTCGGCGATGCGAGCTACTTTGCCAGCGTAGTCAAAGACTGTCTCGGAGTTGCGTCAGTTTCTGACGAATGGCGTACGCTCGATCCGTCAAATCACTTTCGCTCATCAGAGACACCTCGCGAATGCGTTTATCTAAAGAAAACTATAGTGAGCGACCCTGCCGCAGGTCTCAGAAAAATCGCCAATCTGGTTGTCCCAGCTCGTATAACCCCAATACCGTTCAACGAACGTGGGATAAGCTTCCAGCTTGTCAATATCTTGTGCAAGCAATGGCGAAACTCCGCTACAGTTTGACAAGCTGGAAGCTTATCCCACGTTCGTTGAACGGTATTGCGTATAACCCGCGGCCACAGGCGAGGACAATGCAATGCAACAATAACAAAGAAACGGAGGCATACACCTGCGCACTTACTATCCTGCGACTGCGGGAACAACGAGCTGCTGGTTGACTTAACGAAGTGTATTGTAACGATCTGCTTCAGTTCTATAAAGTGGCTATCGAAGAATCCACTGGTGTCCGGTAATTTCCTAGTGGTCAATACCAAATGACTCTAGCCGCGCCAAAGTCTGCGGAACAAGTACGGATGCAGGTCCGCGCAATGACTCATCGAACAGGTCGCTGGTCGGCGTAGATTCGAGGTTGATTTCGATGCGCCGACAATTATCCTTCACCATATTTACAATTCCGGCGGCCGGGTAAACTACTGCCGATGTACCAATTGCGATAAAGAGGTCTGCCTCGGTAGCGGCTGTTAAGATGCGCTCAAGTCCGATCGGCATCTCACCAAACCAAACAACATGAGGCCGCAACCGGCCGAGAACCGATGGATCGCGCGGGTGCGGAGTCGTTGTCGACAGGTCCTGACGCCAGTCGAACAGTTCGCCGGAATCGAGACAGCGCGCCTTCAGCAGCTCTCCGTGCATAGCCAACACTTGGCGACTGCCCGCCCGTTGGTGAAGATCGTCGATATTCTGGGTCACAAGAAAAAAGTTTCCTTGGTGCCGTTTTTCGAATTCGGCTAACGCCGAGTGCGCAGCGTTGGGCCGAATCTGCGAATCCAGCAGATTCCTTCGCCGCTCGTTATAAAATCGATGAACCAGATCCGGTTCGCGCGCAAAAGCATCCGGTGTAGCGACTTGCTCCAATCGCCAACCTTCCCATAGTCCATTGGCACCTCGAAACGTCGGAATGCCGGATTCCGCAGAAATTCCAGCTCCAGTGAGCACTAAAACATTCATGACAGCTAGCTCATCACGCAACCGTATCCGTCGATAACAGGTTTATGAATAACAGTTTAGCGGCAGCTTGTTTGTCGGTTATTTTTAGACGGCTGCGCGACTAGAAAATACCGAGCTGATCCCGAGCGTCTTCGGTCATTCTGTCGGGTCCCCAGGGCGGTTCCATCACAACCTTGATCTCTACTTTTCCTACACCCTCCATGGCCTCGACCACTTGTCGACTGTTGGCAACCAATTGTGGACCCGCGGGACACATCGGACTGGTCATCGTCATTTCGACTCGGATATCTGTCTTGTCTGGTTGCTCCAAACTTGGTTGGAGATCGACCACATAGATCAACCCCAAGTCGACAATATTCACAAACAACTCCGGATCGATTACTTGCTTGAGTTGCTCACGAACTTTATCTTCGCACAAACTATTAGTTGAAGCTGTGTCTGACATATTTTCACCATTTGCAGTTGTAGTCTACTCGCAGAGGCTAACGCAAATTTGCTGGCCCTCGATTCGCACATGATGGACCTTGGTTGGTTCTGTGGCTGGCATCGTCACAGCCTTGCCGGTACTGATATCGAACTTCGCTCCGTGTCTGGGGCAAACCAGGCAATGGTTGCTAATTTCACCTTCACCCAGTGTGCCTCCGTCGTGAGTGCAAACATCATCGATACAGTAATACTGGCCGTCCAGATGCACCAGAACTACGAAACGATCCTGGATTTCCAAGCACATTTTGCCGGGATCGGTTAATTCGCCTACTTGGGCAACCGGAAGAAATTCAGGCACAACGATCACTGCTTGGTAAGTTGATAATAGGGAGTTAAGGAAACGCGATCGAGCCTCTAGCCGTTGCGAGCGATCATTGATACTCGCGAACTTGACGTGCGATGGAATCACCCAGCGCCACGCGAACGGATTCGAGGGTGATGCGATCAAAGATCTGCTGGAAGAACCCGGCCACGATCATGCGTATCGCTTCTTTGCGAGTGAATCCGCGACTGCGAGCGTAAAATATTTGCTCGTCATCGACTTTGCCCGAAGTGCTACCGTGGGTGCAGCGCACATCGTCGGCAAGAATCTCTAAACCGGGGATCGAGTCCGCTCGCGATTGCTGGCTGAGCAAGAGATTGTCATTGCGCTGATAGCCGTCAGTCTTGAACGCTTTAGGATCTACCTTGATCATGCCCCGCCAAACGGTACGCGATTCGTCTTGAAGTGCCGCTTTATACAAAAAATCGCTTCGACAGTGAGGGGCTTCGTGATGCTGCAACGTATTGTAGGTCAGTTGTTGTTTCCCCTGAGTGAACATGACGCCGTTGACTTGGCAAGTGGCACCTGTGCCAACCAAGGAAACTCGCTGACTGACCTGAGCAAACCGGCTGCCCAGCGCCGCGATCGTCCACTGCAACGAGGCATCGCGATCGACGACCGCTCGTTGATGCGCGAAATGCCAAGTACTCTTGCCCCAATCTTGCAAATTGACGTAGCGCAAATGAGCACCGGGCTTGAGAACAATTTCGAGGGCTCCTACGTGCAGCCCCGCCGCGGTCGGTTCGGTACTGCTGGATTCATACAGCAGCGTCGCTTGTGCGCCTTCTTCTAGCACTATAAGCGTGTGCCCCAAGTCGCTGCCACCACTGGACATTGCACTATTGACATAGAACGGCTCACTGACGCAAACTCCTCTGGGAACGTACAGCAGTTGCCCACCGCTCCAACAGGCAGCGTGCAATGCGGCAAATCGATCTTGATCGGGTTCCAGAGTCGAGAATAAAAACTCCTTCACTAATTCCGACTGAGTACCGGCAATGCGGCTCAAATCTCCAAAGATCACTCCCTGCCGCGCCAGGCCATCAGCGAGATGCTCGTGAACGACGGACCCGTCGAGCGTTTCGAACTTACCACTCAAACTGACACCCTGAGATAACGAATGTGGAATCGACTCGGAAATCAATTCGCCGCGAGTTTTGGGCAGAGGGTAGCGTTCTAATTTAAAGCCGCGCAAGTCCGAACGCATCCACTCTTCTTGCTCACGAGTGGGCCATTTCATCTCTTGAAATTGCTGCCAAGCGGACTTGCGCAAGGCGAGCAACCAATCCGGTTCATCCAAACCGGCAAAGTAAGAGTGAATACCAGAGTCCGTAAAACTTATCGAGTCAATTGCAGTACTTGTGGCTGTCATGTATCAGAGTCACCTATTGGGTCGCATCAACCGACCGAACCTTCCATTTGCAATTGGATCAAGCGATTCATTTCGACCGCGTATTCCATCGGCAGCTCTCGTACCAACGGTTCGATAAAGCCATTGACGATCATGGTCGATGCTTCTGCCTCACTTAAACCTCGACTCATTAGATAAAAAAGCTGTTCCTCGCCAATTCGCGATACGCTCGCTTCGTGGCCAACGGTGACATCTTGATCGAGAATCTCGATATAAGGATAGGTGTCGCTGCGGCTTCTGGGGTCCAAAATCAACGCATCGCAAACCACGTTGCAGCGCGCGTGCTTAGAACCTTTTTCGACTCTGACGAGCCCGCGATAACTGCTGCGACCGCCATTCTTGCTGATGGACTTGCTGATAATCTGGCCAGTCGTATGGGGTGCCGCATGAACCAATTTCGCGCCTGCATCCTGGTGCTGACCCTTGCTGGAAAACGCGATCGACAAAATCTCTCCACGGGCACCTGGCTCCATCATGTACACCGCGGGATACTTCATCGTCAGTTTGCTGCCCAAATTCCCGTCTACCCATTCCATGGTGGCATCTTGGTACGCGACAGCTCGTTTGGTGACCAAGTTATAAATGTTGTTGGCCCAATTTTGAATCGTCGTATATCGGCAGCGACTGCCGCGCTTGCAGATTACCTCTACCACCGCCGAGTGCAAACTTTCGCTGGTATACATCGGCGCCGTACAGCCTTCTACATAATGAACCGAGGCTCCCTCGTCGACGATGATCAAGGTGCGTTCAAACTGTCCCATGTTTTCCGCATTGATGCGGAAGTAAGCTTGCAAGGGAAACTCGATCTTTACTCCCGGCGGTACATAAATAAACGAACCACCGGACCAGACGGCTGAATTCAGAGCCGCGAATTTGTTGTCGGCTGGCGGGATGATGGTTCCAAAATACTGGCGGACCAAATCCGGATATTCACGTACCGCGGTATCGGTGTCGACAAAAATCACGCCCTGCTTGGCCAGATCCTCTTTCAACGAGCCATACACGACTTCACTCTCAAACTGGGCTTTGACTCCAGCCAAGTATTTCTTTTCGGCTTGGGGAATGCCCAGTTTGTCAAACGTGTCCTTAATTTCTTGTGGAACGTCGTCCCAAGTGCGCCCCTGGTGGTCGGTCGGCTTTAGATAATAAAAGATGTCTTGAAAATCAATTGCGATGTCTCCGCCCCAAGTAGGCATGCGTTTAGCATAAAAAACATCCAACGAATTCAGGCGAAACTCGCGCATCCATTGCGGTTCATTTTTCATCTCAGATATCTGCGAGACAATATCTTTATCGAGCCCTTTGCGAGCCTTGAATACGGCGGTGCTTTCAGTGCGAAAGTTATATTTATTTATTTCGCCAATTTCTTCGTGAGTATCTATCGTCATGCCAGTCGACATGCGCTAACCTTTCGTTGTAAGTAAACAGCGATCACCTGAGCGCCGTGAAAAGATCATCGTTTATTGTCCAGCCTATAGCAGTCGAATCTAGGCCGTGGCCAACTCCGCTGCCACATCGTCTTGTAACATTCGGCGATTGGCCGCGTCTGCGTCGGGATGGGCTTTGCGAATTCGGTCGTAACCGTTGGCATGTAGTTCTTTAGCCAGTTCAGCGCCTCCGGTTTCAACGATCCGGCCACCCAACATGACGTGAGTAAAGTCAGGCCGGTTGTGTTCCAGCAATTTATCGTGGTGCGTAATGATGAGCAAACCCATCTTGTCGCGACCGAATTCCGCAATACTCTCGCTGGCCAGCCGCACTGCGTCCGCGTCTAAACCGCTGTCCGTCTCATCGAGAATCGCGAATTTTGGTTGCAACATGGCTAGCTGCAAGATCTCCGCCCGCTTCATTTCGCCTCCAGAAAACCCATCGTTGACATAGCGACGAGCAAACTCCGGATCCATTTTTAGCTGCTCCATCTTGGACTTCAGTTCCTTGCGAAAGTCCCGCATCGCAATTAACTCTTCACCTTCCTTGCGGTCTGGACGGCGAACATTGGTTGTTGCATGCCTCAAAAAGTCCGCCATCTTTACGCCGGGAATCGTCATCGGACGCTGGAACGCAATAAAGATCCCGCGCCGCGCCCTTTGATCGGGCTCGAGTTCCAATAGGTCGTCGCCGTCGAGCGTAATTGAGCCTTCTGTTACCACATAACCCGGATGTCCCATGATGACCAAACCAAGCGTGCTCTTGCCCGATCCATTAGGGCCCATTAGCGCATGAGTCTGGCCATACTTCATTTCTAGATTGACACCATGCAGTATTTTCTTGCTTTCAACGGAAACATGCAGGTTGGTAATTGTTAAAGTATGTATCATCTCGCGTTCTGCCCTACAACCTTTTCGTACTTTGAATGCGTAACTCAGTTATGCTTCAATATTGTTATTTGAATGAAATTATTAAGTCACTACGCTGGCTTCTACCACGATGTTAGCCGCTAACACTGGGCGAAACTGGCACATGGCATGCCCATCCAAGCGACAACAGTCCAATTGCACCGACTCGCCAATCGCTTCGCTGATCATCTCTTGTTCCATCTCGCACAACGACCGGTCCTCCGATTGCTGAGCCAATTCTGGATAGGGACACGCATGAACTTGCAAAATTGGCAAATGATCCAAGTCGTTCAATCCGGCCGGTACACGTCGCTGGCCAAAAGCGGCTGCCACAGCTTGCATGCGCTGTGTCAGCGTTCCCGATAGCGGAATTTGAGTTCGCATCTGCTGTCCCATGCGCTGGGCAACTCGACGTAGCACACGCTGCCGCAACTGAGGATTGGGTAATTCCATAACCTCGTGCCACAATGCCGATGCCAAATCCGCGTAACTAGCTGCCGCGTAACGCATTCCGAGGCTAGTTAGGAAATATCGATATTGTGGCCGTCCCCGTCCGATTGCCTCTTTCCGCCGTTCGATCAACTTGACTTCGACCAAGCGTTCCAAACGCTGACGTACCGCGGTTGCCGTAACTTCCAATCTTTCAATCAAAGTGTGGACCGTTAACCCTTGCTCTCTGCGCAATAGGTCAAGCACCGCTTGATCAATCGGTCGGATCGCGTCTGACAACGCCGTCGCTGACTTGGTTCGCAGAGTATCCATCATCGCCACCTCGCAGTAGTTGTGATTTCAGCAATCTAGCAAACGATATTGCCGGACGCTAATTTTGACAAGTCCTGTTGTCAAAATTATCCTGGTCGGCGCTGTAAATGCCCCATGCGGGTGGTAAGTTTCGGATTAGAGGGTAGTTTGTGTATACTTGAAACAATCGATTCAACTTGTAAATCTGAGGCGACCGGAAAAACTGCGGTAATCGCACAATTTTTCTGCTGCAGTTTAGGCTGGCGGCAGATCGTTTATTTGCTTCAGATTCCCCTTTTTCACTCGTCTTTTAGTTCTCTAATTGGGAAGAAACCATGCATTGCGATTTGCAAAAAGCACTCAATCTAGTTGCTTGCTTGGTCGCTGGATTAGTTTCGATGTCGCTCAAGGCAGATTGCCTGCATGCTCAAGTTTCTGTCTCTGCAGCCAGCCGATTGGGGCTGGAGATCGCTTGGAATTCACAAATTCAAATGCCCGTTTCGGCTAGGCCGATTGTGTCGGCTCATTTGTGGCCGAGCTCCGAAGGTGCTCGGCAATATGCGGAAACAGTTGCCAAAGGGCGCGTCATTCGAGTATTCGCCGACACCGTAGGTCCGGACGGAAGTCCGATGGGGATCGCCACCGCCAAGGATGAAGCTAAAAAACGATGCGCGAGAATCCTGGGGACCTTCAGCGGCATTCAAGTCCAAGAGGGAAGCATTCCCAGAATCTACTTGGTGGTGATTACGTCCGATGGAGTTGTCCAAACTTTCGACGCGGAGACCGGTCTCAGTCTCTGGCGGGCCGCATCGGGAACTGGTCGCGCTCCTGTTGCCCCAGGTTCTGTGGGCAAACTAGGTGTTAGCGTAACTAATGGCAACAACTTGTGCCTGTTCGAATGGACTTCCGGCAAGATGGTAAAGAACATCAAATTGCGCAACGCCACGTCGACGGGAGTTGCCATGGCTGGAGACCTTTCTTTGGTGCCAAGTTATGCGGGAGTTGTGGCGGCTTACGGTGTTGGGGAGAAACGTCTTCACGCATGGCAATATACGGCGCACGGCACTCCGCTCCATCCGCCAGTTACAGCGCATATTCCCGTCGAAGCCAGTCCGACGGCACCTGCAGCAACAACCACAACAACTGCTGCTGGTGAAGCAGCGGCGCCGGCCGCACCTCGGGAAATGGCTTTGGTAGCGGTCGTAACCAACCAGAATTTTCTTTATGTTTTCGCCAACGAAGATAGCCGACCGGCGCCTTGGTTTCGCTTCGTTTCGCAATCGCCGCTGACTGAATGGGTCTCTTCAAGCCAAGCGGGTTTTTATGTAGGCGACAATAATGGAAACGTGTTCAAAATTGCTGGCACGCGGCGTGGTGGTGTCAGTTGGCGATACTCGATGGGTTCGCCGATCGTCTGCGATCCATTCGTGGTATCAGACAAGGTACTGTTCGTGAATCAATCGCGCAGGTTGGTCGCGTTAGAGGAATCTTCTGGAAATGAAGCTTGGACCACGGAGGCTGCTGGAATCGAAGCGGTTCTGGCTAGCTCAAAGACTCGACTATATGCGAAGGGCTTTGGAGGCAGTTTGATCGCAGTGGACGCATCCAACGGAAAGATTCAAACTCGTTCGAGCACGAATTTGCTAGACCATTTCGTCGCGAACCAATTGAACGATCGCCTATACCTGATTAACAGAAATGGCCAACTTCAATGCCTTCGCGAAAACGGGGCATTGCAGCCAACTATGCATGTGATCGTACCGCAAGTTGAAGCTGAAAAAATGGCGCCGGGCGAAGCCCCCAGCCAACTAGAATCTTCCGCTGCCGCGCAGCCTACCGAGAGCACCGATCCTTTCGGAGCAACCGAAGTCGGCGCCGAGGCCTCAGCCACCGGTGCACCTGCCGAAAACCCATTCGGCGAAACAGCAGCTCCCGCCGAACCAGCAACCGGTGATACACCCGCCGGCGCTGAGCCAGCCGCAGATGCTAACCCGTTCACCACTGGGGCGAATCCATTTTAGGCTGTCCAGCAGCAAGTAACTTCTTCACTTGGCCAGTTCGCCTGGTGCTATACCCTGGTCAACTCAAGCGCGTGACAAATTCTTCGATGGCGAAGATCGATCGATCGAGGTGCGAGTGCGAGCCTTTGAGCTTCAAATCGAGGCTTAATAGTTCATCCAGCAACTTGATGGCACGACGACGACCGATGCGCTTCAACTGACGTTCGGCTTTATCGAGTTCGTAAGGTCGAAAACCCGCTTGCAAAAGCGCCTGCCCCAAAGTCATTGGACTGCGACTGCGTTCGGATTGCTCGATCAAGTGCGAAGCTACGCCAAACCTGCGCAAACTCCAGGACAACTGCGGCACGACCGCCGCAGGATGCTCACCTGTCCCAAACACCTTTTGCAACTCGGCCAATGCCTCAGACGTGCGCCCCTCGGCGACCGCTTCGACAATCTTCCAGATTGTTTGCGTGCGCCAACTGCCGACATTTTGTTTCAAGATTTCATCGGTGACCTTTCCTTGGCTGTCGGCGAACAGCGATAGTTTGGCGAGTTCTTGATGCAGCAAACCAAACTCGTCGCCCCCAACCAAATCTACGACCGCAGTTACTTGCTTAGCGGTTAGATTGAGACCATGCGTATTGGAGGACCATGCGCTGACCCATTTTTCCACAGCTTTTGCGTCGGGGCCAGAATCGAATCCACGCCCCTTTGGTGCGGAACAATCAATACACCAGCCATGCTCTGCGGCGATCTTGTAAAGCTTGGTGTTTGCAGGAAACGAACTCAACTCGAGCAGCAGTAGCGACGACTGGGCGGGCTTGGCAAACCACCTCTCCAACTGAGCCCGTGATTGCTTTACCAAGTCGTCTCCATTTTTCACTATCGCGATACGACGCGCCTGGGGATCAAACAACGACAATGTCGCCAGTTCATCGTGCACATCGCGCCATGTTGCAGTCTCGCCATCAAAGCTCCGAGCGCCCTCTTCATCGCACTGAGCCAGTTTGAACAGCCGATGAAAAGTCTCCTGACGTAGAAAAGCATCGTCGCCATAGGCCACGATCACTTCGGGTAACGGAGAGGAAATTTTGCCTTCGAGCAGGATCTCGAAACAATGAGTTTTACTGGGCATATGTCTTCCGTACCCGCAACCGTCCGAGCAATCGAACGCTTACAATCCAATGCGATACAAGGCATCTGCGGTCCGCAACAATAGATCGTTTCCGATCATGCTGAGCGACGCGAGCGAGCGTTCCGACATTTTGCTCCGCGCCAATTCGCGATGTTCCGGGGCTGCGGCGATCACAGTGCAGTCGCCTTCCTCGGACAGCAAGTAAATACGATCGCCGACTAACAGAGGCGAAGCCGAAAAATTTCCGCCGATGCGAGCCTTCCATATCTCGCGTCCCGTCTTGGCATCAAGACTGAGCGCGATGCCTTTATCGCTGACCATCGTAACTTGGCCGTCGTGGCTGACCAACGACGGTGTATTCGGAATACTGACATTCGCTTTCCAAACGAGATGACTGTCGGTAACATCACCCGAGCCATCTGGTCGTATCGCCAACAAGCTGGGCGTGCTGTAGCCGGTACAAACAAACACTAGCCCTTCCGTAAAAATTGGTCGCGGAATCACCGAAAAGCCGTCATATCGAAGTCGCCAATGTTCCTTACCATTGGTCGGATTGAGGCTCTGAACGACATTCGAGCCTGGAATGATCAACTGTTTGCGACCATCCGGGTTGATTAGCAAGGGAGTGCTGAACGAAAACTTCTTCGTTGCTTCGACATCGCGCTTTGTCCGCCAACGCACATTTCCGGTGTAGGTATCCAAGGCGATAACTTCGCTGGCCTCACCTCCATCGCATGAAAAGATCAGCAAGTCATCCGCCAGCACAGGCGAACCGCCATTGCCGTGGACGGGAGGATAATCGAGCCCGTCATTTTTCCAAACGATTTCGCCTTGAGTCGTTACGCATGCGGTTCCCTGATGTCCAAAGTGCACATAGATGCGTTGGTCCCGATAAATCGGCGTCGGGCTGGCGTGGCTATTCTTCTTGTGAATGCCCGGCGAGTTCGTTCCCGACTGGCGGAACAATTTTGCATCGTGGATCAAATTTCCGGTTCGCGCGTCGATGATCAGAAGGCTCAAATCGATGTCCGATTTCGGATCGTTCGCTTGCAGGGGAGTAGCGGTCGTCACATAGATTTGCGAGCCAACGGCGATTGGGCTCGACCAACCGTTGCCAGGAAGAGCCGCTCGCCAACGGACATTTTGAGTTGTGGACCAACTTAACGGTACGTGGTCAATTTGTTCCGTTTTGCCAATTCCCTGACAACCAGGCCCTCGAAACTCCGTCCAGTCTGCCAGACAAACTTGCCACGCAACAACCCATGATAAAACGGCCAAGCCCATAGAACGCAACATATCGATAACCCTCAATCGCAATCGCTCACACGCTGTAAATTGTGAAATAACACAGTCTGCTGTACGAGAGTAGAACGATTGTCATCAATCGTTTTCTGTATTTCTGTTTTCCGAGGAATTGAGGACAATTGCTCTACTCTCTTCGCTCTACTCTCTTCTCAACCAATCCAATCTTTTCCTACCCACGACCGCAGTACCGTGGGCACACGAATTCGTCCGTCGGCTTGCTGGTAGTTTTCTAAAATCGCGATGATCGCGCGGCTGATCGCAATGGCGGTCCCATTCAGAGTATGCACCAATTGCGTTCCTTTTTCACCTTTAGTTCGATAGCGTATGTTGAGCCGGCGAGCTTGAAAATCGGTACAGTTCGATGTACTGGTCACTTCGCCCCACTCACCATTTTCGCCGCGTCCGGGCATCCATGCTTCGAGATCATATTTGCGATATGCCGGTCCGCCCAAGTCGCCAGTCGCGGTATCGACCACGCGGTAAGGAATCTCCAGCGCATCGAATAGTTCACATTCGATCTGGCGCAGTTCTTCATGTACTGCATCGCTCTGCGAGGGCAAGGTGAAGGCAAACATCTCGATCTTGGTGAACTGATGAACTCGGTAAAGTCCGCGCGAAGCTCGACCGGCTGCACCGGCTTCAGTTCGAAAACAGTGGCTGATACCGACCAGTTTAATCGGTAGTTGGTCATCGTCGACGACTTGATCAGCCAACATTCCACCAAGAGTAATTTCGGCGGTCGCGACTAAATTTAACTCGGAGTTCTCGACCGAGTAAATTTGTGTCTCCGGTCCGCGAGGGATGTAGCCGGTTCCATTGAGAATGCTGGTGAGCGCCAGGTCAGGGGTCGTGATGGGGGTGAAACCGTGCTTGATCAGCGTTTGTACGGCGAATTGCTGTAAAGCCAACTCGAGTAATACGGCTTCGTTCTTTAGAAAATAGAAACCGGCTCCGGCAACGCGCGCGCCTGATTCGAAATCGATCAAATCATGAGCTTGGCCGATTTCGACATGATCCTTGGGCTTGAAATCGAATTTAGGAATCGGCGACTTGCCGCGCGCGACTTCCGTATTGGCGCTGTCGTCACTGCCGATCGGAGCGTTAGGATGCGTCAGATTCGGAACGTGCGATTGTAGACAGGTAACTTCGGCGTCCAGGCTATCGTGCTCAGATTGCGCAGCATCTTTTTGCTCGCGAAGTGCCCGACCTTGCTCTTTGAACTTGTCACGTTCTTCATTTGATTTGGCTTTGCCGATCAGCTTGCTGATTTCGTTGGCTTGTCGATTCAGTTCCTGTGCTTCGTGAAGTTTTGCGCGACGCAGCGATTCCAGTTCAATCAAGCGGTCGACATCGCACATGGCGCCACGCCGTCGGCAGTTTTCCTTAACCAGTTCTGCATTTTCAACGATTGTCTTGCGATCGAGCATGATTTTCCTGAACAAATCTAACAACGAGCCGTTCTCAAACCCAGCGGCATGGACACCGTCGTACCGCCACCGGGTATGACTCATGTGAGCAAATAATTAGCCAGCGTTGGAGAGAAAACAGTTTAACTTCGACTAACTTGTGCTAAATGATGCCAGAGGTGGCTGCTGGCGTGAATACCACGGTAATAGTCGGCCAAGTGAAATTTCTCGTTCGGGCTGTGTGCTCCATCGTCATCCAATCCCCAGCCCAGGAGCAGCACATCGGCTTTGAGGTGCTGGACCATCTGCGCAACGATGGGTATCGATCCACCTTCGCGTATGAGTACTGCGGACTTACCGAACGCTGTCGCCAAGGCGAGCTGCGCTGCGGCAACGTAGGGACTTTGAGGATCGACGACCACACCCGAACCGCCGTGCAATTCGATTAATTCGACGCGCACACCAGTAGGCTGATGCTGGTCCAGGAACTGGCGAAATTGTTTGGTAACCTCGGCGGGCTGTTGATTGGGAACAAGTCGAAAGCTGATCTTGGCCCCTGCCCAAGCTGGAATAATCGTCTTGCCACCTTCGCCTTGATAGCCACCCATTAGTCCGTGTACATCAAAAGTTGGACGAGCCCATCTCCGTTCGAGCGTCGTGAAGCCTCGTTCGCCTTTGAGCTGCGGAACACCGATCTGCGACGCAAAAGCCTGGTCGTCGAAATTCAGGCCATGCCACATGCCGCGTTCCGCTTCGCTCAGTGATTGGACGTTGTCATAGAAGCCTGGCAACTGGATGCGTCCGTCATCATCCACGATGGATGCTAGCAATTTGGCCAATGCGATCGCCGGGTTGTGGACCGCACCGCCAAAACTGCCCGAATGCAGGTCATGTTTCGGTCCGTGTAGCCGCAACTCAAAATAGGCAATTCCGCGCAAACCGTAGGTGATCGCGGGCTGGCCTTGAGCATACTGCGACGAATCGCTGATAACCACGACATCCGCCGCTAGTTTTTTTGCCAGCGAAGGGAGCATTTTTTCCAATTGTTCGCTACCGACCTCCTCTTCGCCTTCGATCAAGAATTTTACTTGTAGCGGCAGTGGCTGCCCTGTAGCAGCCCACGCCGCCGCACCAAAAACGTGTGTTAGCGCTTGCCCTTTGTCGTCAGTCGCACCGCGCGCGTAAATATTGCCGTTTCGGATCGTGGGTTCAAAGGGAGGAGAAATCCACTTGTCCAGTGGGTCAGGCGGCTGGACATCGTAATGTCCGTAAACCAAAGCCACCGGTTTGCCTGGCACGGGTGGGCTTTCAGCATAGACCAGCGGAGGTCCTGCTGTGGGCAGGATCTCGGCCCGTAAACCGGCTTTTTCCAAAGTATTTCGCACACATTCGGCTGCTTGCTGAACCGCCGGTTTGGACTTGGGATCAGCGCTCACACTTGGTATCCGCAACAGGTCTTCCAGTTGACTGAGATGGCTGGGTTGACTCTCCCGAAGGTAACGATTGATCGATTCCAAATCTGACATGTTCGCTTTTTCCTTTTCCGATCACCGGGATTGTACTTGATATGCCGACCCGATTGAGTGTTACAATATAGCTGCAAATTCCGTTGGTGAGGATAGAGTCAATTAAGACGAATAAATTGGTAGCGGGAGTGTTTGAAATGGCCGACTCAAACTCTGCAGTCATAGAACCCGAAGTTGCGGAACCAGTGAAGAAGCAAATCCCACGTCGCGAGGCGCCTCCGAAACGCCAGCCTCGCTACCATGTAATTTTGTGGGACGATCCCGATCATACCTACGAATACGTCATCGCCATGTTGAAGGAATTGTTCGGATATTCCGTCGAGCGCGGATTTCAATTGGCCGAACAAGTTGATCACCATGGCCGCGCGATTTGCTTGACCACCACCAAAGAACACGCGGAGCTGAAACGCGACCAGATCCAAGCCTATGGTCGAGATCATCGTAGTCAGCGGTCCGCCGGTAGTATGTCCGCCACAATCGAGCCTGACGTTTAGTAGTGAACGGTGACGAAACTCAACGTCGATCTAGTAGTAGCGAAACTCGTCAAGAGATTCGAATCGAACTTAACACGGCAGCGAAACTCAAACACATCTAAAGTTGCCTGAGCGGTTGGTTCGCGTCGCCGAATTGCGCAGCCGTAACACCGAAACGCTGAAGGATCGAAAGGTACAGACTACATGCCCGGCGATTTTCTTCGGCCTGGTCGTGGTACTCCAATACTCTGCCTGTCTGCAAACTTCCTCCAGCCCGGCCCGCCAATAGAATCGGCATTTCAGTAGCTTGATGTTTGTCGCCGTCGAAGAGATTGGAACAGAACATCAGCAGTGAACTATCCAGCAATGATCGACCACCTTCGTCGAGACTTTTCAAACGATCCACCAGATAAGCGAACTGCGCGACGTGAAACTGGTTCGTTTTGAGATACATGGCTTCTAGTTCGGGCTGCCGACCATTGTGCGTCAGGTCGAGATGCAAGCTGCCTTGTACTCCTTCGAGAAATCCGAAATTCATTTGCGACAAATCGTTGTTCAGCATACAGGTGGCAAGCCGAGTCTTGTCGAGCTGAAAAGCCATGACGATCAAATCCAGCATCAATCGCATGTGATCAGGAATATTCTGCGGCAGAGATTCTGCCGGCCGAATCATCGTGGGTTCAGTCCGCGATGGCTGCCAGCCCTCCAGTCGCCCAGCGCGCGAAGCGTCAGCGATGCGTTGCTCGATGCTATGAACTGATTCGAGGAATTCGTCAAGCTTACGCTGGTCATGGTTGCTGACTCTGCGGCGCAGGTCATGCGCATCGGAGAGCACTTGTTTGAGTATTGCTTGGTCGGTAACTCTACCCTTTTTGTCGCCAACCAGGAGATCGAACACTCGCGCCGGGTAAATCTCTTTGGTCGCGGGTTTGGTGTCGGAGACCCACGAAATGCACGAACCATAGATCATCGACAGTCCATCTTCCAACCGCAGTTCGGTGGGTTCAATTCCCAACACCAAACTGGGAATCGCGGTCCGTTGACCGATTTGTTGAGCCAACAGTTGATCCATCGACTTGCCAACTCGAATCTGGTTTTGATCGGTATTGACCCATGCTCCCGATAGAAGATTGGGAATACGTCCCAGGTGGGCGCTCGGATGTTTCGCAGCTTGCTCGTTGAACAGTCCTCGTAGAAAAACGAGGTCTTCGCGATGAGGCAACATCGGTCGTAGCCCAGGACCGATTTCCATCGACTGGCCGCTGCCCCGCGCCCACCAATGTTCCGGTTCAACGCCGTTGGAAAAGTAAATACATGCGAAACGAAGCGGTGGCTGCTCCTCTCCCTTTGCGGATGTTTGACGGCTGGCCACGATATTGTCTTGTGCCATCGCGTGAATCGATTCCAACCAAGGCAGTGCCAGTAAACTGCCTCCGGCGCCGCGCAAAAATCCTCGCCGACTATGGAACCCATTGGATGTTCGTGTGTTCATCGATTCGCTTCCCACTGGCGATTATTGAATTGAGGGCTAGACACTATGAGAAAAATGGCGTTCGCTAGACTTCCGCCGTTATTCAGTTCCGTGGTAATACCATTGATCAGTAGTTGGTCAGAAGCCAGTTCCGCGCGGCCGATCGCAAAACCTAGCAGCTTCGTAGCCAACGTTCGCTCGAACACCGATTGTTCGCGGTGTAAAAACTTACGCAAGCCAGGCAGTCCATCGATGGCGGTTCCGTCCAGCAACTTGCCACTGGTGTCGATTTTCTGGCCATCGCGATACGCTTCGCGCCAACGTCCGATGGGATCAAAATTCTCAAGTGCAAAGCCCAGTGGATCGATGCGACTGTGGCAATTCGTGCAAGCCGATTGGGTCCGATGTGCTTCCAAGTGTTGACGTACGGTCAAGCCATCGACGTGCGTTTCATCGGCGGATATGGAACCCGCGTCGGCTGGTGGTGGAGGCACCGGCGAATTCAGCAATCGTCGCAACACCCAATCGCCTCGTTTGACGGCACTGGTTCGCAACGGAGCGGATGTAACTGCATGTAAAGCTCCCAAGCCCAATATTCCGCCACGATGAAATTGGCTCGCACCGGAAACTCGAACTAACCGTTCGTCAAGCGGTTGCGTGATCTTCAGGTTGTAGTGTTTGGCCAGCCGCGAATTAGTAAAGATGTAATCTGCGAACAAGATCTCACTGGCCGGTCGTTGCTCGCGTACAACGCGTTCGAAGAACGTGATTGCCTCGTTATACAAGTCGTCGCGCAATTCGCTCGAAAATTCGGGAAACTTCGAGGCATCGATACCTCGATATTCATCGAATCGATAGAAACCCAACCACTGCCCAAAGAATTCCTCTGCCAACCGTCGCGCTTTCTCGTCCCGCAGCATGCGCTCGACCTGCGCGCGAAGCACCAGCGGATCGCGGATTGTTCCTGAAGCTGCTACTTCGGTTAGCTTTGCGTCAGGCAGCGACGACCACAGGAAGTAACTCAGTCGATTTGCAAACTCACGATTCGCCAATCGAGCGACCGGCGTAGTGAAATTGTTGCTGTCAATCGTGGTGGGATCTACGACATCGGCATGGTAGACAAAGTCGGGAGAACTTAACACTCGTACCAATAGCAAGCGAATGGCTCGCTCATGATCAATCTCGTCGCTCCGGCGAAGCGCTTTGTAAAATTCTTGCAACCGTGTTGCATGCTCGGCCGTCAGGGGACGTCGCCATGCCTGTTCGGCAAATTGGACGATGTTCTCGACGTGCCTGACCTCAGAGGATTGCAAAGCTATCTGCATCGCCGCCGATTCGCTGGACAATCGCGACACGATTTGTTGGATTTCGTAGGGCAGCGCCGCCAATTCCTCGGTAGTCCAAGGAGAATTGCCAGACGAATTGGCGAGTCGAAATTTCTCTCGAATGAACCGCAAAACTCTCGCGTGGTAATCGAACGACGTCAGTAGATCTGTCCAAGCTTCGTTCAATTCGATGCGAATTCGATTATCGAGTACGTGTTCCACCAAAAACGCGTCGTCACGGTGGTATTTGATGGCGGTGTGAAAGAAGTTGCGCTCTGGCTTGTTGTAAGCATTGTCAAACGGAGAAGGAATTGGGTCTCTGTCCGAAGGCGCAGGTTCGCGGTGGGATACTTCTGGTAACAAGCTCGCAAATATGGCAACTCCTTTGCGCCAATCCGTTACTTCCGGACTACCGGGTTCTGCAAGCAACGTTGAGGTAGCACCGAATTCGGCTGCGGTCTCACCATCGACCTTGCCATCAGCAATTCGGCAGCGGACGATTCGACTATCAGCCTGCTGTTTGTCGAGTGCCACTGCGACGGTCAATTGCGCCGCTCGCGCGCCCTGCGGGACTACGAACTCCAGCAGCACAGACTGATCGCCTCGTAAGACGAAATCGTGTGGGCCAATCTTTGCTCCGCGAGGATGAGCTCCCAGCGCCAATAACTGAGTCGATCGATCGGTTAAGAAATCGATCAGCGGTTGGATGTTACGACGTCGACTGTCTTCGTTGCGAAACTGAATCTGCGGATTCTTCCAAACAACCAGAGCTCCCTCTGCACTGAGGTCGCTGGCCGAAGTAACCGAGAGCTCCACCGCGGCTATTTTCGCGCCGGCATTCCAGTTGATGTCTGCTTTGAAATGGTGGCTCGCAGAAACGTTGATTTCTCCGGACGTCAACACCGCTGCTTCCTCTTCATCGCCTGCCGAAGCGGCTAGCATACTTTGCCATTCTCGCAAGAGATTGCCGAGATTTTCGCAGCCCGCGCGCGCCTGCCGTTTCGAGTTCTCCAAGTCCGGCGGAATTGGAGCTGGCAATTCGCGCCACCGATCAATGATCATCGATAAAGGAAACTCAGCCGACGGTTGACTCAACACGTGCCAAATGTGCTCACATAGTCGCGCGCTGACACGCTCTTGGCGAGCCAAATCCGCTAACTCGAATCGCGATAAATTCATCGCATCACGGTATCGGTACAACCACGCGACATAGAATGATCTTGGATAAAGGTCCAATCCGAACGGTTCCGCTCCCTCGCCCGCTCCAGTTCGAAAACCATGTTCGCGATAGATACGCGCGATGCGATGGATTGCCGACAGTTCTCGACCCGACTTGCCTGGATCGCTGAAGAACGACAGTGGCCCGGCACCGACTACCGCGTGATCGGCAACGATCTTCGCAGTTTGCATATATCTTTCCAGCGATGCGTCGTCTAGGAATTGTGCGCTACCAGCATTAGTGAATCCTTCTCCGCCGACTGCATCGTTTACAAACGATCGGTCCAGCCCTAGATCCAAGCCAGTCAGATCCCGGATCGTATGACCGTACTGGGCGCTGGTTAGTCGACGCAAATGATGATCACCCGGATCGCCCGCGTAACGCTGTTGGTAGTCGGCGATCGAGGAGCGCAGCAATGCGACCAGTGTTCGGCGTTGGTCAAGTGTTGGCTGGGCTGAGGACTCTGGCGGCATCGTTCGTGATTCTAAAGCCGAAGCAACTTTCTCCCAGGTCTTGAACTGAGTGGCTAGGCTTAACGATCCGAGCATTCTCGCCAAATCTACGCCACCGTTGGTCTCGTCAACTCCGTGGCAATCCGTGCAATACTGCTGTGCGAATTCCGCCAGCGGCTGGGCGAGCCTGTCAGTGAAATGTTCGGCGCGCGCTTGAGATGCAATTATCCACCAAGCCAAATACAGGCAGCAAAACAGGTTGGTCATCAACATCGACCGACCTTGACAAGGATTATGACAAAGCATGCGGCAAGCTCGATTGGGCAGGATCAGACGGAAGAGCGAGATTTCGCGCGACGTGAAGTTTCACACCTACTCGATTATCAACCCTCAATCTCGCGATGGCAAGTAATTGTAGGCGCACCGCGTAGAGCTTACCTGTATTCAATTTCGCAGTTAATTCATGCGATCCTTCCGATTCGGAATGAGCTTCGTTAAGGTACGGACTCAAATCGAAGAGAATGAACCATCGACTCGGGACTAGCAATCAACCTGCGTTTCATAGTTGCGGCCTGTAAAATGTCGACGAAACCTCAAGGTTTCAGACTTGCGAAGTCCCCACTCAAATGCCGGGAAGCAGGGATTTATGGTTGCGATACGATTTACTGGCGATGAACCATGGAACAGGATTGAACGCGCCGTGGACAAAGTGAGCAAGCGGCTCGACCGAACTGTTCAAGCATTGGATGCAGCCAATATCGAATATGCGGTAGTTGGCGGAAATGCTGTCCAGCTCTGGGTCGCGCAAGTTAACGAGGCTGCGGTTCGCAATACTCGTGATGTCGATATTCTATTGCGAGAAAGCGACTTTCCCAAAGCCAAAGCGATCATGGAGGGAGTCGGGTTTTATTACAAGAATTTGGCTGGCGTTCCGATGTTCCTGGAAAGTCCCGATTCGCCGGTATGGGATGCAGCCCGCATCGTGTTCGCTGACAAGAGGGTCCGAGAAGAATATTTCGCTCGCAGTACTGGTGCAGATGAAATTAACGGCCTTTCGCGATAAGGACCGAACTCATCTACGCGATATGCTCGAATTGGGTCTTATCGATGAATCTTGGTACAGCAAGATGCGTGAAGATCTAAGCTCCCGATTGAAATCGTTGATCGATGCACCAGATCGATAGGTTTTTAGAGAAATGTCATTGGGCGCTTGAACAGGTACCAGCGATGGGCGCTTGAAAAGGTACCAATTTGGGTTTGAGGTGGGGTATAAG
>SYJV01000074.1 GCA_005798335.1 Planctomycetaceae bacterium | reverse complement strand
GTCTTCGATCATCCGTGCAATCCGTGTAATCCGTGGTTTTGTTTCACATCGAATGCCGGGAATCTAACCACGGATTTCACAGATAACACGGATGAGAAACAGAAACATTGGTCAAGTTCAAACTAATCCGCCTGTGTTGCGAGTCTTGAACAAGTTGGCGACCAAAGCGTTCAAGCCGTCTCCGGTGGGGAGATCTAAACTCTTTGTGGTCGCATAATTTTCCCATGCTCTCCAGGTTGCACCGCCGAGGTTTGTCTTCGATCATCCGTGCAATCCGTGTAATCCGTGGTTTTGCTTCACATCGAATGCCGGGAATCTAACCACGGATTTCACAGATAACACGGATGAGAAACAGTTGCAGCGTTTGGGGATCGCACAACGTTCCGTCGACCCTCGGTACAATCACGCTGCAAATTTCGCGGGGACGTCCGAGTTCAAGGAGTTGCAAGTGACGCGTGATCGTATCGAGTTCGCTGTCCGTTCCAGTGACCTTGCCCACATCTTGCTGGCGGATTGTGCTCGACACAGTGCGTTCGTGGAACGTTACGGTTCAACTGCGCCACATGCGGCACTCGCCAGAGATCTTGGCTCAAGCAGCGAAGCCATCAAGATCTGCGCCGATATCTACTACTCACTGTATCGACTTGCATAGAATTGTAGTGAGAGTTTTTGGCTTTCCAGGCGTGAGCCGCGTTGTAGAATGGGAGCAGTTCGATCACGCATCGTTGCCAGGCTCAGCAGCGCGGATGATTGTGGCGACAATGATGACTTGTGACCGACAGCCGAATTGCGAATGGGCGATCATACCAAGACGCTTCCTAGGTTCAGAATTCTAATGAGCACTCCTAACGAGGTGACTTGGATGGATCTCGAAACGAAGGCGTCTCTTCAAGAAACGCCGCCCGAGAAACTTGCGCCGGCAACGACAGAGACTTATGGCGTCGTCGTGCTTGCATGGTTGTCCCAGCCCGGGAATGCTCGAACGGTTCGAGCATTTGACCGAGTTCTGCAGTCCTCACAAGACGATGCGAAGTTGCAAAGCACAAGGCAACCGCCATTCGTCGCCAAGCGAGGCCTCGCGCTGCCCGATGCATTACTGGCCCAATTCGAACTGATTTGTTGCGACATTGTATCGGTATTCATCTCCGATATAGTCCTATCAGACGCAGGTGATGCTTATCTTTTCGAGTTGTATTCAACGCTACTGACCAGCAACGAATTCGCGATGGAAACGATTCGAGTAGATTGTATTCCAAACGACTCGTTAGGCATTGCGTTTCTCGATCAATTCCTCGGCGTGGAGATTTCGAGCCTACCGTACGAGATGATTGCCGCGCAAAAGAAAGCTCGCATCATGCGTCACTGGGCAACCAAGATTGGTGCGATCGTAACAACGGTACCAAGTTAGTTATCTGTGGTCGAGCGACGTAACCACGCAAACTTGACTTGCTGATGCTAGAATGCCTGTTCTACTCAATTACGTTTCGCATTCCGAGTCGTTTTCCAACTACTGTTTGCTCGATGTCAACTCTCGGCACAGGTCTGCGATGCTTGAATCCGTGACTACGCTTCCGTTCAATCGCCACGTCGGTATCCAAAAGTCTTCGACCGGCGAAGGACTGCTTGAACTTCCTGCTGGTGAACAGTTCCTAAATCACATTGGTACTGTTCATGCTGGCGCCCAGCTTGCATTGGCCGAGGCATGTTCAGGCGAGTTTCTCCTCACGGTTCTTGCGAGCGAATCAGGGATTGTTCCGGTAGTGCGCCGCGTTGAGGCTAAGTTTAAGAAGCCGGCTAGCGGCAGAGTAACAGCCAAGGTCAATTCATCGTTGACGTCAATAGCCGAGTCCATCGCCGAATTAGCGAAAAACGGACGCTGTCTACTGACGATTTGTGTAGACGTCTACGATGAACAAGGACAACACTCGCTCGCCTCAAGCTTCGAGTGGTTTATTGCCAAGACTGTGGGCAAATAGAGATTCAGCAAGCAACCAGCAAAAATCAGCTAATCTAGTTCAAACGTGAAGTCGTTTTTGCCTCCCGGTTCGACGTTTGCCGACAGTTGCTTGGGTGAGAACATAGATACTCGCAAGGGAGCTTGTTTATCGGGAGGCACAATTCCTTGCTCTTGCATGATCTTGGTCTCTAATGCTTGAGCTTCGGCGTATCGTTCCTCAGTCCACCCCTTGGGGAGCACATATTTCGCAACCAGAACTTGATGCGAGCCTTCGACCGCTCCTTCGAGAGTTTTATTTCCTTCGATTGTCGTTAAGATCTTAAACCTGCCTTGCTTATCGGTAGTGCCCGTACCGATGATTGTCGACGGCTGACCTTCTTTGCCTGAAATCGAAAAAGTAACCACGGCATCGTCCACCGCTTTACCTTTATAATTGACGGTACCCGATGCCGGATAAACCTTGACCGACGCTCCATCGCCGCATCCCACTATACAACAAACGACGAAACACAGAGAACATGCTGCCAAGCGAGCTAAAACGTCGTAACGTACCATGGGATTATCTACCTTGAATTTCTTTAGAAGATGCTTAATCAATTTGGCATAGCGCGCGGACACTAACATGGTAAATCTGGCGGAGGGCGCCGGATTTACCATGTTTCTTTGCTAGGCTAGTTGAACATGTCAGCGAATTTCCGCAGCGCGAATTAATCAGGTGCGGCAGCGACTTCACCACCGGATCGCGATCCGAGCGCACCCCAAACACCGTATGGGCTCGGACCGCTGGTCACTTCGGGTAGTGTTAGGTTGCCGGTGTCAATCGTTTGACTGATGAATCGTACAGATCCATCACCAAAGCAAACTTGCACGCCGCCGGTGTGATAACTGCTGGCTGAGGAAAGTCCCCAAGTGTCGCCCCAATTTTCGACCATGCAACTGGGGCTGTTTGGCGCTAGGACCGTTTGAAAACCGATGAACGGCCCTAGACCTGTGTGCCACAAACTACCATGCGTGCGTAGATCCTGAATATCAACACCACCAGCGCTGCGTGCGCGTAGCGTTGGAAGATAAAATCCACCTGACGCTCTGGCCAAACAAACCGACGGGTTGGTGTTCAAGCCCGGAACATTCGCAGCGGCCAATCCCTTGACGTTTCTGGCATCCACGGCATTGGCCTTTTCGCCAATGATGATCGTGTTGCTGGTCCCGTCCGTCATTTCTGCAATCCTGACGAATCGGCCATATCCAAAGCTGCCTCGGTAACTCGGCGCCAGTGGCGTCGTGGAGGTGTTGGTAAAACCTAAACCGTGAGAATTGAGAATCATGTCTCCCAAACACATCGGATAGTTTTGTCGTCCCAATACAGTTGCGTTGTTGCTATACGGAATACCATCGGGAGCCGAGGGACATCTGAACGCAACAACGTTGGTTAACCAAGGAGGATAATACAAGAAATCGCGAGGTGGGCCGAAAGGCAGCGACGGTGGGTTTGCTCCAATTGCGGCCCAGGGCGAAGCAATCAGATTGAACAAAGCGCCTTGTTCGATAAAGGGCAGCAAGCCAACGTACCCACCGATCGATTGCTCATTGCCGCGAGGAATCGTTCCGCGATTTCCCGGAAAGTTCGAAGGGCCTTTCAACCATGGCATCGCGGAATACGTCGACATGTAATTGTGCATGCCCAAACCCAATTGCTTGAGTTGGTTTCCGCAACTCATCCGCCGTGCCGCCTCGCGCGCTGATTGCACGGCAGGCAACAACAAGCCAACTAACACGCCAATAATTGCGATCACGACGAGCAACTCTACTAACGTAAAGGCTCGCTGCCTTACCCGAGTCAACATGACGTACCTCCAAAAGAAGAAAGCACAAAAAACCGATGAACCGTTTCAATCATCTCTGGCCATGATGCCGACCAGCTACTCAAATGTAACTTCTTTGAAAGCTCGAAAGTGAATATTGCCGAGCTTAAACGCTTTCACGGGCAATTCCTTAACCACAAGATACCGAGTGCTGATAGCAAATTCTACTAGGATTCCAAAATCTACAGAAATTATCTCTCGCAAGCATCCTCAGATTTCTTAGGGTACGGCGCCGCTTACTCGCAATGCTGCTCATGGTAAGGATGACTCGCCTAGGAATCTCGGCCAAAGGCTGTCGCTGATAACTAATCCGCTTCGCGTGAGGGAAATTCGAGAATCGCTTCGGCTCAGCCAGCCTCGTTCGATAAATTCGTCCAGAGCTGGCTGAAATTTCTGTTCAACGTCGGAACCCCAATTTTGGGACAGCCAGGTTAGATCGACTCCTTCGAGCCGCCTAAGTCCAAATACGAATTTTTCGCGTAAACACTGTTCGCGGCTAAGCTGTTCTAGTTCAACCGTTGGCGAGCAACCCTTTTGCAGCAGGCGAATGTACTGCGTCGTGCTCCTATGATTCACTGATCGCCAGCCGTCGACGAAACGGGCCGCGCCGGGACCGAATGCTAGCCATGAGCGACCTGTCCAATAGACCTCATTATGCCGACAGCGACGACCATTTTTGGCGAAGCTGGAAATTTCGTAGTGATCCCAGCCAGCCTCAGTCAATTGATCGATCGTGCTGAGGTACATCGCCAATTGAATTTCCTCGTCAACCTCCGCAAACTGAGCCTTGCTAAGTCTGCCGTAGAACGCACTCCCTTTTTCGACAGTCATTCCATAAGTTGAAAGATGCGTTACTCCGCTGCTCATTCCGCTCCGGAGATCCTTCTGCCAAGAATCCAACGTCTCGCCGGGAGCTGCGAAGATTAGATCGAGGGATACGCTCTCAAAGTATTCGAGTGAAGCTGTGATGGCCGAATCCAAATCGATTCCCCGGTGATCGCGTTCCAACAAGCTCAATTTACGATCGTCAAACGATTGGCCGCCGATACTGATCCGGTTTACTCCGCACTCGCGTAGGAGCGCCAGTTTTTCGTCGACACAGTCCAGCGGGTTGGCTTCGCAGGACCATTCGCCATCTTTGGCTAGCGAAAACCACTTGCTCAGCAACGCAAATAATCGCCGCAAATGCCGAACATTCAAGTGCGTCGGAGTTCCGCCACCGAGATAAATCGTGTCAACTTCGGTGGTTTGCCCGTGCTGCTGCAACTCGATTGCAAGAGCATCAAGAAAACTATCGACTAGGTCGTCTCTACCCGCGACAAGCGTGAAATTGCAATAACCACAGCGATGGCGGCAAAATGGAACGTGAATGTAAACGCTGCGTGGTGTTTCTGGCGCCAATGTGGATCTCATTTATGATCGAATTAGAGCCACAATTTCAACCGCCCATTCAGCATATCCGGCAATTGTTTGTGTACCCAGCGTTCGATCTGTTTGCCGTTGTAGCGCACGCTAAAGTGGCCGGCGATTACCAGTTCGTTTTGAAACAATTCTCGACGCGCGACGAAATCATCCAGGTGCATATGTCCATGCTTGTGAATTTTCTCTTTACGATGATTCGGAGCGACAAAGGTCATTTCCGTGATCAGCACCCGCGCTCGATAAAGATCGGGATTTGCATCTAATCCTGGCGGCGATGTATCCCCAGTGTAGCCGACCAGCGGATAACGCACTTCAGTGGTAATATCAATTCCGCGCAAGCGCAGATCGCGAATCTCTGGTCCTGCCAGTTGCAGGTATTCCTGTTTGAGCTTCTTACGCCGTTCCCAAATAATATAGCCAACACTGGGGACGGTATGGGTGGTGCGATGTACCGTCATCACCAGCTCGCGCGAAAGTTCGATTTCTACTCCTGGCTCGACGGCTGCCAATACGCAAGGCAATCGCCCGCGATCCAATCGCGAGTACATTTTTAGTAGCGCCTCGACGGGCTTGACCGACTCTGCAGGCAAATAGATCGTAGGCGGCTCCATCTTCATCATGCGGCGCCGCGCCACATAAACTGCTAGCGACGCGATATGGTCCAAATGCGAGTGTGTGATCGCTAGCGTCGCGGTTCCCATGAAATCCCACGGGTGAGCGCCCACGTCAAAACATATGCGCAATTCGGGAACGCGCCAGTAACTTTGTACGGCAGCTCGCGAGTACCCTTCTACAGTCAAGGGTCCGAATTGGTGTGAAATCACCGGTGCATTATCTAGCATCGTCGAATTGGCCATCATGAGTCAAAGAGAACGAGCCTGTAACTCGTTTACACGCAATACCGTTCAACGAACGTGGGATAAGCTTCCAGCTTGTCAACCTGTAGCGGAGTTTCGCCATTGCTTGCACAAGATATTGACAAGCTGGAAGCTTATCCCGCGTTCGTTGAACGGTATTGCGTTTACACGGAACTTTCACACCAGTCGCTGATTATTCATAATCCCCAAACAACCAAAAGCCCCATTTCAATCCTCGTGGAATCGAATTCCGGAAGATTTCTGTTTCCCCAGCTTAACTCGCGACTAAATAGCGTAATCGCTAGACTTCGGCAAAGCCGAATTGGTAACCCGAAGCGTAAGAGAGCGATTGCGGTTCCTGTGCCTCACGGTTCGCCACGGTTCCTCACTTACGTTTCGGGATTCGATAGTACAGCGCCCATAGGCTCCAACTGCATTCTGCCGATTTTGTTGACTACATTTGTTCGAGCTGTGTCAATTTTATGTTTTTTCCTAGTCCAGATTCCCAATCGCGCGACACCGGTTACCGGATGGTTATGGTCGCAGTTTCTATTTTGGTGCTAACGGTTGGTTGTCGGTCGCCATTGCGTCCGTGCGCAATTGATGCCCACCAATTGATTCAGTGCGACCAGTTGGTCGATCATCAGCCTCAAATACAACGAGGCCAGCCGCGAAAGATCCTCGACGCGGCTGGCTGGGTCGTGGGCATTCCCAGCAAGCTCATACTCTGGGATCGACGCGCCGAGAATCATCGGCTTGGGCCGGAAACGGAGGAAGCAATCGCCCGATACCTAGAGAGCAATGGACTTACCTCGGTTCGCGTCCGGCTCAATCAATATGCACCACGCGACGACTGGCGACGCTTGGTCGCGAACAAGTCGGTCGCCGCTCCGTGGCGGTATACTCTTGGGACCGTCAACACACTTTATGAAACGATCGTCCCTGGCCGACTATTTGGAGGTGATCACTACAATCCATTTACCAATACGATTCACCTTTATTCGGATATCCCCGCAATTGCACTCCATGAAGGTGGCCACGCAAAGGACTTTGCTCGCCGCAAATGGAAAGGTACGTACGCAGCATCGTATCTGCTACCGCTGGTACCCTTGTACCACGAGTCCATTGCATCTGCTGACGTTTTCGCCTATCTCGAGGCAAGTGGGACCGTCGACCAGCGACGCGAAGCGATGCGAGTTCTTTACCCGGCCTATGGCACGTACGTTGGATCGGCTGTCGGCACATTTGTTCCGCGCTTCAGCGATCCGATCTACCTAGGTTCAGTAGCTGTCGGTCACTTTTGGGGACGGTATGAGGCCAGACGGCTGACGGAAACCATTTCCGAGTTCTAGAGCGTTGTCAACACTACATTTTTGGGTAGCGGAAGCCGTCAAGGCTTTCGTATCAGGTCCTACGAATCCGGCGAGATTGAACACAGGAACGAAAGCCTTGACGGCTTCCGCTACCAAAATTTAGTGTTGATAACGCCCCAAAGCTGACAAATAATATCGATCGAAAGCAGCGACGACGCTTTCGAGATTCGCCAGCGGTCCAGTCTTAAAGTATGGGGAATTAAGACCTAGTTGAACGCGCTGGCAAACTTCCCAGTCTTGCACGTTGGTAAGGTCCCAGAATTCCACGACTGGTCGAGGATCGAAAGCGGCTTGGCTGGCCGATTGAGGATGAAATAGAAACTGGCAAACGACCCGCGTCCGCTGGCATGATACGGCCTCGATGCGATGCACCATCACGAAATCGGGATGTAAGCTCAGAAAAAACGTTGGGAATACCGTGAAGTAGTAAACGCGGCGCTGTTCAATCGAATTCAGATTGGGCAGCAAATCTGCGACGCGAACTCCATCGTGGCTCATCGTTTCGATGCCGTCGGCGAAGATCATCGGCCCACCGAGAATTGGTCCTTCGGTCAAATCGTTATCTGCAGAACGATAGGGTGTCAACCGATTCAGCGCTGGATGAATGACCGGGCAATGGTAGCACTCGTTGTAGTTCTCGAACAGCAACTTCCAATTCGCTGGAAGATCGTACTGAATTTCGCCGGCGGTTACCAAGTCGGCCAGCGACCACATGAAGAAGTGGCGCTCTAGCGGTTGCAACCACAAATCCACCGATTCGCATTGCTCGGTCAAGTTGACGAACAGGAAACCTCCTTTTTCGGCGACGTAAACTTCGACCAGGCCATAATCCGCGCGATCAAAACTCTCGACATCGGACATATTCGGAGCGCCGATCAACCGTCCACGACTATCGTATCGCCATGCGTGATAGGGACAAGTGATCGTACCTTTGTCGACGCACCCGTCACTGCTGGACACCATCACGGCACCACGATGGCGACAGATGTTGTGGTAGCCCCGAAATTGTCCATACTCGGTCCGCATCAATACCAGCGGCAGTCCCATGAATTCGATCGCTCGCATCGCAGTCTGGGTTGGCATCGTTCCAGCAAATAAATCACTGGTTCTGCCGACCATCATCCAGTTTTTGAAGAAGAGTTTCTCGCGCTCCTGTTCAAACAAACTCGCGTCGATATAGAACTCGCGATCGAGAGATTTCGCACCATCGGCGTTACGCATCAGAACTGCTCCAAGTAAAGCGGGATTGCCCAACCATCTCGCGGTCCAATAACCACTTGCAAAACGATGCTTTGATCTCCCGGCGTACAATCTCAACGGATCATCCCAAGAATCCTCAAGAGTTGTATCATGTTGTAGCGAATAACAACGAACTCTGAAACGCGGTGAACACTGTGCCGGGAGCGAAACGCACCACTCAATGCACGCTCCGGCCAGAATACAATCCCGATGCGCAAGCGAGTGCGTGCTAGGATTGACGCATTCGCTAGCGCGTGGGCTTGTATTCGCTCATGTATTGGTAAATTCCCATCTGCTGATCGCATTGCCTTGAGTGCGACAGTTATGATCACGATCGTTCGTTTTTGAGGCTTGAAATGCAATCCGTTGGCTTGATCGGCGTCGGATTACTAGGTTCCGCGATTGCAGACCGCTATATCCAAGCGCAAGTTGCCGTTCTAGCCTACGACGTTAACCCACGGAACCTCCATGCACTCTCTGAACTGGGCGGTCAGATCGCAGATTCATCCGCAAGCGTATTTCAGCAATGCTCGCGAGTGATTTTTAGTTTGCCGAATTCCGACATCGTGCGCGAAGTAGTCGTCGCATCGCGAGTCCATTTGCGGCCTGGAGGAGTAATACTCGACACTACGACCGGCGATCCGTTGTCTACCGAATCGCTCGCTATGGATCTCGCCAATATCGGCGTAACCTATTTGGACACGACGGTCGTCGGTTCCAGCGAACAACTTCGACGCGGCGAAGCCACCTTGTTGGTCGGTGGTGCCGAGGACTCCATTTTGCTCATCAGGCCGCTGCTGGAGATTCTCGCAAGCAAGATCTTTTTCATTGGCCCAGTCGGTTCAGCAGCAAAAATGAAATTAGTGGTCAACTTAGCGATAGGCTTGCATCGAGCCGTATTAGCTGAATCGCTCGCGCTGGCCAACGCACTTGGCTTGGACCTCGAAAAAGCTCTCGAGGCGATGATCGGCTCGCCAGCCTACTCCACCATGATGGAAACTAAGGGCCAGAAAATGCTACGAGGCGATTTTACGCCGCAAGCCAGGTTAGCTCAACATCGCAAAGACGTTCAATTGATGCTTCAGTCCGCTCACAAAGCCGGCGTCAATTTACCGTTGTCCACCACACATTTTGGCCTGTTAAACGACCTGATCGCAGCAGGTTATGGGGACCTGGACAACAGCTCCATCATCCGCGCCTACCTGCAAGCACGTTGAGGTATAATCGCGCGAGGTTCTTTGCGTTCGAGAGAATGAATCATGAAATCAGTCTGGGAAGTCGTTCACGATACCGCTCTTTTGCATAACAATCGCGATTTAATCAAGTTCGCCTTTGCACAAGCCCAATCGGTCTCCGGGAATCAACCGGAGATCGACAAGTTGGTTGACTATCTTGTGTTTGGCGTTCGACAATTGAGGCCCGATGGACTTGCGGCCATAAATATTCTGCAACATTTGGGAGATCAGGTCTTTCCACGAGCGTTGGCGATTCTTCGCGATGGCTCACTTCGAGATCGATTGACGACTATCACCAACAAGGACCCACGCAATCCTGAATGCCCAGTCGACCGCGTCTGCGACATATTTTGGAACCAAGATTTGGCGCCACCTTCCGAAGTGGTAGGGTTACTTGCGCCGCACATCTGTACCAAAGATGGGACGTACCGACAGGTCGCGATCTTAGTAATCACCTCAACCGGTGCCGACGAATCGATTCCATTGATTCGGCAATTCCTCTCAGGAGTAGATCCCATTGGACGATGCAATACCTTGGGAGGCATTGAGCATGCGGCGAAAGAGGGCCGAATTCACCCACAGCGCAAAGACGAGTACTTCAACCTGGTCGCTGCCCTTTGGCCGAACGACAATCGGCTGAACGTTGCTGGCCAACTGCCCGGTACACTTCTCGCGATCGATCGCCCCCGTGCCATCGAGTTTTTGCTGAGCGATGAACTGTTCAACAGCCAGTTCCCGTCTCTGTGCTACTTACTTGCGGCTCTCAGCGAAGCGTCGGCGGTCATTCCTCGCAGTCGCTTGCTGGCGATCATTGATGAATCCCGTGACCCGTCAAGTGAACATCACAACGCTCTCGTGCTCACCCACGCCCTGCCTCTTCTGGGCGCACACTCTCACGCCGATGACTTACCATTGTTAGAAAGTTATCTAGATTCCAACTACGGTATGCTCGTTGACGGTGCGATTCAAGCCATATACCGATTTTACAAGTACTACGATAGATTTCGCGACCCACAAGATGCCCAAATTGAATTTGGCTGGCGTGCGTTGACCGTGCATGAAAAACTGACCGTGGCGGTGCTGGAATTGGATTCAGAAATCGGAGACGGCGGATTTCTAGAATACTACAGTGGCTATCGCGGAGATCGTTGGCAATTTGCACTCGCTGGACTGGGGGCAATTGGCGCGACTGTGCGTCTTCGCAGGGTGCATTCCCATTTTGCGTCACGTGAATTCGTGGTTTTTTATTGGTTTTTTTGAAGTTTCGGAATTAGCTTCAGTTTTTGGATTTGTCGATGGCGTCCATTTGGCTTTGGGCATACGGGTGTGGCGTTTGGTGTCACG
>SYJV01000073.1 GCA_005798335.1 Planctomycetaceae bacterium | reverse complement strand
GAGATCCTTACATCGATTTTCTTTGCTAGCGAGGTAACGTTGGGGAATTTAGGAAAACTGGTCATTGGTCAACTTATGTCAAAAAAGATGTGGGGTATAACAAGGCTTCCAGCTTGTCAACCTGTAGCGGAGTTTCGCCATGGCTTGCACAATATATTGACAAGCTGGAAGCTTATCCCACGTTCGTTGAACGGTATTGGGTTTAGCCAGCCAATCGGTCGGTTCAGCGGGCACTTTCGACGAAGGAAATCAGCGCCTCGAGATCGAGAGGCTTGGCGAGCAAACTAGCGGCACACGGTGCGCAGCGCGCTTCCTGATCATCGGGAAGATAAGCCGAGTGCAGCGCAAGCGACATATGAGGCGCAATCTGTTTGAGCTGCTGGCAAAGTTGAAGACCGTTTATGCCCGGCATGCGGTAATCGACGACTGCTGCATCGAAATGACTTGTATTGGCGACTTGGAGCGCTTCCTGCGGATCAACGAAACCGCGAGTCTTGTAGCCCAACTGCGTCAGCAATGCCTGCAAGTTCGCAACCGCGTCGGGATCGTCATCGACAATCAACACGCTCACGTTTTTTTCCGAATCGGGTTCGAGCATCACACAGTTCTTTCGGGCTCGAAGCCCATTGTCAAGCACTCTATATGCGACTGTCATTCGGAAAGTTGAATTGGTTTTTGCGGAAGAACGATACTAAAAGTCGTTGGCCGGCCGGAAATGCTGTCAACCAGCAATGTCCCATTATGCCGATTAACGATCGCGCGCGTAAGCGCCAAGCCAAGTCCCAGACCGCGGATCTTCGTTGTAAACAACGGCTCTGCGATGCGTTCTAGGATATCCGCAGGGACACCCGGACCACTATCGGAGACGCTGATAACAAAACTGGGGCCGGTGGGACCATCTGTAATTTGCTGTGATCGCACTTCGATTGTACCGGATTGGCCAACTGCCTCAACCGCGTTAGTAAGAATGTTCCTTAATGCGATATGCAATTGCGCTGAATCCGCTTGAATGACTAGGTTATCTTCAGGCTGAGTAAAGTTCCTGACCGTTACGTTTTCTGGAATAGCTAGATCCAACAGAGTCTCCCGAACCAACATGTCGATTTGAATTGGTTCGAATCGCGGAGGCTTGAGCCTCGCGAAGTCAGTTAACGCTTCGATCACTCGCGCGGCAAGTCGAACTTGCCGCTGCATTCGCTGAAAGTGCTCTTCAATATGCTTGGGATCATGATTCGGTGAGTTCTGCAGGATGTACAGTGAAGTCTGTATTACGTTCAGAGGATTGCGTAACTCGTGAGCAATCCCACCCGAGATTTGACCTAGCGTCGCCAAGCGTTCTGAATGCTGGAGCCGGTTGGAAGATTCAACCGCATACGCGAACTGAATCAGCGAAAGGTCCAAGTCAATGGCCTTACTGATCGATGTTAGCATACCAATCAGCTCCGACACATTGTCACCACAGCGATGGCTTAGCTCTAGAGCGATTCTCTCACGCAGCCGAGCCATGGCCACGCTAGTATACACCGCCTCCAAGCCGAGTTCCACGTGACGCTTACCCACCGCAATTCTGCGATCAATGTAAGTTTGGTCAAATTCCGCAGCGAATAACTGCGCCAGCCAAGTACGCAAGGTTTGTTTGAGTCGTTCGATTTGGGAAGCGCCACCACGAATCGTTGCGCGAGTACGTTGGTGCCGCTGAATTTGATCGTAAAAATCATCTACTAACAAATCGAATGCTGGGGACACTAGACTCGACGCGCGACGAATGTTCGCAACGTCCGCTTCCGTTAACCCAACATAGTCCGCCAGATGCCGATAGAGAGCGCCTGTATCGTCAAAGTTCATCAGTCGGTCAAGCTCACTAGATTTACTTGTACTTTGGATTAGCCGAGAAATAAGTGTCAGGTACGTGTCAGGTACGTACCTGACACTTATTTCTCGGCGATATTTACGCTGGCTTCGCGCGCCTTAATAGATGAAACTAAGCCAACTAAGCCTAGCGTATGATCGCGCTACTGACTAGCGCTTGGCGAAGGGCCTGGGCCACTTCCTCGTCGCGCTCGCGATTGAGCAGCAAACGCAGTTGGCGGTTGACATTCGTGTCAGACAGCGAAGCCAACATGGAAACGGCTTTCCTCCGCACTGAGGGCTCGCCGTCTTGAGCCATCCACAATAACCAAGGTCGCGGATCGATGCCGCTTACGCGAACAATGTCGTCTAAGATGCGCATCCTCATCTCGGCAGTTCCAGCCGCTAACTCGCCAGCCATCTGCAAAAGTTGGTCATTCATCCCGCGCTTGCGCAGCTCCAAAGCGGCAACCTGCGACACTCGTGGACGCGGATGGCTCAACAACTTTAGCAATTCCGAATCAGCTATCGAGCCAATTCTTGCCAGCGGCAGTTCGTCGCCGGTGGACAGCCGAATCTTGTCCGGTTCGCTTGGTTCTTCCGCTGCATTTCGTGGAGTTTGATATCGCTGAACCGTGAAACTGGTCGTGTTGGGCGACCCCGGAGTCAGCGCGAGCGTCGCGGGATGCGTGGACGGGCCGCGAGTCAAAACTGGCTCTTGATCCGCTGTATCGGATTCTGGCGCTGCACTCTGGTGAACCAATTGCCTCGCTGGATCACGCGGAAACGCTGGATTTTTTGCATCCGCAACTGAGGAGATCACCGAATCATTCAGCGCTTCCATAGCCGTTGGTGATGTCGTTACGTCGCTCAGGTGCATCACATTGCTAGCACCTTGGGAGGTTGTTTTTTTCTCGGGTGGCAAGGGTGGCGGAGGGGACGAAAGCGCCATTATCTTGCCAGCTCCCTGCGAGACCAATTGTTCGGTCGGAGATACCATTGGGCGCGATGCAGGATCGTCTTTGATCAACGCAGAACGCCCCATGCGCAGCAGAATATTCTGGCATGCAGCGCGCATGTTTGGATCGGATAGTTCGCTGTTACGCAGTGTGAAGCTCAGCATCCGCGAAGCCAAAGCACCGGCCAATATATGTCGATCCTTGGAAATCGATTCTGGCAACTGCTCCAAACGACCCGCCAAGTTACGCATCAGTCGTAGTTGCTCTGACGCGTCGAGTGATTCCCACTGCGAGAGTTTTTGATCGATCGCACCAAATGCGAGCATTGCTGCATCGTCGTCGGCGCTTTCGATTGCGTTGACGATCTCAAAGATGGCATCGGCATCCAATTTCAGCAAGCCGTTGATTGCTGCCAGAGCATCAGCCTTCGAATCGGGCGACGACAATTGTTGGCTATAGTAGTTCACCAACCGGAGGCGGCCGTAATACCAAGCACCACCTCCGATGCACGCTCCAATCAAGCACAACCAAAGCCAAACGCTAGGTGGCCAAGTTCGGTCGAAGCGCGCGGAACGATCCTCCCAATCCGCGCGAAATCTAAACTGAGCCGCCTTTTCAGGCATTCCTGCGATCTCCCCATGGCCCCGCAAACATTCAATAAAACAAGCTCTGGAAATCTCGCAGAATTCCCCACTTTACTCAAGATCATTTACTGCCAATACACCACAAGTTGTTATCGGTTCGGATATATATTCGCCCATTTGCCAGCGCTGGTGTCGTATTGCAAGGCTCATCCAATTTGTTAGCGGCAACTTGTTTCAACCCATCCCTCGATGGTTCGAAAACCAGAGTCGTTCCTTTTTGATCGGTTGCATATGCTAGCTTGCCATTAAACGAGATCGAGCCCCAATAATTTACACCGACCCCTCGATCGCGCCACAGCAGTTTGCCCGTCGCGCCTTCGATACATTCGAGCACCGCGGCACCCGCGCCAATGCGATAGGCGATTCCGTCGCGCAATAGTCCTGTTCCGATACTCTGTGGATTCTGCTCATTGCGCCACAACCGATACTGGGAAGTCAAATCGCCCGTTCCAATCATGCGAAACGCAAACGCTGGTCCATTATAACCTGCGTTGGCCACACAGAGATCTTTTTCACATAGCGGAGAACTGTAGGCTAGATCCCCTTTGGGTCCAGCGATCCCATCGCACGTCCAAACGACTTTCCCCGACGCCACGTCCCACGCGCAAACTCGTTTCGCCATGGAGCACACGACTACTTGGCGACCCTCATGCAAAAATGGAACCGGAGTAGCCCAAGATCCCATGTATTGTCCGCCAGGATTCGTTTCACCGTTGCCTTCAATCGGTTCGTCATGATTCCACAACGTTTTGCCCGTGGCAATCTCAAAGGCAGCGACAAAGACTCGTTTTCCAGGACCCGAATGCAAAATTACTCGATCTCCCAAAATTATGGGACTCGCTCCATAACCCCACATGTGCCGAAATTCGCCCAAGTCTGTACGCGACCACCGCAATTTTCCGTTGAGGTCATATGCAAACAATCCCGCCGACGCGTGCCACACCACTACTGTTTTGCCGTCACAGGCAGGTGTCGTTCCGCCGTACGGATTAGTCTGGTGAGTCGGCATTTTCTCGCTGTAGGACTCGGTCCGCGACCACAGTTGCTGACCCGTCTGAGCATCCAAACAGATCAAACTACGCTGCTTTCCTTCATCGTCATCCGCAAGTGACTCGAAAACTTTGTTCCCTACCACAATCGGACTGCCGTTACCTGGCCGCCCGAGCGGAGTTTTCCAGATTACGTTCTCGGTGGCACTCCATTGCGTCGCAGTCCCTGGTTCGTTGGTAATGCCGTTTCCGTGGGGACCGCGAAACATCGGCCAGTCCCCTGCCACGCACACACCGGCGGCAACCATGTAGACCACACATAAAACCACCCGAATCACGATTACTCTCATTTTCATTCTCACTCGTAAATTGTTGCAACGATTCGTGAGCGTGCCTCGCAGAAATCAGAACAAACGAAAGGCACTACTCGCATTACACAGTGTTTAACTTAACCCAATAGCTGATCGAGCCGTAATTGTAATGTGATCGCGTTGGCACTCACAAGTTGGAAACGTTACAGCATCACTGTGCTTCGGGCTTGTATTGGTAAGAACCATTCTGCCGCCCGCCTTACAGCAAATGCATGGCCTTGATTTCCAAATACTGATTCACTAGCGGTGAAGTCATTTGTTCGGGAAATACATCCAATGCAAAAGCACCAGTGGATTGCAAACGACGGATGACGTGCTGGCGCCATATTAGAATTTGGCTCGCTGCCGCGCTGCGATACATCACCATGGGGTCCTGCGCCGGATTGTCTGCAGATTCGAATATCCGATGATCGCGTAGCAGCACCAACAGGGGCAAATGGCAACCGATGAGATTGCCCATGTAGCCTTGAATTTGTTCTGCGTTTACTTGGTCGATGACATTACTGATCAATACAACCAGCGAGCGTCGCCGGCAGTGCGATGACAAGTACAAAAATGCTTCGTCAAATCTCGATTGCACCAAACTCGGAAACTGATTGAATCCCGCGTGCAATAGTCGGTGCATCTGATGCTTGCCGCCACTGGGTGGCACATATTTGTGAATATGATCCGAAAAACACAACATACCTACCGAGTCGCCTTGCTGAAGCGCGACATAACTGAGCAGCAAAATCGAGTTGAGCGCATAGTCCACCAAACTCAATCCATCGTACTCGTTAGTCATCATGCGCCCGCAATCGAGCAGGAAAATGATGCGCTGGCTCTGATCGGTCTGGAACTGTTTGACAGTCAACTTTTGGCGCCGCGCGGTACTGCGCCAATCGATATGGCGGTAATTGTCGTCCTGTTGATAATCTCGCAAACGTTCGAAATTGTTCTCATGACCGGCACGCCGCGTCTTGCGCACGCCAATCAAGTTCAGCCGATTAGTGCGAGCCAACAGTGCGTATTCAGCAATCTGCTTGATATCGGGATAAACATGCAATTCGCCCGGGCAAGGTAGTTTGCATTGTCTCAGCCAAAGCCCTCCGCGACTGCGAACTTGCGCATAGAGACACTCTAAATGAAACTGACCGCGCCGATGAGGCGTCAGCCAATACTGTAGCGTCGTGCGTTTTCCGGGCGCTAACGTTAACTCGTGGAACGGTGGTTCGATCTTTAAACTGTCCGCTGCATCATCTGTCAGTATCACCTTTAAAGGTCGCGAGCTGCGATTGTCGATCGATGACTCAACAACGTGCTTGCCACCTAACGAGGCCACGCGCGCCATCGTCCGCGAAACTTCGATGCCACGGCCACTGGGCAATAGGAACAGATCCAGCACTGCCAGTACAACGACAATCGCGTCGATCGCCACTACCACATTCAGATAGGTCGGTGGCATCCACGGAGTGGCGAGCACGCAAACCATTGGTATACCTGCTAGTAATCCTAAACGGCGCGTTGGATAAATTTGGCGCAACCAAAACAGCAACAGCAGGGGAGCAAGCAACAGCAACATCAGAAACCAAGGCGTTACACCCCAGTCGATAATGCTCATCGAGTTGCTTGGTTGGTTGTTCATCAGCCGCGAGGAACCTCGATGCTGCGCATTAACGATCTCAACTGGTCATCCGCCTTGAGCCCCTCAACTTCGGCTTCGGCAGACATGATGACGCGGTGCCTCAACGCTGGCA
Organism: Planctomycetaceae bacterium; assembly: GCA_005798335.1. GTDB lineage: Bacteria > Planctomycetota > Planctomycetia > Pirellulales > Pirellulaceae > Aureliella. The sequence continues at coordinate 15,078 of SYJV01000073.1, read as the reverse complement.
GCGCAATTTCGACCACGTCATCGGGAATCGTATAGTCGCGACCTCGGAAAGCTGCAATGGTCCGAGCACCTTGCATCAGCGCTAAACCTGCGCGAGGCGAGGCACCCAGATGGAACGCTGGCCATTTACGAGTTTGCCGCACCAAGCGATTAATGTAATCCACCAGCGGCGGTTCGACGCGCACTTGGCCATTGCCTTGAGTAACCGCCATGATTTCATCGGGCGTCGTGATCGCGGTCAATTCGTTCTCCAGCCGGGCGTTCAAGTCGATCTGCTGGCTGTGCAGCGTCAAGATATCCTGCTCCTCCTTTTCGCTCGGGTATCCAACCACGACTTTGAACATAAAGCGATCCAGTTGTGCTTCAGGGAGGTTGTACGTCCCTTCACTTTCAATGGGATTTTGAGTCGCCAAGACTAGAAAAGGTCGCCGCAGCGGATGGCTGACACCATCGACCGTTACACGAAACTCCTGCATGATCTCCAGCAACGCAGCGTGAGTTTTGGCTGGTGAGCGGTTAATTTCGTCGGCCAACAGGAGCTGAGTGAATACTGGACCTGGCCGAAACCTGAATTCTTGACTGCGCATATCCAACAACGGCGCGCCGGTAATATCAGACGGCATTAAATCGGCAGTAAACTGGATTCGCCCAAACTGGCAACCGAGAATTCGCCCAAGTGCGCGCACGAACAACGTCTTGCCCATGCCGGGCAAACTCTCAATCAACAGGTGACCGCCCGAAAACAAAGCGACGAGCGCGGTGAGCACCAATTCGTCTTGACCGACGAAAATTTTGTGCAGTTCCTGCGAAACCGAATCGAAGATTTCTTTGGTTGAACGCATCTAATTTTTACTTGGATATTTTCGTAGTCTAATGATTATTCGCGGTAGTTTGCGGCGCATGCGTGGCAACGATTCACCATGCTTAGCCGTTGCGTACTCGAGGAGGCTCTGCAGGGCCGGATGCAACGCTGGGTATCGTACTCGATGGAGGTGCTTTTGGGTCGAGGCTGTTGGACATTTTCGCGGGTGAAATAACGGTTTGCACCTCGATCCAATTCGGCGCGTTTTCTTTGCGTACTAAACGAAAATACTCGGCGATCATCCGTTGGGCGTATCCGCTGTCTCCCGTTCTCGACAACAGATAGCCCATGGCTTCGACGTGTTGCCCGAAATCGGACAAGCAGCGCTGCGGTGCTGTTTGCGGTCGTCCCAATACTGGCAACAGCACGATACAAGCGATGATTCCCAGTAGTGCAGCGTGCATGACCATCACGTTGAGTGGCCAAACCGTCAGCAATTCCAAACCAGCCACGCGCGGGTCTTTTTCTTGTACCTCGCTGATCAAAATGCCTTGTTGACCAAACGCCAGGAATGCAACTCTTTCGGCTGGGGCACACTGCTGAACAATTCGGGCGCTCAATCGAAGCATGGCGGGATCGACCAACGATCCGTTTAATAGTGGAGCTCCGTTCGCCACGATCAGAATCTGGCTATTTTCAAACCGACTGCTGGTTAGACGAGTAACCAGCGGCGTTCGATCTGTCCCAGCTAGCAAAATCTCCGATTCGGGCGCCAATTCCCATTCTTCATCCAGCACTTCAGCCGAGCCCACATCATCTTCGCTCCAATACGAGCGGTAGACTGAATCGGGTTTTTCTGCAGCATTGGCAATCGATGAATTCGTCGTCGCCGATTTGAATTTGGCGATCATCGCGGCGCGAGTTCGATCTCGCAACTCGTCTGTCGGTGGTTCCAGCGTGATCGCGACTGGCCAAACACTGCGGGCATCGGCCAAGACATCTGACCAAGGACCTTGAAACTGCGAATGATGCTTGCGGGCCTTTCTTTCGCTGCGCATGAACCAGCGGCAAAAGACGGTTCCATCAATATTCTCCGTTCGCTCAGCAAAAACTTCAGCTTCGCGCAGTGCCCGCAGGTCAGCGGCTCGGTTGCGCTGCTGGTCGGTAACTCGGGCGACTGTCGATTCACGGTAGAACAGCTCGCCGTCAAAATCGTAACCAAAATAAATCACGGACCTTCCTTCCGACCGCGATAACCAGTCCTCGAGCCAGTTGCGAGCTTCACGCGCTGGAGGATCATGCGACGTTCCGACTAATACGATCGCATCGAATTCTTCCAGCAGCGGCGAAAGTTTCGTAGGCATGACACACTTTGCACCTGCGTTCTCCCACAGGCGCTGATGAATGCCCAGTCCATTTAAATCTGCTACCGACGCAGGACGATGTAAAGCTCCAAACTGTTCAGTAGTAGTTACTCGACCACATCCCGAAACCAGGCATACTTGCAAACACATCGCCAGGCACGCAATGGCGGTCAATTCCGAGGTTCGTGGTACCAAGCTTCGCGGTAGGTTCAATTGGCCAAGCAGGTTGATCATCGCGACGCGACCTTCGGTGGGCTGGCTTGATCAACATCGGGATGGATTAGTTGATGAAAAGTCTCCATCTGTTCCCAAACTTCCATAAATCGCTCGCGCGACAAGTTATAACGACCGAAAAATACATCTTCAAACGCCAACATGGTTCGCTGCACAATCGCCCGTAACTCCTGCTGGCTTGTTATTTCTCTCAGATACATCCGATTAGTTTTTCCTCGTTGCAATCGAATATATCGAAATTGGTCCAGCGCCAGCAGCAGGTATCCGAACAAAAAAATGATCGCTTCACCATATCGCCCAGCGTTCATCAGCGATTCTGCTTCGGCAAGCGGATCTCGGCGAGTCGTTTTGACCTCGAACGGTAGATCGACGACTCGCGTCATGTCGACCGCCACAGACGTAGCGTTCTTTGGACGACGAAATCTCCCAGGTATCCACGCTTGAAATGATTGTCGATATAGAATCAACATGCCAATGACCAACACGCAGGCCAGCGCTACGATCAGCAGATAATTGAGCAATTGAGAATCAAATCCTCCAAACCAGTTGCCAAACCATCTCCATGTATTGGTGTTGGATGATGAAGGACTTTTTTTTGCCGCAGGCGGTGTTGCGGTTTTGGGTTTGGCCAACCAATCGGACGAACGCAGCGCGATATCGGGATCATTCAAGTCAGTTGGCGGACGCAGCGATTGTGTCGCTGAATCGTACCAATCGTTCCCATTGAGGACTTTGGCAGCGCGCGTAGAATCGGGCAGCTCGTCGGATACTTGTGCGCTGAACAATGCCAAACACAACAGTGCACTGGGTATCATACAGCCACCTCTTGCACTGGTTCGGAAATTGGCGGCGCAATTGCGTTCTCCATGCGCTGCGCTTCGGCACGCAATTGCAATTCAACTTCCCATCCTTCAAGTCGAATGCGTGTATCTAAATATGCCAGGAATCGAAACACGGCGACGAAGATGCCAGTCGCCCAAAGTGTGAGCGGAAACAATAAATGGTCGAATAGAGTACTCCATTGCCAGCGTCCCAAAGTTACTCCCAGCACAAACACTTCCATCGATAGGATCATCAGGCCGATGCAAACGGCTGCGACCGCACAAGCGACGAATCTCGCGATATGTTCGGCGACCATCGCTTGGTGCAACCAATTTGCTCGCCGCCAATAAGTAACGTTCTTACCGTCAGTGGACTTCAATGGGCATGCCTCCAGTCCCAGGATTTCCGGCGCAAATGGCGAGAAGGCTCGAATGGCCATGGCCAATCCAAAAATTATCAAGCTCATTATCAGCAGTTCCATCAGTGGATCAAACGTGACCGTAGTTCTTACAAACGCTTCGGCGACCAGCCCCGCCAAGCCCAACCGCACTAACCCTAGCACGTATACCGAGCGCAGCGACAGTGGTTGCAACCGCCGAATCAGTTTGCGCAGCGACAGTTGCTCGAAAAAGGTCTGGCCGCCCAAATAGATAGTGATCGGCAGACTTGCAAGCGGAAATTCCAAGCACCACAACATCAGCAGGTGCCACGAGTGACGCCAATGGGCTCCAGCTTTGGTATCTGTTCGATCCATCATGGTCGATAACGAATCCGCATTCACCATCCAAGCTGTCACGATCACGTTGGTCAGCATCATTGGCCCACCGACAATCAGCGCAGCGCCTGTCAACGGCCAGGCATGGCGCTTGATAACCACCAGGCTCAGGTCGAGCAATTCCAGCGTTGATCGCTCGCGGATGGTGATCTCAGTCTTGTCCAGTTCCACCGCGAGACTCCGTGGGGTATCCCAGCACGATAAAGTAAAACATCAACAGCGAACTTGAAAAAATCGCCCAAGCAGCTTTGAAAAGGTACGGTAGTGAGGTAGGTGACAGCAAGCCTTCAGTAAGGGCCGCGAGGAAAAACAAAATCGCCGCCACTGCCATAATTGGCACCGCTTCGGTAGCTTGCCGTTGCAGCGACGCCAAGCGTGTTAACCCATTGGTAAACAGCCAACCCATACCAATTCTCAATCCCGCTCCGGCACTGATCGCGATCGCCGTCAATTCGAAAGCGCCGTGTGCAGTAACGAATTCCAGAAACACGTCTCCGCCAGTCGTCTCCGGTCGTGCCATGTAACCGAAACACGCTCCTAAAACTACCGCATTGTACGCGTTGGCAAACAACCCAGGAATGATTAACGGCCCCAGGGCGAAGCACATTAATCCGATTCCCGTATTGTGCTGAATATAGAATGCGACCATCGTCGCGCTCTTGTCAAAGCTGCGCTCCAGAGGTTCGTCGTAATTCGACTCCAGCATGTCGATCATCTCCGGCCCGATCACCGATTCGGCAAAGCTGGGAAAGCGCTCGTCGTTGTAAGCTAAATATGTGGAAAGTGCAAACAGACCGAAGAAGACAATCGCCGATACTTGCACGCATCGATCGTGAAAAATTTTCTTCGGTGCGACGCGAAAAGCCAGATCCCACCATTGGTGAACTTGAAATCGCTGCGAGCGGTACAACGAGTTGTGTGCTCGGCCAACCAAACCATGCAGATAGGTAACTGTCGAAGGAGACAATTGATATTGGTCGGACATGGCTAAGTCCGCACAAGCGCGCCGATAGTAATCCGAGACCTCGGCGATCGCCTCTCCTTTGACCGACTTCAACGAGCCCGATTCGAGCCTTCCCAACAAATTCTCAAGGTGGTTCCAGTCATTTCTACGCTGCCGCTGAATTTCTGCTAGATTTGCCATCTGCTTGCCACCGACTTGGAGAGATTAACGCGGTTCAACAATGTCCGACGACGAGAGCTGGGATGCCGGCGCTGTGGGACTCGGGGAATTCGCCGACGTTGCTTGAGGTGGCACATTCGATGATGAATGTACAGTTTCTGTCGGTAATTGGGTGGTTCGTTCGGAGGCAGACCGACCACTGCCGACCGGCGGAAGATCAGGGCTGCGTATGGCCATGCCGGGAGCGACCATCGGAATCGTTTGGCGATTCGCGCGCTCTCTCTGCTCCGACACCAGATTTCGATGTTCTTCTGAAAGAAAGATGTTCACATACATCGCGCAGAGCATTAAGTCAGGGCTGGTCTCGGACGACAATCCCATCTGCCGAATCAAGGGACGCGCGAGCGTCATTGCCACTTCGCTTCGCCGCGCAGGTACAAACCGTTTTCTAGTTTCCATGTACATACCAATCGCGCTGGACAGCGTCCGACTGACTTGAAACGTAGGCGGTATTATCTGTGCCAATGTATAAGCCCGGGTATCATCTGGCTGCTGTACATTGGGCGAACGATTGCCTCGGTCCACGATGACCATCGTGCGAGCCGCCAGATCACCGATACGCTGCATCCTGGTTGTGACCACCATGGAGATCAGCCCCAGGAACAAAGTTGGAATGATGTAGGCAGCGGGAGCCTCGGCAGCGAAAACCTGCAGCGACAACAGTGGCGCCATATCGGCGGATCTCAGTAGATTGCGCACCGCAGCTTGCGACGCATTGATCGGCCTCCCATCGACAGAAATTGCTCGCAGCTTGAACACCATCTTGCCAAATGTACGGCCGCTGAAAAAAGTCTCCAGCACGATTCCATAGAACCAACTGATGAAAAAATACAAGAGTATTATCACGACCGTCAATAACCACTCAGTGCCTGTTATCCACAGCAACAATCCGGCAAATTGGGCGCCGACAAAGACGATCACAATAAACGCCCATCGAATTAACAAATCCAACCCGAAGGCAGGTAATCTCTGAAACGGTCCCGCCAGCATATATTCGAACTCGATATTCTCAGGCGTAATGACCCGGACCGTACAATCGATCTTTGAGTTCTTCGACACAGTTATTTCGCGATTCGACTTGAGCATGCTAGCGATTCGACCCGGGATTATCAGATGAATTGTAACAATCCCGATTAGAGCTGATTTTGCATTCTAGACGAACCCCAGCAGTTGGCCATCACGGGGTCCGCTGGGATTGCTGCCCGCTGCTTACTGCTCGCTCCAAGAACACGCCGAAATCTATCGATAGCGACCACCCCAAGACTGTTCTAATTCGTCACTTCGTCCAGGATCAGCAATTCGGCATGTTCCAACCGAGTCAACCGATCGATAGGCGTTTTCTGCGGCATCGCAATCTTTTGCGCGAGGCAAAGACATTCATCGCACCAGGCTTCCTGGCTGCTCCGCATCTTTGCGATCGCCTTCCCCAAAGCTGCCGCCACTTCATCGATCCACATTGCCAACTTGGGGGCGAGTAAACAATTTACGATTAATCAAGTTTGCTATAATTCTCTCCACTTCCAAACGAAGAGTCGACGTAGCGAATACGCATCAATAATGCAGCTTCAAGGAAAAGTAGGATGCCAAAACGAAAAACGAATTCCGTTCTCACCCCAACTACCACCTATGTATCGCGCACGATTGAAGCTCGCGTTTACGTCAACCTCAAACGATTGGATGACGCCATTCGCGAAACCGGTCGCTCCGAGCGTTTTATTTGCGAAGATGCGGACATCGAACCGCGCAACCTTGCTAACTGGCGAAAGGGATACAAAGCACTGCGGACAACGCTTGAGTTGTTAGCCGAAGTTCTCGAGATTGACGTCCGCGAGTTAATCGTTGACGAACAACTCTCTAACTCTGATGCCAAGGTGTATCGAGACCTATCGCCCGGCTCTTTCGCAAACCCGTTTACCATCCGCAAGATTTCCGGCCACTGGCGAATCGAGGGCGAAGATATTGTCGCTCCACCTGATTTCGCTTACGAAGTTCCACCCAAGAATCTCGGCGGCATGATCGAGATGTTTCAGGACGAACGACAGATTTCTGGAAAAGGCGTCGACCACGACCAGGCTCCGTTAATCATAGAAGGCGCATTCATTGACCCCGACCATATCCGAGGCAAGTACGATATCGAACATCCTCGAATTGGCATTCTTAGCGGCGTTTTAGCAGCAACCTACCAGCGCTGCGGTACCAAAATCACCGGCCACTACCTAGGTCGCGAAGCCGGCGGCTACGGTCAAGATTTTCTACTCGGACGATTCACGATGACTCTCGAAGGTTCGCGTGATCAATAGTTGACTGTCAAAGTGAACGAAATCTGCATCGTGACAACCCTAGCACGTATCTTGATCGGAGGCTTGCCGTACGTAATTCTCACAATCCTTCATCATAAATTCAGAAACTTTTCCCATTCATTTCCTGGAATTTGCAGTTCAAATCAGCTCCACTTCCTAATAATTCTGTTCCGGCAAATCGATTTTCCTGTCCACGATGTCATCGTTTGGCAGGATAGTTTAAGTAGCCCCGACAGCCATGATTTGGTTCCTAGCCACTATTCAACTGTCCAACAAAACGATGGTGTCTAATTCTTCGCAGACAGCTTCCTCGACCAATTACTCCAGCGAAATGCATATGCACGCGACATCGATACCAACCAAACTTTTATGCTGCTCCAGCCGCTGCTCGCGACTAACTTCGCTTGCAACTTGCGTGTTGTTTTGTTTTCTCGCCGATCCAGTCCAAGCCGATGTGACCGACAAACGCATCGATCGCCGCAACGCCACTGACGCCACCGGAAACTATTTCATCATCTTTTGCGCCCGCAAGTCAGCGGCCGACAAGCCAGGTGTTGGGCATGCCTTTGTCATCTGGGCACAGGAAAACCACAGCGGTCAATATTCAACTGCACAAGCCTTCGGATTCTATCCCGAAGGCGACAAGAAGCTCGGGCTCTTTGGTCCCGTTCCAGGCGACCTCAAAAACGAGTCCACCCAGCGCGATCCCACCAAACTACAACTGATCACCCATCGCCTGACCGTCCAAGTCAACCAGAAAATCTGGCAGGAAAGCCAGTCACGCATCAAGCAATGGAACACATCCAGCTACAATTTGGTCCATCAGAATTGCGTCCACTTCACCTACGAAGTTGCCTCAGACCTTGGCCTAGTTGTCGACCGTCGTAGCGCCGAATATCCATCCAGTTTCCTATCCCGATTGATCGAGTCAGCGAAGTAGCACAAGCCGCCAACGGGCTTGTTAGTTGCATTGTGTAGCGGAAGCCGTCAAGGCTTTCGTCGAGCCCAACACCAAGTGAACCGAGAAACATGCTCAAACTATTCCATAAGAGAGTGGCACGCAGTTTTACAGCCGGACTTGCCTGCGGAATCGCCGCTGGTTTTGCGATTACATCCCCAACGAGCTTGTACAGCGAATCAGCCGTGCCGCAACCTGCCTCACATCCGCTGAGCGCTGCTAACCGGGAAAAGCTGGGCCTCGTTCAACGCGTCACCGAATTGGAAAAGCTCTTGAAGGCCATGATCGAGTGTGACGAGAATTTGGGGAACATCACATTCCGTTCGATACAAACACCTAAGGTTGTGATTGTCGATGCAGCTACGAAAGAGCCCATTGAAAACATGGTATGGGACTCAGGAAAACTCGTTGTAGCAAAACAACTGGAAGTTCATGGCGTAGGCAATATCCACTCCAGCGTAATCATCGATTGTCCTGAAAATACGAACAGTCGCGTGCGTATGTACAGCGTTCCCCAGTCACCTAACAATGGCACTGCGCACCTGGTTACGCTCGCTGCCGGTGCGGGCGAGGCGAATTTGATATTTCATGGTGAGAAGGCCGATGCCCGAGGAGTAGATAGAATCAGAGTAGTTTCTCCCTATCAATCAAGACCCGGCGCTATAATTGAGGTAACCGATCCAGCAGGCATCATGCAAAGCAAATTGGGACCACTCTAGTATCGAATTTCTACTTGAATTCAAAATCGATACAAGGTTTTTGCATATCGTCAACGCGCACAGTGCCCATTGAGAAAGTGAGCCAGACCGAAATGTCTACCATACAACAGCCAGAATCGTTCCAGCACCAGTTGCGACGCATGCAAGTCGCGCAACGAGCGATCATCGTTGCACTTTCAGTCGCAGTAGTCTTCGCAATTACAACCGGAGCAACAATCCCCGGGCGCGGCATTGTCCAGGATGTTGAAATCATCGCCAACGATCCACCGATCGGCACCATCATGGCCTTCGCCGGCCATTGGCCGAAAGACGCCAGTGGCAATCCAGTTGAAGTCTACAACGGCTGGTGCCTTTGCGAAGGTACGAATCTAAGCCGCTCAGACTACCCCGACCTCCTCGAAACGATCGGTGAACTCTACGGCAAAGCGCCCGACGAACAATCCTTCTTGCTCCCCGACCTCCGAGGAATGTTTTTGCGTGGAGTCGACACAGATAAGCGGATCGACACCGAAAGCCATACAACGCGTTTCCCACAGCCCTTCGACCGATCCGAAAAAGACGTCCGCAAACGAAAACTAGCCAATGGCGTCGGCACGTGGCAAGAATTTGCAACCGCACTTCCCACCTACAGGAAATTGGAGACGGATCTGAAAGGGGAACACCAGCATGCCGAACCCAACGGATTTGATCGCGTGGTTCAGTCTTTTCGCGCCGGAAACGAGTCGATTGGATTGAAGGACAAAAGTGGGCCAGCCGTAGAGCCAGGACTTGAGAACTCGCAAACGATTGCACCTGACGGCAATCACGCGCACTCAGTTACGACCGGCGGCGACGTCGAAACCCGACCAATCAACGTTGCTATCCATTGGATCATCAAAGCCAAACGTCCGTAAATCAGCTGCTGAAAAATCGCAACTTCAGAGTTCGGGGCAGGTAGTTCAACATCATGCAAACCTCAAGCGTATCCTCGCTACAGAACGCTATGCGCGTTCCAATTGCACTCTTCTACAGAGTTGCCGAGTTGAACGAAAGCCATCCTATTGGTGCCAATGCAGCTTGTTCCGTGATAAAGCAATTTTTGATGCTCCGCAATCAACTCTGTAAATTGGCAATGACATCGTGCTTCCATAAATCGTAGAATCGAAAGGAAAAGAGAGAATATGTATAAACTGGTGCTAACTTTGAGTGTTGCAGTGTTGGCCTCGTGCCTTCAGAGGACTTCTTTTGGTGAAGAGAATGATGGGAAGTCGAACGGACTTGTTGCTCGCCTGGAGAAACTTGTCGATCAAGTCACAGTTCTAGAAAAATCCGTGAATGAGCTTAAACAAGAAAACGATCGGTTAAAGAATTGGGTCGCTAATCTAGCAAGTAAATCGCTGTGCGGGCAGTTCACGTGCGCAAAACCCAACACGTTACATGACGCGAAGTCCGATGGAATGGTTTTTGCGAACACAGCAGGAAATTCTCCTGTTCCCGAGTTTAACTTGTACTGCGCAACCAATGGAAAGAATCGCTTGATTGCAAGGAGTTCGATTGGACATTCATCAGCTTCAATGTTCGTTCCGAAGGGAAGCAGTTGGAGAGTAGAAGGAACGAATTCAAGTGGCAATGTGCAAGATCCGCCTTCAGGCCTGAAAGTCTATTGGTTGCCAATCTCACTGCCCAATTTCGAGCCAAGATGATGTCTCCGAAACCAATAGTGCCTCTAGTTCCTACCAAGACGATCGGAAGTGTCAAATGATCCGATTTGCATCGACCATTGTTTTGATCACTGTTGCGATTTGGGTTTTGCCGCTTACCCAAGCGGCTTCTCAGTCTCGGGAAATTGCTACCGACGATCAATGTAGAGTTTACGTCCAGGCCGGAGTCAAGAAATTGGCCAATGAAGTTCTGCGCCAGCGATACGGCTGGACTCCCGAAAACCAAGCAGCCGATTCAGATGGCGACAGTGGTGGTTTCTCCTTTGATCGCGCGATTGCCCGTTGGATTACCGAAACAGACGAGCTTGCTCATTGGCGAGTCGTAGATGGAGAAATTTTCGATCGCGCCGACCAAATAGCCACCGAGAATCCGTCGGCAATCACAGAAGCGAAAGGCGCGTCTTCGCGAGCGAATGACGGTATTGTCCAGGCTCGTGATCTGCGCGCTGCGGCCGTAAAGGAGATTCCTGCGGCGATTTGGAGACAGGTCGCCTTGATCAGGAAGGTTGTTAAGATAGATCCCAAACACTCGGAAGTTCCACGCCCCGAGCTTGCATTTGATGAAAAGCACTTTCCATATGTGGTTGTTCGCTGGGCCGGACCTTACGGAGGCAGGATTACTGAAACGCTCAAAGGAAATGGGCTCAAGCCACATGTCCATTCGATTGGCAGCAATGGAACGGTCAATTGTGAAGCAGAGATCACCCTGCCTTCCATTCCTAAATGGGGAAAAAGCACCGAACTTAAACTCAATATCGAGGATGGTCTGGGGAATTCCAAGGAGCATACATTTTCGATCCCGTGGCCCAAAGCCATGCGAGGAAACTTGATCCCGCTCTGTTCGAAATCGGTTAAATTCGATGATTGGCAATCCGGCAATTCGGAACGTAAGTTCATTGATGGCAACTACTTTGTTCGCGACGCGAATACGCAGCTTTGGTTTGTTGCTCCTTCGCTGACGAGTCCTTCGCTCCAAGTGAACATTGAAGGGCAGAACATCGAAATCGATCTCTCCCCCGGATACCTATCCGAAATGTCCTCGCGAATCACGGCGAAAGAAGACGATCTCAATCGGATCGCGGTCATTCAGAGACTACGTCAGCTTGGACTCTTCAACAATCGGCAGCATGATGTGTTCGACACATCCTGGGCGAAGATTAACAAAGAACTTCAAGCCCAGGATGTGCCAAGAGAATTGTCAAGTGGCGATCATCTCGCACCGACCGTGGCGGCGATGCTAAATGGTTTCTCAGGCGAGATCAATGTCCATTCAATAACTGCACCATCAGACCCAATCAAGAAACTCCTGGAGTCGCTCTTGAACGTCGAATTTGTGCAGTCTATTTCTGGCAAGCCAAAACTTGCTAACAGTGGCGAGTCATTTTTGTATCAATGCCTGAAGCCCTCGGGCGCGAATGGCTTGAATCTGGAGAAACTAAAGGAGTCGTTGAAAATCGAGAAGAGCTGTTCATATACGGAACGGATTTTCACGGGTGAAGTTGAGATTACTCATCCGATTAGTGCTGACTTGGAAATTGCAGATGCGTCTCTGTTTCACAGTTCTTCGGATTCAGATGCGGGCGGTGGCGCGTCGTTGACAATCGAAGCGAGTGGGTCGGCCAAGATAACAGTTACTGGTATCGCGAAGTGGACGGCCCGTATCGATGGTCAGACATTGGGCAATTGGAAGCTTCAGCTCGTTGACTCAAAAGCAATTTCCAATTTCGAACCGAAGGAGTTATACGGAGCGGCAGTTTGCGGACTGGTCGGGTTCAATGTGACCAAAGGGCAAAACTGCAGTTTTGAATTTGAATCCAAGTTGGACTTCAATCACGGAATGCCGTTTTCTCTGTCCGAAACTCCTCAACCAAGCGTGGTGGACTGTCGGCTCACAAGCAATAGTTGTGAAGTGCAACTTGAATCAAACTTGATGCACGGAAAACCGCTTCCTCTCAGACCAGTAACAATTACAGAATCGAAGTCCAATCAGAACGGAGATCGAGAAATCGACCTTCTGACTCCAGACTGGCAAAGTTTGCTGGTTGCTGTTGACAAATCGTCTGCGTTGCACACTCCCATCGCTGCCGCAGGTGAAGTAATTGGCTCGCTAGGCGATGCGATCCAAACAATCCTGGCTGAGCAGGGTTTTGGCGGGTATCAAGTTCCAGTTCTTTCGGGTTCTACGTTGAATTCCTTACTAGCCTTCCGCGAAAAATTCCGTATTGACGTTCTAGAAAGTGTCAGGAAGTGCATGTCGGAAGAGACCTTTGCACTCAAATCTTTTGATTCGGCCAAAGGTCTAACTGTGACTGTGAATGGAATCGACGTTTCAGTTAACGCTGATGCTGGTTCCATCGGCGAACGACTCCGCGAAGCAGTTACTCAATACGCACCGGAATTGGCTCAAGCCATTCGCGCTGAAGTCGTCAACAACCAGCTTCACGTACATGTTCAACGTAGTTTGATAAGTCGAATTGCTATCGAACAAAATGGCAAGACGAGTCGGTTCTACCCATCTCTGAGTCCTGACATATCTCAGCTCAAAGACTGTTTACCGGAATGGATTCGTCCCCACGCAATCAAGCTGGAAGCCGGTCGTGTGGTTTTCGATTTCAAAGGTCTTGCCTTTCAAGCAAGCGGAAATTCATCGTTGGGTTCCATCTGGAAGATCACGTTTGTACCTGCCCAAGCCAGCTTCGATGCCAGTTTCAAGGTCGAGCCGTTCAAAATTCAGCTTGACCTAAATACTTTGGCAAGCGACTTTCAGTTTCATTCAACGAGTCCTCTCATCGCAATTCCGGCATGGAAGGACTACGTGTTAAAAGCGCGAAACGCTAAAGGAGTCGTCGCAGTCCATTTCAGCAATGGGACTGCCAAACAGCTTGAACTTTCGGGGACTGAGCTCGTTAACTTTGAAAAATTGAGCGCCAAGCTTAAGAGTTGTGAAGTTGACATCGAGCTTTCCAAACCATCAGGCGAGAGTATTGTTGGCAATGGCAGCGATGTCGATGTCCGGTTCAAGTTGTCCGAATCTGGTCGCACATTGAGAGAGAGTCAACCGAATAATGGGAAATCGTCAAGTAAATCCGATGGGCCACGATTCAGAATCGTGCCACATCGGAAAGACTCGGGAGAAATCGACAGGGATGGATATCATCTTGCGATGGCACTCGGCTTGCTTGGTACCGATATGGACGACAATGGAGTAATTATCGGACTTCCCTTGCACGGCAAGACCTGGGCGCGCGATCGGATTTCAATAAGCCCAACAAAAGCGCAGGCAAGCGTGTCCATTCGGGTTACATCTCCCAGGTTCAAACCGTTTTCATTCGGGTTCCTCGACATCCAGCCTCAGTTTAATGGAAAGTTTAGCGCCAAAGTCGCCGCAAGTTGTTCGTTCGAGAAAAACGCTGGAGAGATGCTGTGCTTTGATAACATTTCGCCACCAACTCTTGACCAAACTAGTCAATTGAAACTCGGTGGCACCGTGCGGCCTTTGGATGCGAAGTGCGAAATCGACCTTCACAATTTCCAAGTGACTGTGGACGGTACTCAACTTCCCGATGCACTTAACAAACTGAAAGTAGCTGGCGAGGCAGGTTCGTCGCTAGTGAGCCTATTTGCACAAGCTGCTGAACAGGCTCGGCAGCTTAATTTTGCGGGTACCATTCCACATGTGAATATTTCCTTGTCAGACCTGGGAGGCTTGGCGGATTCATTAGAGGCGATAGTCGCCAAGATACAAACCAAAGCTCCTGAGACACTAGACGGTTTATTTGCTCTCATCGCGAGAAATGAAAGTAAGAAACTCGAAGGTAAATACCAGTGGGTGGTTGACTTGAGTCCGAAAGATTCAAGCAACTCAACTGAGTATCTCGTTATAAACCTCGAGTTAAAAGATGCCTTGCAGTTTACTTGGGTAAGGACTGAGTCAAAAAAAATGGAATTCGGTTTGCTTTTTGACAAAGCCATTGTTGCTTTCGATACCTCACGGCGACAGCAAGCGACTGTTGATGGACAAATTGCAATTTCGTTTGGCGTGGATTTGGAGAAAGCTGCCGGCTTGAAGCAAAGCGATGGTATGTCTTGGTTCAACGGCAAGTGGAATTTCTAGCCACTGGGCTAACGGAAAAAAGGGGATTGGTTAGTGCCGAAAGCGTAGGGTGCATTGCGGCGAGGTTTAGCGCATTGGAGTGAAAATCAGAAGCAGTGTAAGGAAGTG
>SYJV01000072.1 GCA_005798335.1 Planctomycetaceae bacterium | reverse complement strand
GTTCCTCAAAACCGTCAAGGAAATCATCGAGGACCCCGCACGACTTTTCCTCGAGATTTAACATCAGCCAGGGTTGGACTCGGCAGTCAATCGCCTCCAACTGAGTTGCTTGGAAATTGCGATCCAGGGCGAGCAGGTACCCTTGCGCTGAAAAACTGTTCGTTTCCTATCTGAAAAGGTAAACCGCACGTGAACCCTACTTCACCTGAAACAGTAACCGACCAGCTTCGTTGGCGATATGCTGTCAAGCGATTTGATACGACTCGAGTGATCGACACGCGCACTTGGCGTGCGGTAGAGAGTTCGCTGGTGCTCTCGCCCAGCAGCTACGGGCTCCAGCCGTGGCATTTTTATGTAATCACAGATGCTGGTACCAAGGCTCAATTGCCGGCAATTTCGTGGGGACAATCGCAGCCCAAGGATTGTTCGCACATGGTGGTATTGGCCGCTCGCCGTTCGCTGGATGAGCACTATATCGATCACTATCTGGCTAGTATCACCAAACTTCGGGGAACACCGACGGAGTCGTTGGCTGGTTTTCGCAAGCTCTTGTTGGCGTCGATCGCGCAGTCCGAAGGGAAGCATCTCGATTGGAACGCGCGCCAGGTCTACATCGCTTTGGGCCAGCTCATGACCTCTGCCGCAATGCTTGGTGTCGATGCCTGTCCCATGGAAGGAATCGATACGGAGGCCTACGACCGACTGCTCGGATTGACGGACAGCGATTACTCGGCGATTGTTGGTTGCGCACTGGGATACCGACATGTGGATGATAAGTCGGCAACCCTACCTAAAGTCCGTTTTGACCACCAGGAAATCGTCACGCATGTTGCCGCTGCTAAGTAGCTGCGCATTTCGCGCGTCTGACTAATAGATAATAGAGTTGTTATGCAAATAATTCCCGCACTGCATTGCCGTAGACATCTGTCAGTCGGAATTCGCGGCCAGCGTGGCGAAACGTCAGTTGTTTGTGATCGACTCCCAGAGCAAACAAAAGTGTAGCATGCAAGTCGTGCATGTGGACAGCATTTTCGACAGGGCGGAACCCAAAGTCATCGGTTGCACCATAAGCGAGTCCTCCGCGCACTCCTCCGCCTGCCATCCACATACTGAAAGCGTGTGGATGGTGATTGCGGCCATCCCCGTTTTCGACTGTGGGAGTCCGACCAAACTCGGCTCCCCAAATAACGAGCGTATCGTCGAGCAACCCGCGTCGCGCCAAATCGGTTAACAAGCCACTTATCGGCTGGTCGACTTGGGCGCACTCTTTGATCAAACCTTCGTTATTCTTCTTGTGATGGTCCCACGTATAGTCTGTGGATACCTGGATATAACGCACACCCTGTTCAGAAAACTTGCGAGCCAACAAACACTGTCTCGCGAAATTGTCGGTCGGCTGTTTTCCAACGCCGTACAAATCAAGCGTCTCGGCGGATTCATCGTCGAGGCTCATAACTCGCGGAATTGTCGATTGCATGCGGTAGGCCAATTCGTAACTGGCTATCAAGCCATCGATACCTTCATCCTGACCCGCCACGTCGCGATGTTGGCGATTGAGCTGTTGAATCAGATCCAACTGCGCACGCTGCTGTGTTCGATCGATTGAGGAATTGCCGATGTTTGAAATCTTAGCTTGCGTTATCGGAGTCTCAGCGGACCCGATGGCCGTCCCTTGGTGAATGGCTGGCAAGAATGCACTGCCATAATTCTGAATTCCACCGTGCCCACGCGGCGGCGAGATCGTTATGAAAGCGGGCAAGTCTTCGTTCTCGCTCCCTAAACCATAGCTAATCCATGCACCGACACTGGGACGAACCAAATTCGAATGCCCTGTATGCAAGTTCAACAGTGCTTCGCCGTGGGCCGAACCGTCGGTATGCATGGAACGAATCACGCACAACCGATCGGCATGAGTGGCCAAACGCGGGAACAGTTCACTGATCAACAGGCCGCTTTGCCCGTGCTGCGAGAATCGAAAGGGAGAACCGAGTATCTCGCCTCCTGGTGGTTTCTTGCCTCCCAACGCTTCCGCTGTAACCTGGCGACCAGCGAAGGCATTCAACCGCGGTTTGTAATCGAAAAGATCTACGTGGCTTGGTCCGCCCCACATGAACAAAAAAATGACGCGTTTTGCACGCTGCGCCAAGTGCGTGCCACTAGTCAATCGGCCGCTGGCATCCTTGTGAGATGCCAAAGACAGTCGCTGGCCAGCCAGTGCGGCGAAGCTCACTTGCGCAAAACCACACGCGCTGCGTTGCAGCAGCGCACGCCGCGAATATTGCTTGTAGAATTGGTTGCACGACACGCGTGAGTCCCCTAGCTATTCGAGATACTGGAACTGACTGGACGCTAGTACTGCATGGCAAGCAAGTACCAAGGCAATTTCGGAAGCGTCCGATGTTTGGCTGGTTCGCAAGCGATTCTCTTCTGTTTGCACATAGTCGATTATGGCTTGACGTTCAGCCATGGAACCCCGGCTACCGAGCGCCAATTCAAACATGTGTTCGACCCTCGCTTGGAGATCTGGTGAATTTGATTCGCGCACTACGCGACGTGCCATTTCCTTCGAGGCCGCGAGCACCGATGGGTCATTGAGCATAAACAGACCCTGCGTGGGTACCGTGGTTACCGGCCGCGCGCCAGTTGTTGCCTGGGGATTGGCAAAGTCGAATACATCGAACAATTCTGGGAGATCATTGCGAATCACAGGTAGAAAAACGCTGCGGCATGGAAAGTCGGTTCGACGCCGCACGAGATTTTTGCCTACCGCAGTCGCTTGATCGCCAAGATACGATACCGTAGATTCCATGTTGCTCAAGTCGAGCTGGCCAGCGGCGAAGAGCATAGCATCGCGAAGCGATTCGGGATCGAGTCGGCGCCGATTCGCTCGCCAGAAGAATCGATTGTCGGGATCGACCGCTGCGAATTCCGAATCGTACTGGCAACTTAATTGAAACGAACGTGTAAGGACGATTTTGCGCACTAGCTGCTTGAGCGACCAACCACTCTCAATCAATTCCGCAGCGAGAAAATCCAGCAACTCTGGATGGCTGGGCTGTTCGCCAGTTCTGCCGAAATTGTCGACCGTTCGGACCAGTCCGCGCCCCATTAAATGGTGCCAAACGCGATTGGCCAGCACGCGAGCCGCTAGCCAACCGGACGGGCTTTGTGGGTTCGTGAGCCAGTGGCTCAATTCCAGCCGACCACTGGACTTGGATGGAATCGGCGCATTAGATTCAAGCGATGCTACTCTCAAAAATCCACGCGGAACTCGGTCGGCCAAATCGTCAAATCGACCAGCTCGACGCACTGATTCGTCGGCGGGCTCCTCAACGTCCGCAGGAATCATCGCGCGTGGCGGAATTGCTGGTGGTTTGCTGAGGATCTCGTTGATTTCCTTCAGCAGCGCCGACTGAGCCGCAATACGATCCGCAAGATTTGCCTCGGAATTTTTGGCGCCGTCCGCGAAGAACTCAGCATCCGAGGCAAGTAAATCCACCGTGGCTTTGGCATCGTCTTTCTTTAAGATTTCCAAAACGTTTTTGATTTTGTCCCGGCGAGACTTTAGCTTGGGCTGTTCGCGCCAAAATTTCTCGTACGCGTCGTCCAGTTCTTCACCTTTTTCGTCCAGCCCGACCAGTCGTTCCATCAAACGTTGCTCATTGAGCATGTGACGTTTTTCCATGACGCGCGTCGAAGTGAAAATCCCTGCCAGCGCGTAGTAGTCGGCGGTCGGAATTGGATCGAATTTGTGATCGTGGCATCTGGCGCACCCTATAGTTTGGCCGAGTACCGCGCGTCCAACTGTTTCGATTTGTTCGTCGGCTACGTCCATGAGCTGCCTTTGCGGATTCACGCCCAATAAAACCTTGGGACCAACCACCAAGAAACCAGCCGCGGTCCGCTGGCGATCTCGCTGGTCGATCGACAAGTATGGGAGCAAGTCACCCGCGATCTGCTCGGTGAGAAATCGATCGTACGGCATGTCATCGTTGACCGCATCGAGTACCCAGTTTCGATACCGCCAAGCCTCGCGGAACAAGAAATTTTCATCTAGCCCGTTGGAATCGGCATAGCGAGCCAAGTCCAACCAGTGTCGTCCCCAGCGGCGTCCAAACTGGGGCGATGCCAGCAGTTCGTCGACCAGCAACGCGTAAGTCTCGTCAGTTGGACTCCGCGAGTACTTAGCGATTTGCGATTCCGTCGGTGGCAGTCCGACCAACTGAAATGAAACTCGACGCAGCAAATCCATCGGTTCGGCGAGCGCCACTGGTCGCAACCCTTGGCGTTCTCGATACGCTTGCAACCACTGATCGATGGTCGAGTTCTTCCATGTGACGTCGGTGACTTGCGGCACAGGCATTTGAACCAGCGGCTGAAAAGCCCAATGGTTGCGGCCAGCTTGCGGATCCGAGGGTTCGGCGATACCGGCGGTTGAGCGAGAATTGGCTGGAACTATCGCTCCCAGGCGAATCCAAGTCTCAATCTTGGCGATGTCCTCCGCAGGTAATTTTTCGGTGGGCGGCATCTGCAAATCCGTGTCAGCGTAACGAATTGCCTTGACCAGCAGACTCTGGTCGATATCGCCGGGCATGATCGCCAGCCCGCTGTCGCCGCCCCCCATCATTGCATCGCGATCGTCCAATCGAAGGCCACCTTCGCGTTTGTCCGCGCGGTCTGAATGGCATTGATAGCAGCGCCGTGAAAGCAACGGTCGAATATGCGTCTCATAGAATGCAAGTTGTTCGCTCGTATCAGAACCATGGACTTGCATGTTGCTGAGGGAAATACTGGCAACGCAAATCGATAGGATCAAAGTTGTTAAGTAGCTAAGTGATCGCATCGTTATCGCCAACAAGAGTGTTTGCACACCGAATTGAGCCGAAGTGGTTAGTTCAATTTCAACGTCCCGTTCATCATACTTTGCCACCGCGCTTCAATTGTAGTAATTGTAGTCGGCTACGCACAAGTTCAGTGCCCAGGTTGGCGGCGTCGGAAAAATGCTTACAGCACCAAGCATTGGAGGTCACGCGTTCAAAATTCAAAATTGGCGGGACTTGGAATAATTTTAGGCACAACGCTCCACCGCCAATTTTGAATTTTGAACGCGTGACCTCCAATGCTTGGTGCTGCAAGTTATGATAGAGCTCGCGCAGTATTTCAATGCGGATTACCAAATTTCGATATGGGATGGTAGCTTGGTTTGATTTTGCTTTCACGGATTTCACTTTATCTGGTTTTGCTACTGTTTTTACCGGGGGTTTGGGCGGCTGTTCACATTCCGATTGGATCGTCGGGAGTCCACCAATGGTTGCCGCAGCAGACACCCGAGAGGCAGCGTTACGAAGCATTTGTGGATGCGTTTGGCAACGACCAAGTCGTGCTGATTACTTGGGATGGTTGCCGCGTCGACGATCCAAGATTGGCAGCGTTTCAGAATCAAGTTCGGTTGGTGGACTCAGCAACTCCGCATTTGTTTCACTCGCTGGAATCGTCCGCCTCAATGCTCTTGACGCTGACGCAGCCACCATTGCAACTATCGCGCGAAGAGGCTGAAAGAAGACTGCGCGGTGTGATGCTTGGCACCGATGGCACGGCAGCAATCATCGCGAACGTCTCCAGTCACGGCGTGGCGAATCAAGCGCAAACGGTTAACGCACTGCTCGCTGCCGCTGAGCAAACGAGCAATCTAGGCGCACAGAACTTGCGATTGGCTGGTTCGGTTTTGGAGGCCCATGCTGTAGATCGAGCGGCGGAGGACAGCTTTACTCAATTAGTGTTGCCGTCGAGTTTTCTGGGGTTAACGGTGTCGTGGCTGGCTATGCGAGGATTGCGCCGAGCGATCGTAGTCTTGGTACTCGCCGGATTTGGGCAATTAATGGCCGTCGCACTGGTGTACTACACCGGCCAGCAGTTTAGCGCCGTGCTGATCGTATTGCCGACGTTAGTTTTCATGCTGACGTTGTCGGGTGCAGTCCACCTCGTCAACTACTACACCGAATGTGCTCGGACCAAAATCGAAGGTGCAGGTGTGCGCGCTCTGTCGCTCGGATGGAAGCCATGTTTGCTTTCCAGTCTGACGACGATGATGGGGATGGGATCGCTGTTGACCAGCCAGCTTGCTCCGGTCCGGCAGTTTGGAGTTTACAGCGCCGTGGGGCTCGGCTTGGCAACCGCAGCGCTGTTGTTGGCCTTCCCTGCGATCGTTCAGTGGTTTGGAACGAGTTCAGCGAGCAGCGGTTGCTCGCAGCCGATTAGCCCTGAATCATCGACCAAGCACGGGCGATTTTCCATACAAGCCTATGTACACATGCTCGGCCGAAATGCAAATCTCATTTCCGCGATTGGATTTGTAGCGCTGGTGGCGTCGCTGGGAGGCGTTCTCGCGCTGCGCACTTCGACCAAGTTTCGCGATATGTTTCCCGGCACGAGCAAAGTCAACGTCGATATGGCTTGGATTGAACAGCATTTGGGACCCATCGCGACCGTCGAAGTGCTGTTGCGATTCGGCTCGATAGATTCATCAAAGACATTCGATCGAGTGCGCTGGGTGGCGCGCGTGGAGCAACGACTGAGCCAATTGCCGACGGTTGGCGGAGTTGCATCGGCGGCGACCTTCCTACCAAGTTGGTCGGAATCTAGCGCAATCAGCGCGGTTGTCAAGAGAGCTGCTTTGCGACGTTCTCTAGAGAATGGATATCCACTGCTGGCCAGCAATCGCATGGT
Source organism: Planctomycetaceae bacterium (assembly GCA_005798335.1). Lineage (GTDB taxonomy): Bacteria > Planctomycetota > Planctomycetia > Pirellulales > Pirellulaceae > Aureliella. The sequence continues at coordinate 13,893 of SYJV01000072.1, read as the reverse complement.
GGTCGAGAAAAATGGCCAACAGATCTGGCGCGTGTTGGCAAAAGTTTCCGCGACCAGTAAACAGGACTACGGCACGTTGACTCAATTGATTGCGGCCGCGACAGGAGAGGTACTGCAGACCGGCTCCGATACCGACGCTCCTACGGCAGAATTTACCGGATTATTTCCCCTGGTGCACGCGACGCAAATTACTTTGCTGTCGGATCTGGCAGCCAGTTTTTTGTCCGCATTTTTGTTGATTACTCCAATCATGATGTTGGTCACGCGGAGTATTTGGGGAGGCCTGCTGATCATGGTCCCCAACGTCTTGCCGGTAACGCTGGCGTTTGGTTACATGGGTTGGATGGGACAAGACCTCGATATCGCTGGCATACTTACGGCGAGCCTGGCGCTGGGAATAGCCGTCGACGATACTCTTCATTTTGTTTGCTGGTATATGCAGGCGCTTCCACGTTGCCGTTCAAGGTTGGACGCGGTTTTGGAGACTTTTCAAGCATGCTCTGCCGCGATGATTCATACGACGTTGATCGCTTGCCTTTCCATGGCTCCTTTTCTGTTTGCGGAATTTCTGCCGACTCAGCAGTTTGCCAAATTGATGATTACGATTTTGATCGGTGCAATCGTCGGCGATCTGTTACTCTTGCCGGCGCTGCTGCTCAGCCCGCTAGGATCGGTCGTTGGCCGACTATCAAGAGTGCCATAGACCCTCGAACAAATCGCGCCGCCGCATTAATATTATCCACCACAAGTACATATTCAGTTTCGCGTAATAGGATCGTTGTTACCGTCGTTTGCTATACAGGGAGCGGATATCTTGAAGATCACAGGAGTGGACGTCTGTCCTCTTACCGGGGCCACAGTCGATGGCGGTTGGCCACAAGGCCACGCTCCGCAAGAGAACTTGCATACGTTGTTGATCGTGTTTACCGATTCGTCGATGGTCGGTTATGGCAGTTGTTTTACTTCAGGCAAATTGATCGAAGGTGCGATCGAGCTATTGTGGCCGTTGCTGCGGGGTGAATCTGCAGTGGAACCGGAACGAGTTTCCGAGAAATTGCACCAGTCAACATTCTGGCAGGGACGAGGAGGCGCGGTGACGCACGCGATTAGCGGACTGGACATCGCGCTGTGGGACATCATGGGTAAGGCTTGTAATCAACCCGTTTCGCGACTCTTGGGAGGCAATCATCGGCAACGAATCAAACCCTATGGATCAATTTTGTTCGATGAACCCAACCAACTGGCAGCGAATCTGGAAAGCGTCGTCAATCGCGGTTTTCGAGCGATCAAGATGGGTTGGCGACCATTTGGCCGACGTGATCGCGCGTTCGACGAATTGCTGATTCAAACCGCGCGGTCGACCGTCGGCGACTCAGTGGAGTTGATGGTCGATGCCGGAGGCAGCGAACAGTTCTGGCCACATGGAACCAATTGGGCTCGCAATACAGCGGCCATGCTGGCCGACTACAATATCGTCTGGTTTGAAGAAGCTCTGCCACCAGATGACATCGATGGGTTTGTTGAACTCACACGCGTTTCACCGGTACCGATCTCAGGCGGCGAGGTACTCACACGTCGACAGGCTTTTCAACCGTGGCTGGAGCGTCACGCGGTCGACATTATTCAGCCCGATTGCACCAAGAATGGCGGACTGAGCGAGTTTCGACGCATCGCCTGGCTGGCTCAAGATCATAACGTGCAGGTCGTACCACACGGTTGGAATACGGCGATCGGCCTCGCGGCAGATCTGCAAATCTCCGCCTTTCTCCCCAACGCGCGCTACGTAGAATACCTGACTCCTTGCGCATATATCGACCAACTAACTATCGAGCCTTTCATCGTCGACGCCGACGGTATGCTCGCGATTCCCAATCGACCCGGCTTGGGAGTCGAAATCGATCCCCAGCGTCTTCAGCAATTCTGTCCGCGACGGATCGAATTTCGCTAGGCATGCTTTAAACTTCCAGCCATCCTTCGGCATTCCAGCCGCGGGCGAGATTGTAGGCTGTTATCAACGACCGCAGCCGTTCGGGCGTCAGTCTCGCACGCGCGTCCTCGGGAACTGTTTGACACAACAATCGCTCGGGCAGAGTGTCTTCTTGGGGAGTCCATCCAGCCAAGATATTGAACTTTTTCTTCGCGTTGACGATGCGGCGGCCCACCTCGCGCAGTTCGTAAGGAGTGATGTTCCAACCCGTAACTAACCTCAGCATTTCCGACGACTCTTGATAGAAATCCGTCAGCACGCCGCGCAAGAACTTGCATAAGATCAGCGAATCCATGACGGCCGCCTTATCCTCGGTCTCAATCGCCAACTCCACCGACTCAGGTCGAACATCTCGGCGATCGACTGCTTCGGAAAAGTCGATTTCATACGCCCCAGACCGATTGTGATCGGCGCCGCGAGTGCCGACCGCAAAACCAAGTGCCATCATTTGCAAGCCGCGCGGGTCGTAGCCGGGAATCTCCAATCCCTTCACTTGCGGAGCAAAATGTATCGTGTCCTGGCCGATAACGAGTGCCATGCGCCGACTGCCCAGTGCCAGCAAGCTGCCAATGTTCCCGCAGCTACTGCCATTACCGACACTTGCTTTCTCTGCCACAGGATGATCCGGATCGTGATGATCGACGACCATCTGGATCGCTCGGAGCATCGAAGCTCCATCGCCGAACTGCAACCAGGGAGCATCAATGAAACCACGTTGCGCGCATTCCATCGCGAATGCAATTGTCCCGCCGGTGCTGATCGTGTCCAATCCGAGGTCGTCGCACAGCCGGCAAGCTTGAAGCACGGATTCGGAATCGGCAATTCCGCACAGTGGACCAAGGGCAAAGAGATTCTCATACTCCAGCCGCACCGAACCGCCACCGGACAAACCGTATAAATGCTCGCAGCCAATCGTGCACGCCGCGCATGACGAACGCGTTTGCTCTCGGGCCACGCGAAGTTGTTCCGGAGAAATCATCTCCGCGCCAACGAAACTGCCATTTTGGAAATTGTGAGTTGGCAAGACATTCAAGCGGTTGAAGAGCAACAAATTGGAAGCGGTCCCTAATTCGCGATACTTGGCGGTGGCCGGCCCAAATGACCTTTCTGAAAGTTCTTTAGCGAATTGAACGAGTCCTTGCGGATCGGCCCAAGCAGCGCGTTGTTTGCCGCGAACCGCGATTGCTTTGATGTTCTTTGCACCCAGAACAGCGCCTGCGCCTCCCCGGCCTGCGTGTCGGCCATCATGGGAAATCGTAGCGTAGCGAATCATCCGTTCGCCGGCAGGGCCGATGGAGGCCACTTGATATTCGGCGCCATAGCGCTGGCCAGCGGCAGCCTGAGTCTCGCGATTCGTTAGACCTGCCAGTTCTTCGGCAGGCTCGATGACTATTTGCTCATCGTCGATCAACAAGACCGACAACTTGCTGGCTCGACCGGTCAGCAGAATTGCATCGTATCCGGTACGCTTGCCCGCTATCGCAAATGCGCTGCCCGCAAGCGAATCGTTGATGCGGTCGGTAAGTGGACTTTTGCAGACAACCGCGAATTTTGCAGAGGTTGTCAGTGGGCTTCCTACCAGCGGACTAAAAACAAACGCAATCGGAGCTGCAACCGCCAAGGGATCGACGACCGCAGCTCCTTCGTGCAGCAACAAGTAAACTCCCAGTCCGCTGCCACCGATAAACTGGCGCAGCACATCGGGTTGGATCGCTACGGAACTGGCCTGTGCGGTCGTCAGATCAACTCGCAAGTACCGGCCATGGTAGCCCGGAGTATTCATCCTCCGGCGTCCATCGAAAGCAAGAGTAATTTGTCACCGTCTTGGAGAACTGTATTTGGGTCAGAAACGAATCGATCGCCGCGTAGATTGGCCACAAATCCCGGTTTCAATAACGAGCCATGAAAACAGGTTTCTCCCAGAGCCGGAAATCGTGCGGCTAGGTCCTGCAAGATTTCACCCAAGGTCACACCTGTGGCACTGGCACTGGGAACTTGCGCCCTGGAACGAGGAATTCCATAAAACTCCACGTTAACTAGCATAGCTAATTCTTGATGGTTCGAAGATCGGATTTGGGCAATAACCCGCATCTTGATAAACTGAAACTACAGTCAACTTCCAACGTCTCCTGGCAATCCGGTAACGCGAAATTCACGCGGCGGCCGAAGGACTAGAAATGTATCCAACAGTCTGCCACCGATCGATCGCAATAGTATGCGTTCTCTATTGACTACCTGTCGGTATTCGGTCGAAGCTGTCGAAATCTGCTGCCGAATATCGGCCGCCAGTGAAATTGTCTGGCTAATTTCCTGTTGCAACTTGGAATCCGTTACCGACCCTTGAAGATCTCGAAGCAGGTTTTCGACTTCCTGTGCGGCTAGTTCTTGTTCGCTTGAACCCGAAATCGCTCGGAAATGGTCGAGCGCGGAACGCCATTTCTCGCCCCAGCGCATGTCGATCTGCCAGCGCATGTCGATCTGTCTGTGATCGACACCACTGGCAATGAGTTTTTCAAGAGTTCGATACCGAGCATCCAGCAATCCTGCCAGCGGCCGCCAGCATTGGTCACGCTGATTTCGAATCGCCGTCAGCTCGCCGTAGGTTGCCAGGCAGAAGATCACCAGTAAAGTAGTCAACGCTAGCGAAAGAACCAGAAATACAGCCAGCTTCTGCCCCGAGATCACCTTTCCGCGAGTTGGTGCATTCAACGTGATTGACTAGTGATTAAATAGAAACTCTTTGGTATTGATCAGTGCCCAAACGATGTCTTCGTAGCTGGTTTTTACATCGCCTTTCTTGGCAATGTGGCCAATCGCGATTCCAAGTTCTTGTTCATTGGGTTCGCGAGAGAAACTCAGCAGATACAAATCGCGGATTTTGTCTTTGGCTTGCCGATTCTTATCAGCGCTCAGTTTCGATGCGCGACCATCCTCGGCGGTGAGTTTGCCTTGAATTTCGGCAGAGTTCAGCAAATGCAAGCTCTGCGCTAGATTGGCATCCGAAGATCGTTCGCATTCGCAGGCGCTGCTCGATTCTGGTCGTCCGAAAACGGTTAAGAAGTATGAATTGAATCCATTATCTGGTAACTGCGTCGCGCGTGTCCCAACGGGGACTCCACCGAAATTCGTTGTGGTGTCTGTTACCTGGTTGATCGAATCCAACAGCACTTCTGCGTTTAATCGCTTGGGATAGTAACGCGAAAAATTCTGTTTATCATCTCGGTTCCAATCATTGGGCTCGGCACTCAACTGATAGGTGCTGGAGTTGCATATCGTGCGGATCAAATGTTTCAGATCGAACCCATGCGCGACAAAATCCTGTGCCAGCGCATCCAGCAATAGGGGATTGCAAGCAGGGTTCGTGACCCGCATGTCATCTTCCGGGTCAACTAGTCCTCGGCTGAAAAAGTGCTTCCAATATCGATTGACCAAAGCCTTGGCGAAAAATGGATTGGCAGAATCCGACATCCAACCCGCCAATGCTTGTCGGGGGTCATCTTGGGCAGGAATATCCAGCGCCTTGGAGCCCAAACCTGTTGGCTTGACCATTTGATTCGTCTTTGGATTCTGCGCTTGAGCAATCCCAGGTCGATGGAACACTCGATCTAGTGCGGGCTGAGTTCCCTTCTTTCGTCCAACTTGCGCAAAAAACGCGGAGAAGCCGTAATAGTCTTGTTGGCTCCACTTCTCAAATGGATGATGGTGGCAGCGCGCACATTGAATGCGCAAACCTAGAAATAGTTGTGCGGTATCTTCAACTTGAGCCGCTTGGTCGCTCACCTCTCGATACCAAGCAACCGGAGCATTGCGGTCGGCTTGTCCCGAGGACACGATGATATCGGAAACGAATTGATCGTAAGGTTTGTTTTGTAAGAATGAATCGCGAATCCAAGCGTGAAATGCAAAAGTGGCTCGGCGATCAGGAGCCGCTTTGCGCTTGTTGCGAAGAATTGCGCTCCATTTGCTTGCGAAGTAGTCTGCATAGTCGGTGGAATCTAGCAAGCTATCGATCAACTTCTGGCGCTTGCCCGCATCTTTGTTCGCAAGAAATTCATCCGTTTCTTGCAAGCTTGGAAGTCGACCGGCGATATCCACGCTCACTCGTCGCAAGAATGTTGCATCCTCGGCAGGTTTCGATGGTGGCAGTCCGAGGTCCTTCAGTTTACCGAATACCAATTCATCGACATAATTCTTGGCTGGTGGCAGGTGCTCCACGGGAATGCCGAGCGGTACCGTGGCCTGAAAGACCGCCACACTACCTTGATAGCGAGCCATGATCGCGACGCTGCCGGTAAGATCCGAAGTATTTACTAATCCCGTGGTGGAAACTTCAGCCATTTCTTGATCGTTGGAATCGAACTGCGTCATCCGCGTAACGTCTTCGATCGTACCGTCTGTGTAGTGAGCAAGCACGGTTAACTGCTGGCTGCCGCGACGACTCATTAATCGGTACTCAGGGTACATCTTTACATGGGTAATCATTGGGTCGCTTGCATTTCCATACGGCGCGCCTTGTTCAATCCATCTTTTCATGAGCGTATAGGCCGGCGAATCCGCATCGATCCGCTGACCTCCTCCATGGGGAACTTGCGCAACCGCCTTGGTCAACAACAGACTCTGTTCTGGAGAAGGAAAAAACAATCGTCGCCCTTTGGATTCCTTGACCAGGTATTCGTAGTCTTCGGTGGGTTCAAACCCTAGCAGCGACAGCCGAAATCCGTTCTGACCGCCAGATTTTCCATGACAGCCTCCGCTGTTGCATCCGTATTTGGTAAAAACTGGAACAACCTGATTGGGAAAATTAACCCTGACGTCTTGCTTGATACGGGTAATGTCGAATACCAGCGACGCATCGACTCCAGGTGCCGCTTCAGCACGCAAGTGCACGGCCCCTTCAGCAACGGGAATAACAAAACCATTTTCGGTTACCGCAGCGATACCTTCTTTATTCAGCGAGTATTTGACTTTGCGAGTCAAGTCGCGTTGTTGGCCGCTGGAATAGATGCCTGTGACAATCAACTGCTGGTAGGAGTCGCGACCGGCAAGGACTACGTGTCCATCGGCGGTGCGTCCAGTTTCGATCTGAATGGATTGCAGCGTTCCCGGATCTCCCAATCCAGGTGCTTCTTTCATTTTGGTTTCTGCGTCAGTTTTTGCGACGTCCGCTGCGAAACTTATGGAAGCAGTCAGCAATCCGATCAAAACCATCCATCGGGTAGTCCACGATTCCTTATTCGGCATCATTTTTCCCTTCGCAAGCAAGCATCGGCTAAATTAGATTCCATGGGGCGCATACGGCGGATTATCCTCGGATAACCAACTTTTTGCAACGGAATCTTTTAAAAAACATTATTTTCTCAGAGTTGTTTTACCAAATCCCTCAAAATACCCAACATCGCGTCAAGATACGTGTCCGCCTCATTGAGCGGCATCGTCAACGGCGGGCTAACGCGCACCACTTTGCCCGCCAATGGGCCCAGCAGGTGAATCGCTAGTCCAGCGCCATTCCCACGGTAGCACGCTTCAACCACTTTTATAGCCACTTCGTCGGCGAAATGGTTGCTGGTCGCTTTGAATTCGATCCCCCAAACACAACCTTCCCCGCGAACGTGCGCCACCAAACCGGATTCCAGTAAACGCAGCAGGCTGGCTTCGATGCGCTGCGACAATTTCTTACCGTGGCCAATGACGTCCTCGCGTTCGAACTCGTCCAAAGTCGCTAACACGGCAGCGGATGAAAGCGGATTCGCGCTCCAAGTATCCGATCCTTCACCGTAGGACATCGCGTCAAATATATCACGGCCTCCGACTGCGGCCGCTACGGGGACACCATTGCCCAAGCCTTTACCCAAACAAACGATATCGGGTTCGACGCCATATTGAGTGTATGCGTACATCGGTCCTGTCCGGCCGAAGTTCGCTTGAATTTCGTCGAGAATAAATAGCGCACCGTGCTGGCGGCAAAACTGCTCCAGCAATTGCATATATTCGGGCTGGGGATGAAATGAGCCGCCGCCACCAAGGTAGGGTTCCGTGATTAAACAGCAAATGCGATCGCCAATTTCGTCGGACAGCTTCCTTAGTTCGTCGCGATAGGGTTGCAAATCGAGCGGCTGTTTGCGTCGAGTGACATTGATGCACTCTTGCTTCGGAAAGCTAATGAATCGCACGCGTGGATCGCGTTCTTTGTCCGTTTCGCTGCCCGTGACCGCTCCCGCTAGGCCTTTCTTGCCGTGAAATCCTCCCCGAGTCGCGAGTATCATGTTGCGATCGCGATTTTGCGCGAGCGATGCCCAAAGAGCTTTCTGGATGGCTTCGCTACCGCTGGCAGCCCAAAGCACTTGTTCCATGCGCCCACCACCCGGCTGCGCCTTCATATTCGCCAGCAATCGTTCCGAGGCTTCGATTTCCAGCGGTGTAATCGCGTTGTACGCGGTCAACGGTGAGGCAGCAATAAAATCGCTCGTACACTTGTCGAGTCCGGAAAGCTGCAAATATTCCATAACGCGTCGCCACCAACGCGCCGGATTGTGCCCTAGGTTAGAAACCAAAACGCCTGATGAAAAATCGGCCAGCTTGCGACCTTCGGGAGTGAAATGATAACTGCCCGCGCTGCGAGCGATGACCGCTTGAGAGGGCGTAAAGGTCCGCAGAGTCCTGGGTTCTGCACAAACCGTACGTTCGCGCCAGTTGTTGGACTCTGGCTCGCCCGGATGTTGAATACAGTTTGCTTCCAGCGGAGCGACCAATGTAGCCATTTCGAATTATTACCTTACTAAACGCGAGGGGAATACAGCACTTCAACTGCCGAGCTACCTGGAACTTCCAGCACCAAACCACCGCGAGGATCATTGACACGAACCACGCAATCCGGTTGCCCGGCGGCGTGCCGAGCAAGAATTGCCTCCATGGCCTGAATCGCGGCCACCGTTTGTCGATCAGCCGACATGTCATTATAGCTATAACCCTGTGCTTCGCTGAGCCTCTGACCTCGCTGATCTGCCGGACCGCCGAATTCCACGTAAGCCACTTCACGAATGAACTTGTCGATTGTCTCCACTCCGTATCCACGTTGCGTTCGCTGGCCATCGGGCTCAACAAATGCCGCGCTATAGTGATTGTTGATCGTTATCTTGATGTCAAACGGAGTCCGCCCTTCGACGGTACACTCAACGCCGCGCCGACGACTGTGTCCGTTCCAGACTCCATTGTCAAAACGGAATTGCACCTCTTGCTCGACGTATCCTGGAAAATTGTCGGGTGTGACCCAACTGGTGTGGATATCGAACGCCGCCTCGCGACCATCTGTGTACTCGTAAATCATTCGCAATTGCGTTGAGTCCCAAGTCGTGCCGTTTGCTGGGCCAACCAACCCACGCTGACCAGTACAAGTAATACACTTAAGCTGGCCGCCGAAGGTGAAGTCGATCAACTTAATATAGTGGACCGCAACATAAGTGCCCGGGTTGCGTCCAATTATCCATTCGGCGAATTGCTTTCCAGAGATTTGCTTTGGCTCCAGAAGCGAACAGTAGCCGTTATTGACGTGACGCAAAACTCCGTCGACGACAAACGTTCTCAGTTTCTTGTGGTCGGGGTCGAGTAACTTGTGATAGACCACTTTCGCCAGAACTTGCTTGCGCCTGGCAAGCTCAGCTAGTTCGTCCAATTGAGCGAGCGACAAAACTGAAGGCTTCTCTACCAACAAGTGTTTTCCAGCGTCAAGTACTTGTTTGGCAGCTTCGAAATGACGATCGTCAGGTGTAGCCACACAGACAAAATCGACGCCCGACGCTAATAAATTCTCGACGCTGGCGGGTTCCGTGAAGCTCTTGAACGGGTAGATCTTGTCCCCAGCGCATTGACGATAGGCGTCGGCTCGACTGCCTGTGCGACTGGCAACCGCAGACAATTCAACTTCGCAAGCGCCAAACCGGCGGTCGTACAAACCATCACGTTTGAGCACTTCGAAACACGGTCGATACGTGTCGTCAAAAATCATTCCCATTCCAACCATGCCAGCGCGCAAATGGTGGAAACCGAGAGTATTCGATGCTTGGTTGGTAATACTAGTGTTCCTCAGTCGAATTGCCCGTCAGTTTGGGGCACTGGAAGCAGTTGTGCACGGGCAGGAGGGAAGTAGTCGCCAACGAATGGCTTTAGGTAGGCAATTTGGCGTCGGAGAGTTTAGCAGCAAATCCCAATGCAGTCAACGAAAACTAAGAACGGTGCTTGCTATCGACCAGTCGTCACGACGAGGCTGTGATTTTGTAACCCGAAGCGCAAGCGAGGTACGATGATCGCTCCCTCCGGATGCTCTTTGGGTTAGGCGCTGTGATACCGGATGTGTGTGTCGATACCGGATGTGTGTGTCGAAACTAGCGACCGATCATCGTACCTCGCTTACGCTTCGGGTTACAAAATCACAGTCTCTACGGGGACGCTTAGCGTCCGCTAAAAAACTTTCTCAGAGTTTCCTGAGCGGCGTCTTTGGAGTTCTTAGTTGTCGGCTTTCCCGATTTTGTGGGCAGTTTGCCGGGCCCCTTCTTGGAATCGCCTTTGGTTTCTTCGCTGGCGGCAAGTTCCATTACGGTCGAATCGCCGGTCGTTGAGGATGGGACAAATTGTCGAGTTACCGGCTCATTAATAGGCGTCGTGCGACGAATCTGTTCGGCCTCTTCTAACCATTGGCCGACATCGACTTCTTCATAGCGACTATCGCTGCCGGCTTCGGCGGATCGTGCTGCGGCATCTTTGACGTCTTTGACCTCTGATTTCTTGGCTTGCGCGATGCCGACTTCCATGATGGCTTCGAATTCCAATTTGCCGACGCGAATCTTGTCGCCGTGTTTCAGAATCTTTGCCTTGGCAGGGTCCACCTGTTTGTCGTTGACAAACGTCCCATTGCGACTCTTTAAGTCGAGCAGCAAAATGCGGCCATCTTTCTGAACAATAGCACAATGGCGTCGACTGATCGAATCGCTCTTGGGCCGCAATTGACAATCATCACTTCGACCGATGATGAACTTTTCCTGATTGACCGAAATCGTCTTGCCTTCTTGGCTACCGCCCACGACCTTCAATTGCATCTGCATAGACACACCTTCATCAGTAAAGAATGAACTTGAAGGGGTGACGACATTCTCCGCCCGCCGTTTCAACTTGAACCAATGCACTTATTGGTACACTGTCGCCTATCGTCCGCTGCACACCTTCGACCTTAATCATAGTCAGGGGCATCGCACGTGAACAGCACTTTAGCCGACCATTAAAGCGGGATGACAGCACCTTAAGAGTTAATCTATCGATCGCTAACCCCACTCGCAACCACCAGAGCGAGGAAATGAAAAAATCAGCGTTTGGCGTTCCAAGCCGCAGTGCCAAATTGATGATCAGATGTCATTTCCAGTTCCGAAACAATGGATTCTGGCAGCCCGTGAGCGAGCGTTACATTCCACTGGTGTCGTAGCGCCGAAGTAATTCGTTGAGCCATTTCCCGCCCCAAATCACACTCCCAATCAACCGCTTGCCCTGCGACCTGGCCGACTGGAAACGTGTCGTTCGTCGATGAAGCAGTTGAGGAATTAAGGCATGCGCTGCGATCAATCGCATCCAGGCCAATCAGACTGGGTGCAAAGTCGCTGGTGCGCAACAGCAAACTGCCATGCTGCAATAACGCGCCCGAAGCGCGTCTTTGGGCACTGCCGAGTACTTTGTGTTTCCCAATGACGATATCGCTGGTTGATCGACGTTCGAAACACAGAAAGCTCTTGCACGCTTTTTCTGGATTAGCATTGTTCTCATGCGATTCGGCCGCGCAGCCGCTCCATTTCTGTGCCGCAAAACCGCGATCACACAACAAACGGACAAGCGCATCGTGAACCAGTTCGTACAGGCTGGTCGATGGGCCTATGCGATCCGGTCGATCCGGAATCGCCAGGGAATAAGTCCAGTCATGATGATGCACGATCGCACCGCCGCCGGTTGTTCGTCGAACCAGCGGCAGTGGCAAGCTCGGTGAATGTTCGCGGCGATCGCGAATCGCTTGAAAATAACCCAGCGATAAAGTTGGCTCGGACCATTGATACAGCCGCAGTACTACCACTTGCTGTTGCCCGGCCAAACGCGCTAAAAATTGGTCGACCGCCATATTCATCGAGCCACAACGAGGCCGATCGATATAACAGTAACCTTCCATCGTGTTTCCGCGAGCTGCGAGCCCCTTTAATGAGCTTCCGAGCACTGTTTGAGATAGGCATCGCGGTCCAACAAGCCGTCGAGGTTCGCGGACGAACTGAGGCGGACCTTCATGATCCAGCCTTCGCCAAAAGGATCGGTTCCTAATCGTTCGAGGTTATCGACTAATTCGGAGTGTACGGCCACAACTTCGCCATCTACGGGACTGTACAGCGGACTGACCGCTTTGACCGATTCAACCTCGCCGAATTCCTCACCCGCTCTAACCTGTTTGCCCACGTCCGGCAAGGCCATGTAAACCAAATCGGTCAATTGTTCGAGCGCAAAATCGGTAATGCCTACCACGGCAATTTTCTCGCCACAATCTTCGACAATCCCTACCCATTCATGCGTTGGATTGTACTTCAAATCCTTGGGGTCCATCTTTCGTTCCTTGCCCTTAGCAGGTGATGAGCTCTTATGTTTGAGTATTTGCAGTTGCTTGCTCGCCAAGATTGGCAATGGCGGCCACAATAATTCAAGTCGTTCGTTTGTAGAATGGTAGTGACACAATCTGCGCCGCAGTTTTCGAACCGCGAATGTCGATGTCGACCATCATGCCAACGGCGCTGGACTGTCGCGACAAGTAGGCCATGGCGATAGGGTTGTCGAGCGTCGGCGAATAGGTACCGCTGGTCACGCTGCCAATCGAACGTCGATCGTTATCGAAAATCGCAGCACCTTCGCGAGCCACCCGCTTGCCTACTAATTTCAGTCCAACGCGGACAGGCGCGGAGATGTCGTTGCGCCGATTGCTCAGCCCACTGCTGCCCACGAATGTGCGACCCTCTAAGTTTACCGCGAACTGCAAACCAGCTTGAAATGGATCTATCGATTCACTTAGTTCATGACCGTACAGTGGCATACCTGCTTCTAATCGCAAGGTATCGCGCGCGCCCAGACCGACCGGTGCGATTCCGTGCTCTCTGCCGGCGAGCATTAGATTCTCCCACACGCGCGGCGCATCTTCACTGCGGACGATCAACTCTAACCCATCCTCGCCAGTGTATCCGGTGCGGCTAACGATGCATGGTTTGCCCATTTGCTGAGTGACCAGTCCGCGATAGTACTTCAGCGATTCAATCTGTTTGGGCAGAATACGTGCACCGATCGCCATCGCTTTGGGGCCCTGAATGGAGATCATAGCCGTGGTGTCTGTTACGTCATTGACCGCAACATCAGGAAAATCGCTGGCGTGTGGAGCCAGCCACTTGACGATTTTCTCGCGATTACTGGCGTTCACGACCAGCAGAAAGATTTGACGACCACTGGGACTATCCAAACACGAGACGAGAACGTCATCTAGAATTCCGCCCTCTTCGTTGCACATCAACGAATATCGAACCATTCCAGGTTGCAGATCGGTCACACGCCGCGTCAGTAAATAATCGAGCAATTGATCGGCGCGGCCACCTTCGAACCTAATGCGACCCATGTGCGAAATATCGAACAGGCCCGCCGCCCGACGAGTCGCTTGATGCTCAGCCACTATCGAAGTGTACTGAATCGGCATCGAGTAACCCGCGAACTCGGCCATCCTCGCATGCTGGGCAGTATGCCAAGCGGTAAGCGGCGTTACGGCAAGTGAATTAGTCATTCTTTGTGACGATCGATTTGGCAGGCCAGTCGGTGAATGTCGAACAGGCATTACTCCGAGCGCAGGTGTTTGC
>SYJV01000071.1 GCA_005798335.1 Planctomycetaceae bacterium | reverse complement strand
GAATGCGGTGCTCTGCCAATTGAAGCTACGCTGGCAACCTAACCCAAAGCCTGCAAGCTACTTATGGAATCCCGAAATTTACCCATGGTAGCCCAGCGTCGTCAAGAGGGCTTAATTACTTGCCAGAGCATGTCCGATCAATCGCCCTGATCGCAAAGCAATGCACGATATGGACTTGCGAAACTTCGAATGTTGACGGAAAGATTTGCAGCAGAATCAATGGTTACGCATTACGTGCTTAACTCACCCGCGTTCATATTTTGGTGTGTCGCCGTAACGGTACTCGAAGAAGTTGCCCCCAGAACCGTAGCAAATGAACCCTGTCGTTCAGGCGAGTTTACAATTCCGCCTCCGTGGCAGTTGATTTTCTCGTGACAACAATATTTGCAGATAGCAGCCCAATGCCCCGGCCGCAGCTCCTGCGCAAAATCCGATGATACCGCCAATTACAATTCGGGCTGGCAAAGCCGTCTTGGCGCAGCGGCAGATCGCGAATCCAGCACCCATCATGGCGCCCATCATGCCAATCACGACGGCTGCGTTTTGATAATCAACGCGATACTGTTGCTCCAGGTACCGTTGGTACTTTTCCTGAGATGGGCCGAGCTCCGGCAGATGATACTCCGGCGGAACTTTGAAAAATGGTTCCGGAGGCTGAACTGTGGACCACGTAACAAAGATCGCAGCCAATGCGACTAACACGTCGACACTCTTCGCGGCAACCGAAAATCTAGAGTTGACATTTGCTGTACTGGCCATCGTCGTGGCTCCAACTCTTTGGTTTGTTCGCCAAATCAATCGCGCCGTCCTCAGTACAATTGACAAAATTAAAACGCCCAGGTCCAACGCGTTCCAATAGTGATACGACAACGTCTGCAGATGCAGTCTTTCCTCAAAGAAAAGATTTGTCGCAGCACGAATTCGTTAACATAGAACAGCCAAAAACCAACTACAATCAGCCCATTCGAAAAAAAGCGATTTTTGAAGAAGTATGTCAATCGCACGCTCCTCCCCTGATTTCACGGATAACTCGGATGTTGTTTTTTTGACCAGAGCGCGATGGTGTTTGGTATGTTGGCAGCAAAACGACTAGTCGAAAAAGACTGTCGCATCTGAATTGAATCTGCACCGGATCATTACTTCGAGATAAGTCCGCAGGCAGAACGAAGATTGAAAGTGCCTTGCAAGTTTGGAAAGGCGCGCAGGAGGAGACGAGGCATTTCGGTCTCGCATGAAAACAAAAAGGGCAGCGCTCTATTGCGCTGCCCTTTTCTTAATCGTGGACAAGCAAAGTGATCGTTAGACCATTTCCTTCAGCTTTTTCAGCGCTCGCACTTTGACCTTGACCGATGCGGGCTTGGGAGCTGCCCAAACCATCTCGCCGGTCGCAGGATTGCGAACTTCCCGCTTCGGTAAAGCCGGTTTGTTTACGGCCTCGATTTTGCATAGATTGGGGATCTGGAAAGCTCCAGGTCCTTTCTTGCCAATCGCCTTGCCAATCTCTTCTTGCAGTGCATCAAACACCGTGCCTACCTGCTTGCGAGTCAGACCAGTCTTTTCAGCAAT
The DNA here is from genome assembly GCA_005798335.1 of Planctomycetaceae bacterium. Taxonomy (GTDB): domain Bacteria; phylum Planctomycetota; class Planctomycetia; order Pirellulales; family Pirellulaceae; genus Aureliella. The sequence continues at coordinate 14,197 of SYJV01000071.1, read as the reverse complement.
ATTGGTGAAAACTTCGGTCTTCGACGGAGCCTTCTTCTTGGCTGCTGCGGCTTTCGCCATGCTTTCAATCCCTTTCCATTTAGAAACGTGTGCAATCAGGGGGTGACTTACCAATCGTCGCCATTGGCACAATTAAAAAGCCTAGCTACTAAATTTCAACCGGGAGCGAAGCCCAAAAAAGCGGAAAAAGGCTGAGAATCTCGCGATTTTTCCATTTTTCGGTCAAAAAGTCACTGCTTGGGGTCGAATTTTGGCCCGTGCTATTCCTAAATCGATGCCAACGCCGAATCAACTGAACTCGCGTCGCTGGCCCCTGAACCTGTCAAGGAACTCTCCAAGTCTTCCGATAAACCCAGGCGCAACCTCGATGACACTTGGGTCATGGCGCTATCCACGGCATCAGCATCCATTGCAGATTGACTGGCAGTACCTTTCGAGCGCAGTGTTGATCCAAGCAACGAGCGAATCGATTGATTAGGTGTTACTGGTAAAGTTTCTGGTTGCCCACTGCTGACGTTGCTGGTCGAATTCGTCAGAATTGCAGGAGCGGACGAACCGCTTGCAGTCGCCGAGGTCTGATCAGCGCCCTCACCTTCGCCGGTTGGTTGTGTGGAGGACGACGCAGGCACCGACTGGAATCCAACCTGTGATGCATTGCCAGCGACTCGCAGCAGCCGCAATGCTCCGTCCTGACCATGTTGAGTGATTTTCGACGATGCGCCGCTGACCGGCAGTGTCGCTCGTACGTTTTGATTGGACGCATTCACTGCGTTGAGAGTTAATGTGTCGCCCGCAGAGTTAAGTTGTGCTGTCAAATTCTTGAACTCGGACCACTCACCACGCGGTGCAAACCATTGTTGGTTACCACCTGGTGCAACCGCCACCGTCAAATTGCTGCGCGGGGCCGAACCAAGCAAATCTCGAATGCCAAAAAATTGAGGCCGCAATCCGCCCACCTGAGTTCGGTTATTCAAGTTATCACCATCCGCAAACGCTGACACGATCTGCATAGCTTGCGGCGCATCGTGAAGGAACGGGAGAGCGTCTCGCTGAATTTGGTAATTCCCGGGCGGCAGATCCGAGTATGCGTAGTCACCGTCCGTATTTGCGATGGTAGCTCGCTGGACTGTGTTCCCCAGATAATCGGTACCTTGCAATTCCAACTCAACACCGCCAAAGACAACATCAATTCCAGCACCACCTAGGAGCACTTCCTGCCCAATTTTGCCGCCGATGTCTCGAGGTGTGAAGTTATTCACAGTTACCGTGACACTTGCCGTGTCAGACAACGAATTGCCATCGCCGATGGTATAACTAAAGTTGACCGTGCCTTCAAAAGTACTGCTCGGGCCTGTGTACAGAATCGACTTGCCACCAGCGGCTATCGCGACAGTTCCTTTGCCATTTTCCGGTTGCGTCACGGCCGTAATCGTCAAGACTTCTCCTGCATCTACGGAACGGTCATTGGTTAGTACGTTGATCGTTTGCACCGTGGTGGACGACAGCAAGATCTGCGAGTCATCGTTCGCTTCGGGTGCATCATTCACTGCAGTAACTGTAAAGGTCACTGTGCCCGTTGCCGTAGCGCCACCGCTGTCGCGCAGCGTATAGGTCACCGTCTCTGCTCCGGCGAAATTCAGGCCAGGCCGATAAATGAGTTGCTTGGCATCACTGGAGATCGATAGACTGCTTCCGTTAGCTGACGTGCCTACCGCCGAAATGCTCAATGTTTCAGCGCTATTGTCGGTGGTGTCGTTGGCCAACACATTGAAGTTTGCCACGGCGGCGTCCTCGACCACTGTGAACGCATCGTTGCCTGCCACCGGTGGTGGATTAGCAACGGCAACGTTTACCGAAACCGTCCCTGACGCCGTGCCACCTCGGCCATCGCTGAGCGTATAAGTAAAGGTCTCTGTACCTTTAAAGTTCTGTTTGGGTGTATACAGAATGTTTAGGCCGCTGGAACCTAGTTGAATGCCACCTCCGGCCGAGCCCGTGCCCACTGAGGAAACTGCCAGCGTCTCGCCAGAGTCAACTCCACTAGTATCGTTCAGCAGCACCTGCAAGACATTAGCACTGGAATTTTCGACAATCGTGAATACATCGTTGGTCGCGATCGGTGGATCGTTCACATCCGTGACTTGCAACGTGACCGTTCCGGTTAACTCCACACCCGATTGATTTCGTGCCGTATAGGTAAAAGATTCTGCTCCATTGAAGTTGGCTTTGGAAGTATACGACAACGTGGTGCCGCCTGGAGCGATTGAGACAGTTCCGCCGCCGCTGGGTGTACCCACAGCAGAAATGGTCAGAACCGCGCCACTGGACGTCGTATCGTTTGCCAGTACGCTCAAAGTGCGAGCGCCAGAATCTTCGTCAAAGTTGAAGACATCATTGACTACTTGGAAATTCGCTCCAACTGCGAGCGGACTCGCTCCAAACGTCACTCGTGAAAACGGCACTGGTGTTGTTTCGTCAAACAGCAAAATGTCGTTGCCGAATACGTCGGGGGACTCGGTGCGCAGATTAGGGTTCCCAGATGCTTTGGCGGTAAAAGTGATTTCTGCCAAAACTCGGGCGTCCGCTCCCAATCGCGTTGTGGTAGCAGAAAATCCGCCGAGTTCGTCGATCAAACCCGCGGTAGTGGTGGAGCCCTTCTGGTCATTCGTATACGGATCTGGGTGCGCTATCGGATTGGAGGCAACCGGCTCGATAATGTTGAAATCGAACAGGACGTCTACATAACTAGCGAAGACTCCGGTCGCAGCAAATCCGCGGAGGTCTTCCACGACGACGCGAACCTTGAAAGTATCACCGGTGGCGACTTGAGTGATGGGAGCTCCTTGGCCGTTTACCGTTTGCAGCGAGATGCGAACCTTAGGTTGCTCGGAAACGGAGATAGCAAACGAATCCGTGCGCGTGTTGCCCGCTATGTCTGTCAGCGTCACCGAAAACGTATTGGCGCCAACTTGAGCCGCTGTGGGTGTCCAGTCCAATTGACCCGTTGCCGTGTTAATTGTCATTCCAGTCGGCGCGCTTTGCAGACCGTATACCAATCCTTGGCCCTCTTCCGGATGAGTCAGGTTTTGCGAGAGTGCTTGGTTTATTTGAGCCGTAGCCGGTATGCTGCCGCTGGCCAGCGATGCAGGGGTCAAACTGTCTAGCGTCATGGACAAACTTGGAGAATTGCCACTGGTTTGTCCGCCCGAAGTTTGACTGGCCACGATCAAGATCGGACCTTGCCCAAGTCCCGAGACGTTGTTGGCAACCACAGTAGTCGTGGTGCCTGAGGCGACGGCCGTGCCAATTACTGTCGAGCCAGCTTTGAGCTGAACCGTTGCGCCAGCGATCGTGCCACCGACAATGAACGATAATGACTGAGCATTGGTGATGTTGTCTGAGTTGCTGGAACCAGAATCGCTAGCAGCATCGAGATCGACGCTGGTAGGTACCGTGGGTGCGACCAGTACCGTGATCAATTGGCTGTCGGATTTATCATTGGTCGTGGTTGCAGTCGACTGGCTGACCGAGGCGCGGAATTGTAACTGACCGACGAAGTTGGTTGGCGGCGTAACCGTAGCGACTCCCGTCGAACTGTTTACGGTGACTGTATAATTCTCCTGGCCAACTTTTTGGACCAAATAGGTGACGGGATCACCCTCGACATCCTGGCTGGTTAGCGTCACGTTGACAGGAGTATTTACAGACGTTTGAACATTTTGAAAATCGTTCAAGAACGGACCGCCGTTGGCAGTGTCATTACCGATCGTCGCTTTAAACGTTTGCGAATTGCTGTTGCCTTCAGAGTCGGTGATGGTAACGGTTATGTCGGCGGTGCCAGTACCTCCGCCAGAAGACTTGAGGATGATCATGCCGTTCTCAACGTCGTCGAATACCGATGCGGAATCGTACACGATCGGGACGGTCGGCTTGTCGCCTGAATTGGTCGCGACATCGCTGATCGCTGCGCGAACTTTCTCGCCTTCGACTAACTGCCCAAATACCGAATGATTGAAATCAAGAAACCGTTGCGGCCCTTCAGTGATAAAGAACTGTGAGTCGTTGGTGTCGTCACCTGCTTTAGCAAATGACAGGATGCCCGTGCGGTTGTGCTGTAGATCGACGTGGAAGTGATCATCAAAATCACCCAACGTCGAGCCGCCCGCGCCGGTACCCGTCGGATCACCCGCTTGAATCACAAAGTTATTAATGACTCTGTGGAAGATGATCTCGTTGGTGGCCGTCTTGTTGTAAAAACCGGACTGGGCCAATTCAATCACGCGCGACGTGGCTCGTGGAGCCTTATCTTCGAACAATTCGAAGACCATGTCGCCAAACCCTTGGACGCTCATTTTCAGACTGCGATTGCCGCTAAGCACTTGAGCAGTGACTAAATTAGGATTGCTGGAAGTGACCGAAATCGTCAACGGATTTCCATTGGGGTCATATGCGTCGACCGGGATATGCAGTGGTGAACCGATACCGACCGTCACGTCCGAAATGGATTCTAACGACGGACGCGAAGAAAGAGGTATTGTGACACCCGATCGCTGAGAAAGTGTCTGCAGAGTCTGCACGCCGGTTAAACGAGAACCGTCGGAGAACTCCCACGTTGGATATTGAGTAATGCCTTCGGAGGTTGCGATCGCGTTCGGGGTGCGATCGGGGTTGGTCACTTCCACATACGGCAAGAATTTGGCACCGTCTTGGAACAGCGACTTTTGGTCTAGACAATGCGGACACCAATACGCACCAAAGAACCTGGTCCCAGAATCAGCCAGCGCTTTGGCAAACGCAACCAAATCATTGGCGTCCTCGCCCTCGGCTTGCAATCCAGCGATGGAATTCGTTCCTTCACCTTCCGCAGACAAATGACTCGCGGACGAACCGAGCAAATGATTCCACGCGTCAGCGGCCATCAACTGGCGATTTTCCAGCGCCTCCAGCCGTACCGGACGCATCGATCGATGCTTGTGTGTGGGCTGTGAAAAGAAAGAGCGAAACCAGCGTGCAAATCGATTGCGTTTCGTACGTCGCGACATGTACAAGATTCCCAAAAACCGCAAGGTAGATTTAGAACCAGGTGATTCGGCGAATTTTCGATTACCTACTCAAATCTCGATTCTTCGCATCGCCCGATCCTTTGACAAGTCAACCAGTTTTCAGAATACTCAGTGCAGACCAAATCCATACTCCCACAGCACTCCAAATCGAGCTCCTCAGGCAAGGTGCCGGTTGGAATTTCAATATATTCCGATTGTAGGATCTACCCGAGCCGGATCACGCACCAAAGTAGGATTGAATGGGACGATAGCTTGCGCAAACTTGGCTCTCTTAGCTCAAATTGACGCAACACTGCCAGATAAGTTCCCTGCGAACTCGCTGCATCGGAGAGCTTGGCAGTCCATCGGAAAACTTGGTCACTCAAGTACTTTGTTGTAGCTTGGCCGATTCCGGATATTATCATCGTCGAGGTTCTCGCTACGAACCGACGCGAATCATTGGCTTTCAAGGGTTGGTTCGAGAAGCGAACCACGACGATCCCAACATTGAATCGGCGGCAAAAACCCCGTATATGAAATTGCCTTGAATTGCGATAACAGAAAAGCCCAAGTCTAACTCTTAGGCTTTTTCAAGGGTGCGTCTCGCCCTCGCACCCTGTGAGCAAATAACGACGCGCCGACTAGCCCATGGTAAACATGGGCTAGTTCTCCACCTCGTCAATCCGAGATCAGGCCTGTTTTGACTGCCCAAACGGCGGCGGCAGTTCTGTCAGCGGCATCCAACTTGCGCAGAATGTTCTGCACGTGTTCCTTTACGGTTTCAACGCTAATTTGCAGCGAATTGCCGATTTCCTTGTTGCTCAACCCAAGCGCAATATGTCGCAACACTTGGACTTCGCGATTGGTCAACGGAATGCTCTTGGAATCACCTCGATCCTTGCGTCGAGCCATCGTCGCCTGAACTCGCAACATGACACTCTTGTCGGCCGGCTTGTCTTTTGCCGCAGCACGGTGGAGAGTGTCCAACATTTCTGAACGCGTAGAATCCTTCAGTATGTAGTCAGCGGCGCGCAATGCGATTGCCCGAGCGACATAGGTTGGATTGTCGTAAGTAGAAATTACGACCACCGGCAGATCGGGGTTCGTCACGCGGATTTGCTCCAACGCCGTAAGCCCGTCCTCACTTCCAAGCCGAACGTCTAGCAGCACGACATCCGGAGCCTTTTGTTTGGTCAAACTGACAGTTTCAGTAACGTTGGACGCCAAACCCACAATCTCAACATCGCTATTTTCTAGCAATGCGGTGATACCACTTCGAACTACTTCATGATCGTCGGCGACAACTAAACGAATAGTCATTTTTACGTGCTCCCATGAACTTTCAACATTTGGATAAATTTGGCTTTAGAGGCCAACCAATACTCCCCCTCATTATAGCTTGGTAGCTTCCACAAGCCACCTATTTGGCAGATCGTACGGACGTTTTCGAGAAGAATTTAGTACTCCGTTGAACCTGTTCAACACCGCCAAATTGGGAGGTCTTAGACTCTGATACTAAGGTATTTATCTAAAGTGTAGTGTCCAGCGGACTGGGGCGATATTTGGCCTAAAGGAGGTAAAAACTTGTGAAAAGCGGCGTTAATGGGTGGGTGCTCAAGCCGTGCCAACGCTTTCTTCCCCGCAAACCGAAAAAGCTGCCATAAGGAAAAGGTCGATTGCAGAAATTAGTTAGCACAGACACTATTGAAACTAACTACGGGGAGCCATCACTTAGATTCGAGGACTTTCTGGCGAAGCATAACCCATCTACGTGAAGTGCTGAAGTCCAATTGATAGCATAAAACTCGCCGTCGACGTTTGCGGCGCGTCGATCCGTAACCTAGGAATACGTAAGGACAATTTCTGCAAACTTTGTCCTAGCGTTCCCGGCTAGACAAGACGACCTTAGGTCATACGAGCAGCTTTGATGGGCAAACATTCGATTCGGCTTCTCCTGGTAGATGACGACCGTTGGCTCTTGGAGTCAATGGCCGAATGGTTGCGCGATCAAGAGTTCGTAGTTGAATGCGCAGCCAACATTCGAAACGCTCAGCGGCTGGCGTCTGAAAACCAATTTGATATCGCCTTGGTTGACGTAAATCTCGAACAAGACGATGGATTCGTTTTGCTAGCTTGGTGTCGCAAGCATTTCTCGGATATGCCGGTGGTAATGATAACCGGCTACGGTGGACCTGAATCCGGCGCCGAGGCTGTCGCGGCAGGAGCATTCGACTTGCTCACCAAGCCAGTGATCGATCAAGAACTGCTGATTGCTTTGCGGAGAGCAGTCAATCAGCGCAAAATCGCCGAAGAAAATCGTCGCCTGAAGGAAGAGCTCGACAAACGCAGCGGGTTAGAAAACATCCTCAGCCACGATGCGCGAATGCTCAGAATATTTGACGTCATCGACAGTGTTGCGGATACACGCGCGACTGTTTTGATTACTGGCGAGAATGGAACCGGCAAGTCGATAATCGCCCGTGCCATTCATCGCCGAAGCCGCCGAAGTCCTCATGCGTTCGTCGAAGTTGCGTGCGGAGCGCTTCCGGATAATTTGCTGGAGAGCGAATTGTTTGGGCATGTGGCAGGAGCCTTCACCGGTGCGAATCACTCCAAGGTCGGCAAATTCCAACACGCCGATTCTGGAACCATTTTTCTCGATGAGATCGGCACCGCCACGCCATCAATGCAAATTAAGCTCTTGCGCGTTCTACAAGAGCTGCAATTTGAACCGCTAGGTGGATTGGAAACTATCACTGTCGATACACGCGTGGTGCTGGCCACCAATGAGGACCTGGCCAAAGCTGTCGACACGGGACGATTCCGCCAAGACCTTTACTACCGGATCAACGTCATTCACCTGGAACTGCCGCCGCTGCGCGAAAGAACTGCGGATATACCAATTTTGGTAGAGCATTTTCTGCAAAAGGCGGTCAAGGAAGTTCCCAAAGAAATCGACGGTTTTTCATTGGACGCTATGCATGCCATGCTCCAATATCGGTGGCCCGGCAACATCCGCGAACTAGAAAACGTAGTGCAACGAGCAGTGCTGCTGAGCAAAAAGCCTGAACTAGGAACCGATCTATTGCCCGCCAATATCTTGAACGGTTCGACACCTGCGCTGAACGTATCCGCTACCAACTCCCGCTCTCTCCGCGAGGCCATGCTGGGTCCCGAGCGGCAGATTATTCTCCAAGTGCTAAAATCCAACAATTTCAGCCGCAATTTGACCGCTGAACATCTTGGCATTAACCGCACCACTCTCTACAAGAAGATGAAGCGTCTCGGCTTGGACAATCTCCATTGCCAGGACTAGCTGTTAAGTGCGACGTAGACTGTGGATTGCCCTGGGCAAGAACAATTTCAATTCCACGATGCTCTGATCGTGGGATCGATTGGCCTTTGGAAACATCCGCGATTTTCAAGAACATGAAGAACTATTGCCATGAGAAAGCCAGAGCGGGCGGCGCACGTATTGCTTAGGCTGAATGAGTTGTATCCCGATCCGCCGATCCCTTTAGAGCATCGAGATCCTTATACGTTATTGGTTTCGGTTTTGTTGAGTGCCCAATGTACCGACAAGATGGTAAACCGCGTTACGCCAGACCTTTGGCGATTGGCGGATAATCCGCTTGCCATGAGTCAACGAAGCGAAGCTGAGATCCTGTCTGTCATTCGTCCGTTGGGGTTGGCGCCCCGCAAAGCCAAGGCAATCCGCGAGCTCTCGCAGATCATCCTCGATGAACACGCGGGCCAGGTTCCAGCCGCTTTCGATGCGTTAGAAAGGCTTCCAGGAGTTGGGCACAAGACCGCGAGTGTGGTCATGTGCCAGGCGTTTCGTCAACCTGCTTTTCCGGTCGATACCCACATCCATCGTTTGGCTCAGCGCTGGGGGTTAACCGATGGTCGCAACGTTGAACAAACAGAGCGCGATCTCAAGGCGCTGTTCCCGATGTCATCTTGGAATCTCTTGCATTTGCAGATCATCTACTATGGTCGCGAGCATTGTACGGCTCGCGGTTGCAATGGAACTATATGTCTGATCTGCCGTGAACTTTACCCGCGCCGGAGAACTGCAGTGACCGTGCGCAAGTAACAAATCTAAGTTCAGCAGGCGATTAATTCGGCGAGTTGCCGGGGCTGCCGCTCGCCGGAGTATTTTCTTTCGTGCCCGCGGTGTCATTCGAATCGCTCCGCGTTGCCGGTCGCCGATTGGCTCTGCTGGCCAAACGCTCACGAGCATTGAGGGCATCCATATAGTCCACTTCTTCACGTTCCTCCTCCTGCATCGCCAAATATTGGGAAATCAGCTCGCCGTCATTCGGTATCGCGCGATGATCGGAAACCGCCCCTACAACCCAATTTCTCAAATGCTCAAAGAAAAGATACTCATCATCGAGATTCTCCAGAATTTCTTGAGCTGGCGGAGACAAACTATCAAACAGTTCCGCGATATCTGATTCTTGAATTGCAAAACCGGAATCGAGATTTTTCAGCGCCAAGATTACTGGGGACTGCGTGCCTGGAGGCCGGGTATTAAAGTACCGTGTATCCATATCGTCGACCCAAGCACGAATGGCTTGTTGATCTTCCGCGGGAAGGGCTTTGCCGTAAGCTGAACCGATTTTGACGTTGATCGCTTCCTCCAGCTCAATCAAACGCTGCTCAATCTGCGATTGCTGATCGCTACTGTGGGAAAACTGCTGAGTCAGTTTGGCTCGCCTTCCGGCGATGCTGTTGTCTAGTACCGAGCGAAAAATTCGAGCAAGTTTAAGATACTGCTGAGGTGATTTGCTTGCATAGACTTGGTCGGCGATCGTGCGCGCTAATTGGCGTTGCTTTGGATCGGCGCTAGTGTAGTTTCGCCAATCGTCCGCGATGCTTCGCCGTTGGGATTCAAGCAGGCCCCGCAACCACACTTCGCGATCTTTCCTTTCGGTTGGAACAAAGTCGATTGGACTGGATGATTGGTTATCACCATTACCATTATCGGCTGGGTGATATTGAGCGAAATTCTCCATCTTTTCGTGTAGGTCTTGCATACTCTTCAACCATTCGAACGATACGATGTTGCTGAACGAACTCCAATCTACCAGTACATGCAGTTCGTCGAGAATTCGCTCGTTGGCTCGATGTTGCCTGGCTCGCATAGCCAGAAAGCCCGATAAAAACACTGCCACACACGCGGCCGCAATCCAGCTCAGCTTGCGAAGGCTCCAGCGATTGCTTGCTTGTAGGCGCATTTCGGATTGGATGCTCAGCGCAAGCATTTCCATCGTCGACTGTGTCAGCTTGGGATCTGGGGCTTCGCCAGGTAATTCATCCAGTAGATCCCATGTCTGGCGCAATTGGGCAAGTCGCGATGCCGCAGCCGGATTGGCGCTCAATTGAGCTTCAACGATATTCGCCTGCTCGGTAGTCAGTTCACCATCGAGGTACGAGACCAGGGCCTCATCATCTAAGATGAATGCTGCGGTAGTCTGAGAATCCTCGGGAGGTTTACTTTGGTCCATGCAATGGCTCGCGACAAATTGTCAGGCAGTAGTCAAGCTTGTGGATCGGGGTCCGTGGTCGGTGGTCGAGCGTCGGGCTGGTCGTTAATATAAGGCTCCAAGCAAATTCGAACGTTGACGCGTGCGCGGCTCAATAGCGATTTCACCGCTTTTTCGTTCATGTTCATAATGACTGCAATTTCCTGGTAACTGAGCTGCTCGAACTTATTTAGTAGCAGAGCCATCCGTTGTCGGTCGGGCAGCGCTTCGACAGCGTTACGAACCATTTCTGCGCGTTCGTTCCGAGCTAACTTTCGCAGCGGCATCGAACCGGTGGAAGCGATCGCGATATGTTCCATAGCCATCACGCCCGACGCGTCGGGGTCGGCGGCTCCCAGTTGATATTCACGCCGTCGATTTCGATCGCGAACTGCATTGCTGGCCACATTATTGGCAATATGATATAGCCAGGTAGAGAAGCGAGCCGTCGGTTTATAAGTCTTGCGAGCTCGATAAACTCTTAAAAATACCTCTTGCACTAAATCTTCGGCTGAACCATTGTTACCAATCTGGTTCTTCAGAATCCGTAGAAGTCGAGGGCTGTAGCGCAATATTAGTTGCTCGAACGCCAGCGGATCGTCGTGCTCCCGCACGCGCAGCATGAGCTGAACGTCGGGATCGTCGTCCCATCGGCCAGGCGTGGTTTGCAACTTTTCAGCCAACAGTCAAGCCTCGTAATTTCGGCTGCCCGCAAGACAGGTTTCCTAAAACGCGAAAATCGACTCCAATCCAAGTCTACGTAGCTCGCTCGAGTTGTGCCACTCCTTGCGTTGTATGGTTGCCGGAACTGCGGATTTTCATTCAACTGTTCGTGTTTAGAATTGTTAGTAATCCGTAAAGTTTCACCACATGGGGACTTGGTGTACGCCGTGTAGGCCTTTTGGCTAAGTTCAGGCTTTGGTTTAACACATCGTTGCAGAGCGGTTCTGCGGATGTTTTACACAACGGACCCTTTGGGGAACCATGCCTAACTCCAGCGTGACATAGTCGCATGCTGCTTGCGATAAGAATCGGTGCACCCCATGGGAGAATTTGAACAGATGAAAGCGCTCGTCACCGTTGTACGCGGCTCGGCATCCGAGTCCAGATTTATCTTGGACCCAATGCAACCGGTGCGGATCGGACGCGGCAGCGGTTGTCAAATTGTTCTATCCGATCCGCTTAGTTCCCGGACGCACGTAATACTCAGCTATGAATCGGGGCATTGGATTGCGTCCGACGCGGAAAGCCGCAACGGAACGATGGTCAATGACAAACGTATCACTCAAGTTCCTCTGTACGACGGTGATCGGATCCAAGTAGGTTCGACGGAATTGCTGTTCCAGATCCCCAGCGACTCAGAGGTCGATTCGGTTGCGCGCAGCCCAAATCAAACGCTGGTGTTGGAAACCGCAGTAGAAACGGGACTCAGTGCGACCAGCCAGTTGTACAATCGCCGTCGCAGCCAGGATTTGTTGGACCTGTATCAATTGAGCATGTGTTTGCTGCGCTGCCGAACTCCTCAGGAGGTCACCTCGTTTGGAATGGATATGCTCCGGGTGCGGACGGGAGCATCGACTATCGGATTCCTGTGGATCGATGAACAAGGTCGGTTAAAGCCACAACAAACTGCGGCAATCGGCCAAGAGGATCGAGTCCGTCTGAATCGACGTTTGACCGAGTTGGTGGCTCAGCAGGCTCGCGCCATCTGGGTCAAGAACGAGGGCTCACCCTCCGAATCCAGCAAAGCCGACTTTGCCGATGCGATCTGCGTTCCGCTGATGAGCGATTCCCATGTGGTCGGGGCAATTCACTTGTATCGCGACAAGGGAACTTTTGACGAATCCCAATTTGAATTCATCATTTCCGCCGCTAGCGTTTTGGGAATCGCGCTTCAGTCTACTCGCGCTCACGCGACGTTACACGCCCAACATGATCGACTGGCCGCTCGCAATGCGGACGTAACCGAACTTGTCGGCACTTGCATACCCATGAAAACACTAAAAGATCGTATCGCACGGGTAGCGCTTGCCAGCGGCTGTGTCCTGGTGCGTGGCGAGAGTGGAGTTGGCAAAGAATTGGTGGCTCGAGCGATCCACCGGTCCAGCCCGCGCAGCGATCGTCCACTGCTGTGCGTCAATTGTGCTGCGATTCCCGCCGAGTTGATGGAGAGCCAATTGTTCGGGCACCGCAAAGGTGCGTTCACAGGCGCGGAAAAAGATCACCTCGGTTGGTTTCAACAAGCGCATACCGGTACGCTATTTCTGGACGAAGTCGGCGAACTGACGCTAGAGGGTCAAGCCAAGTTGCTGCGCATTTTGGAAGGTCATCCGTTTCTGCCGGTCGGAGCGACTCAAGAAATCCGCGTCGACGTGCGCGTCATTGCCGCGACGAACCGCGATTTGCGCGATTACGTTCGCGAGAAGCACTTTCGCGAGGACTTGTACTATCGGCTGAGCGTCTTCGAATTGCTGGTCCCGCCGCTGCGCGATCGCGGTGAAGATATCACGACCTTGATCGACCATTTTCTCAGTCACTTCAAACAGCAGCACGGACGCCCGAACCTGGAGTTGGCCCCCGATGCCTTGAAGATGTTGCTGGAGTACCGGTGGCCTGGAAACGTCCGCCAACTGAGAAATGTCATCGACAGCGCCGTTGTGTTAGCGGCTGGCGACACCATCGAAATCGGCGACCTTTCCCTGCGCGATGTTGGCGGTGAACACATGGACAGCTTGCGCATTGATGTTTGGGAACAGCGATTGATCAAGGAAGCGCTCAAGCGCGCCGAACGAAATGTTCCCGAGGCCGCCAAACTGCTCGGGCTAAGCCGAGCCACTCTGTATCGCAAGTTGGACGAATATCAAATCCAGCGGTAATCAGACTAGCCCATCTTTAGGTTCGCCGTACTTGCCCTCGTAGGCCTCTTGGTAGACCGATTGCTGAACGAAGCGGATGGGTCGACGGCAGTACCGCCACCGGTCGCCAGCGCATGGCACTCGGTCAACTTGGCGACTGCTTGCGCCATGTCGTGGCCGCTGGCCAGATTCGTCCTCTGGCATGATTACCCTTCAGGTCGTTGCTAGTCGTTTTCCGGCTTTTCGGCTCGAAAAACTGCGACGACATCGTCGACTGGAACGACAAATAACTGGTTGTCTGGTTCGAAATCGACGGGGATCGCGTTTTTGGGATGAAAGAGAATTTTGTCATACTGGCGAAGAGGGACATCTTCGTCATGTGCGACTTGCCGACTGATGGTTACGATGCGGCCGGTGATCGTAGGAATCTCAGCAGCGTCCGGTAATGCGATCCCCCCTTTTGTTTCGCGCTTTGGTTCGTCTTTCAGAACCAGCACGCGCGCTCCAATTGGCTCAATATACTGCAATGTTTTCTTAGCCATGGAATCCTGCTGAGTTCACCACTCCGGAATTCATTCATTTTCTACTTGTCAACTTCGGAGAATCAACAAGGGCGTCAAGCTAATGGAGAATTTCGAATTCATCAAGCCACGGGGGGCGAATCCTGGTTTTGCTAGCAAAAAGAAAACTGTTTTGCCGGTTTCCGGACGGCAAGCACGTAAAAAAATTCACGGATCGCTTGGCTTCTTTGCGGTTGCTCTTGAACTTC
>SYJV01000070.1 GCA_005798335.1 Planctomycetaceae bacterium | reverse complement strand
CCGTGACACCAAACGCCACACCCGTATGCCCAAAGCCAAATGGACGCCATCGACAAATCCAAAAACTGAAGCTAATTCCGAAACTTCAAAAAAACCAATAAAAAACCACGAATTCACGTGACGCAAAATGGGAATGCACCCCTATCACTTTGTATGAGCCAGGATTCGCATATTTATGGCTACCAACAATAGAGGTGCCGTTTATATTGCCAGAACTCGATGTTCCATCTCCCCAATCAATAACGGGATCATGACCTGTTAAAGACCCTTCGAAAGTGGCGACAGTAATGTTTGAATATTCAATACCAGCTACCAGATTCGTGCCGCCACCTAATAGCGTTATTCCGTAATAAGCACGACTCTGAGCGTGAAGATCGTTGGTGTTATTTGGAACATTTACAGTATATATCCACTCACGTCCGGGCGATGGGTTGCCGGCTAGATCGGAAATACTGGAGGATTGCAGAGCGACAATCAACGTGCCGGAAACGAGGCCGGTCACCGAGAAACGCCAGACGTTGTTGCCTAAATGTGTTGCGGCGGCAACACTGGCGGAAATGGCGGCAGAGCCTTTTAAGACTAAGTCCGTCGCTTCGACTCCTGTGACTTCTTCGGAAAACGTCACATCGAAATCCTGCGAGGAACCGGACAATGTTGTGTCATTGGACGGCGTAATTGATGTGACGGTGGGTGCTTGATAGTCACCAATTACTTTGACGACGAACGTCTTGCTGTCCGAGCCGCCGTGGCCGTCGGTGACGTTGGCGGTAACGACGAAGCTACCAATGTAGCTGTCGGTTGGATTGATGGTGAGCGTGTTGCCAGTTACAGCGACTGCAGCCGGAGCATTGTTGGCGGTCGCATTGTGCAGCAGCGATGTGTCGGTGTAGGCGCTTACCGATAATTGTCCAATCAGCGTATCGACCTGCGGATTGACCGCCCCTGCGAAAACGTGCAGTTTGCCGGTGGGCAGGACGTAGTACCATTTGCTCTCGGTACTCCCGTAGACATACTTTTCCGAGTGTCCATAGAAATTAAAGTAGCTTGAGCCGGAGAACTGGTACTGTTGATCGAGATGGTACTCGATACTCTGCGCGGTAGCACTGTACGTAAGAGTGTCGTTGTTGGCGTCCGTGGCGGACAGGTTGACCGTCCCGTTGAGGGTTCCGTTGGCAATTGTTTTCTCCGGGATCGCGGCCAGCACAGGAGCTTGGTTGGAAAGTACCGTGTAATTCCAAGTTCGCGGCGCCAAGCTGTTGCCGATGCCATCGGTGATGCTGTTCGCGTTCGGGGCCAAGGTGACGGCGAGCCAGCCAGGAGCCAAATTCGAAACTCCAAAGCGCCATACATTGTTTCCCAAATGCGTGGGAGTCGACTTGACCGCAAACGCGGCGGCTGGACCACTTAAACCCAAGTCGGAGGCGTCCACTCCGGCGACAGGTTCTGAAAAGGCGATATCGAAATTCTGGGACGAACCAATTATGGAACTGCCGGTGGCTGGCGAGATGGACGTGACTTCGGGCGGCTGTGAATCCATATTGGCGTTATAGGTCCAACTGATTGACTGCAAGCTATTGCCGACACTGTCGGTGATGCTGTTGGCCCACGCGCCCAGGGTTAAATACAGTGTTCCTGAACCCACGTTGGAGATTCCAAAACGCCAGGTATTGTTGCCCAAGTTGATGGGCGCGGATTTGGTAACGTAAGTACCCGCAGGGCCGCTGACGATCAGGTCGCCGATATCGACTCCGGTTACGGGTTCCGAGAAGGTCACGTCGATGTTGTGTGACGAGCCCGACAGCGACGCACCAGATAGCGGCGAAGTGGAAATCACATAGGGCGCCTGAGTATCGATGCTGGAACCGAGCACGCTGACGAAAAATGACTTGTTGTCCCAGCCACCGCGCCCGTCCGTGACGCTGGCTGTCACCACAAATCTGCCAGCATAAGAATCGGTGGGATTAATGGTCAGCACGCTGCCCGACGTGGACACGATGGCGGGCGCATTATTGTATGCGGGGCTGTGTAACGACGCCAAATTGTTGTACACGTTGACCGATAATTGTTCGACAAACACGTCCGAACTGGGACGCGCGCTGGTGCCATCGCCTGATTTGTGCAGCCGTCCATTGGGCAGGATATAGTACATGCCCGAGTAAGTACCGTTGGCTGCGGCGATCCATCTCTCGTTGTATTGCTGGCTGCGATTGTAGTATTCGTTGCCCTGGTAAAATCCGTATTGCTGGTCCAAGTGATACTCAATACTCTGAGCCAACGCGCTGTAGGTCAGTGAATCATTATTTGGATCCGTGGCCGAGAGCGTCATCGTAATGTTGATCGTGCCGTTATTGATCGTTTGATCGCCGATCGCAAGCAGTGAGGGAGGCTGCTGAGTGTTTACCGTGTAGTTCCATGTGAGACTAGGCAAGTCGTTGCCAGCGGTATCCTCAATGTTGTTCGCATTGGGTGCGAGTGTCACGGCGAGCGAACCCGAGCCCAGATTCGATATAGCAAAACGCCAAACATTATTACCCAGGTGAACCGGAGTTGACTTCACCGCAGAACCGGCTGCGCTGCCCGTTAGCACGAGATCTGAAGTGCCTACACCTGTCACTGCCTCTGAGAAAGTTACGTCGATATTCAGTGACGGTCCGCTCACCGTCGAACCATTGCTCGGAGAAATTGAAGTTATATAAGGAGCTTGGGTATCGACAATTGGAATACTGACCGAGTAGTACCAATAGTGAACCGCGAGATCGTTACCCGCGAGGTCTTCGATGCTGTTTGCGTTGGGAGCTAGCGCTGCGTTGAGCGAACCGGAAACTAAATTGGAAACGGTAAATCGCCAGACGTTGTTACCCAAGTGAACCGGCGTCGACTTTACGGAGGACACGGCTGCCGAGCCGCTTAGTACCAGGTCGCTGGCATCTACGCCAGTTACTGTTTCAGAGAATGTCACGTCGAAATTCTGCGACGAATTGACCAAGGAGGAACCGGAAACCGGGACGATCGAAGTAACCACGGGAATTTGATTGTCGACGATTGGAATACTGATCGAGTAGTTCCAATATCGAACCGCGAGATCGTTGCCTGCGAGGTCTTCGATGCTGTTTGCGTTGGGAGCAAGCGTTAGGTTAAGCGAACCGGAAACTAAATTCGAGACGGTGAATCGCCAGACGTTGTTACCCAAGTGAACCGGCGTGGACTTAACAGCGGACACGGCCGCCGAGCCGCTCAGTATCAGGTCGCTGGCATCAGCGCCTGTTACTACTTCAGAAAAAGTTACGTCGAAATTCTGCGACGCGCCGACCAAAGAGGAACCGGAAACCGGAGCGATCGAAGTAACGATGGGCGCCGTGGTGTCAGCAATCGTTACGGTGTAGTTGCGATCGACACGGGCAAGATCATTGCCGGCTGCGTCCTCGATGCTGTTGGGGTTCTGGGCTAGCGAAACTGAGAGCGACCCCGCAACTAGGTTGGAAATGCTAAAACGCCACTGATTGTTGCCGAGATGCGTCGGTGTGGACTTGGTGGCTGAAACCGCTGCTGCGCCAGTGAGAACTAAGTCCGAAACGTCGACGCCGGTCACAACTTCGGAGAAAGTCACGTCGATGTTCAGGTTCGGTCCGATGACCGTCGAGCCGTTTGCTGGCAATAGGGAAGTAACCACTGGAGCCGTGGTGTCAATGATCTGGCCAAGTACATTGACTAGGAACGACTGGCTGTGCGAACCGCCGCGTCCGTCATCGACGCTGGCTGTGACCGCGAACTTGCCGATGTACGTATCGTTGGGATTGATCGTGAGCACACTACCGGAGGTGGACACAACTGCAGGAGCGGAAACTGTCGCGCTGTGCAACAGTGCCAAATTACCGTAGACGTTCGACGATAATTGTTCGACATGCAAGTCCGTATTCGGCAGGACAGTGCTGCCATCGCTGGATTTATTCAGCCGACCATTGGGCAGAATGTAGTACCAGCCTGAATATCCGGAGTTAGCTGCAAGCAGCCATCGCTCGTAGTGCTGCTGACTGTAGTTGTGAAAGTCGCTGCCTGGTACGAAACCATACTTTTGATCCAAGTAATACTCGATGCTGTGAGCCGAGGCGCTGTACGTTAGCGGATCGTTGTCTGGATCAGTTGCGGATAGAGTCACTGTACCGTTGATCGTGCCATTGACGATTGTCTGGTCGGGGATCGCCGCGAGCACTGGTGGTTGCTGAGTGACAATTTGCAAGCCGACGTAAACGTAACTCGATGACTGCGTTCCGTATGAATCTTCAATGGTGTAATAGATGATTGGGGCATAATCAGCGGATTCCACCATGATCCATAGTCGATCTTCAGTCACGGGTTCAACGATCACATCTCCGATGCCTTGGACAAAAGTAGCATTGACAATATACAGTCCACCCGACTCAGAGTAATCGTTGCTCAGTACATCGACCACGACGTATTGATCGAGTTGGCTGATGGTCACATAATCGGCGACCGCAGTTACGCCGCTGAGCATGACGCGGGCTTCGAGATCTTCGAGTTGAGTCGAGAGTGAATCTTGCCGGCGGCGAGCGCGTCGCATCATCTTGCGCTGGCGTCGAGCCTGCCGAGCCGCGCGCGAGAGGTTCCACTGAAGCTTGCTAGCGAAGACACCCAGCCAATTGATTAGCAACATGTTGCGGCTCACTTGAATGAAGGAGATTCTGAGCGTACCCCCACACCAGAAAAGGTGAGGCTAGCACTTGCCAGTAGCAGCGTCAACTATCGCCGGTAAAATTTCCTGGCTAGGAAGAAGTAGTCAATCGTATGGCCACTGTGGAAAATTTGTTCGTTGCGTTAGGCGAGCGGCCGAACTGGAAATTGGCCCGAGTACAATTCTGCTCGGCACGGTTGGCACATGGCCTCGCTGAGGAACGCGCGTTCAAAAACCAGGCCCTGCTGCGCCAGTCGATCGAGATTGGGCGTTCGAGCATTTTTGCCTCCATACATGGCCAGGTCGTTGTAAGTGCAGTCATCTGCCATGATTACGACCACGTTGGGCTGAGCTGAAAAAACACAGCGGTGCCCGATTGCTACACATACAAATTCAACCGAAAGAGCGGCCAACAAAACAAATAGAGGTTTGCGATTGGCCATGCAATTATCTCGCAACAAGGTAATAACAGATATTTACCAGGCTGTTTCGCGCCCGAGTTTGTTATAGGCGACGCGATCTCAAAGTAATGTACGATACCGGGCAGAGCTCGCATTAGGAAGTAACGGCAAGCCACTGCACCAAGAATTGTTTCGCCGGCGCCTTGAAAACTCGCGTGGCATCAATTCACATATGGGCTTCACATCGAGTTGTTAGATTTTGCGAGTTGACTATGAAACACTTAATTTACTTAACGACGATTCTGTTCATTGCGAGCATCGCTCAAGGCGCGCTCGGACAATGGCGCATCGAGACGTTTGCGGGGACGGGAAAACCAGGCTTCAGCGGCGATGGTGGACCCGCGGTTGCCGCTCAAGTCGATAATCCATTTGGCGTAATTCGGGGACCCGACGGAGCAATTTGGTTTTGTGAATATTCAGGCCAGCGAATCAGGCGCGTGGCGGCAGATGGCAAGATCAGCACAATCGCAGGCAGTGGCGAGAAAGGCTTCCGCGGAGATGGCGGCCCCGCTCTGCAAGCTAGTTTCAACTTGCCGCACGAAATTCGCTTTGACAGGCATGGAGACTTGTACATCGTCGACATGCAAAATCATGCGGTGCGCAAGGTCGACATGAAGACGCGCGCGATTTCGACTGTCGCGGGTTCGGGAAAACCAGGCTATGCTGGCGACGGTGGACCTGCGACCAAATCGCTCCTTAAGAGTCCGCATAGTATTCAGTTCGGGCCTGACGGCAATCTGTACATTTGTGACATCGGTAACCATGTCATCCGTCGAGTGGACATGCACAGCGGAGTGATTTCTACGTTTGCAGGAACGGGAGTCGCAGGAGCCACGCCCGACGGTTCGCCTATCCAAGGTACGCCTCTCAAAGGTCCTCGTTCGCTCGACTTTGATCGCGAGGGAAACCTCTGGTTGGCAACGCGCGAGGGAAACCAAGTCTTTAAATTCGATCTTCGAGCCGGAAAGATAATGCACGTCGCAGGCACCGGAGTTAGTGGCTTTACCGGCAACGGTGGCCCAGCGAAACAAGCGACGCTCAAGGGCCCCAAGGGTATTGCCATCGACGCCGACGGCAACGTCTGGCTGGCCGACACCGAGAGTCATACGGTCAGAATGATCAACGCCAAATCTGGGAACTTGGAGTTGATTGCTGGGACAGGCGAAGAAGGAGATGGTCCCGATGGAGATCCACTGAAATGCAAAATGAATCGGCTGCACGGAGTTTTTGTCGATACTGATGGTTCCATATTCATCGGCGACAGCCAAGCGCATCGCGTGCGCGTGCTGCGCAGGAACTAATGTCCTGACCTGCAAGGCCCTGAAAAACCGTACGCCGCTCCGTTTCCGCAATCGCGATTGTCCCCTTTGGGAATCATTTGCTAATTTTTCGAGGAACACACCCATGAATCTAAGTAAAGTTTGTTTCTTTGGCTTCTTTGGACTGATCGTCACTTGCCAATACGCCCTAGCGGATCGAATCGTACTGGTCGCTGGCGGCAGTGAGGACGCAGTCGGCATTCCAGCAACTCAAGCAAAACTAAAGGAGCCGTTTGGAGTAGATTTCGATCAGCTTGGGAACTTGTGGATCATCGAGATGTTCTCTGGTAATCGCCTATTGAAGGTCAATACCGCTGGTGTACTAACTCACGTCGCTGGTCAGTTAACAGCGGGTTTTTCTGGTGATGGCGGACCGGCGCTCAAGGCACAATTTCACGGACCGCATAATTTGGCAGTCGATCATGACGGCAACGTCTACATCGGTGATACTTGGAATGGTCGAGTGCGCAAAGTCAATGTGTCCTCCGGGCAAGTGACGACTCAATCTGGTTTTGAGGTGCCGCTGGACAAGGCCAAGGGATCAGGACCCTATTGCATAACATTTGACTTCACCGGAAAGAAGTTATATGTCGCGGATTTGCGGCGAGTTTCGGTCATCGACGTAGAGAGTGGCCAATCTAGCGTCGTAGCAGGCAACGGCGAAAAAGGAATACCTAACGACGGAGTCACAGCAATTACCGCTCCGCTGGTTGATCCGCGCGCCGTTGCCGCAGATCGATTGGGGAACGTCTACATCCTTGAGCGCGGAGGCCATGCCTTGCGCGTGGTCGATCCGCAGGGCAATATTCGAACTGTGGTCAACTCGTCTGGAAAAAAGGGGAACGATGGAGATGGCGGGTTTGGTGTAAGTGCCACCATGAATGGTCCGAAACATTTGTGCATCGACCGCGATAACAGCGTGATAATCGCCGACGCCGAGAACAACGTCGTACGGCGATACAATCCCGTCGACAGAAAGATAACGCGAATTGCTGGCACGGGCCAAAATGGAAACAACGGCTTGGGTGGCGATCCATTGAAATGCCCACTCAAGCGTCCCCATGGGGTGACGGTCCATCCCAAATCTGGCGAGCTCTACATCACCGACAGCTACAACGATCGGATTCTAAAGATCGTCAAAGAATAAACACGGAGACTCGGGGTCGCGCGTTTAAGATCAATACCGTTCAACGAACGTGGGATAAGCTTCCAGCGCTTCCAGCTTGTCAATATCTTGTGCAAGCAATGGCGAAACTCCGCTACAGGTTGACAAGGCTGGAAGCTTATCCCACGTTCGTTGAACGGTATTGGGATAAGGCGAGTGGCAAAAGAAAGTCTACTGTAACCCGAAGCGTGAGCGAGGTCATTCGCGTTGTTTCCTCGCTTACGCATCGGGTTACCGCTCGCACCAAGCACCGTCCGGTAGGGCCGTTCTCAACCATGTCCGAAACTCTTTGGGTGCAAGTCAATGACAACCATTGCTGAAACTGCTAACAAGTTGGGTTACCGCGAGTACGCATTAATTCCCAACGACGGCAAGCGTCACGAGATTATCGACGGAGTCCACTTTGTGATCGCGGCACCTAATCTATATCACCAAGCGGTCTCTAAACGACTGCAATACCTCTTGTATACCAAAGTCGAGCTGGCTGACCTTGGGACGATGTTCAACGCCCCATGCGACGTACAGTTGTCTGATCACGACATCGTGCAGCCAGACCTGCTGGTGGTTTTGAAAGCTCGTACGCGAATTTTTACACCGACTAACGTGAAAGGAGCTCCCGACTTAATCGTGGAGATTCTCTCGCCTTCGTCCGAAGATTACGATCGCTCAACTAAACGTGAGCTCTATCGAAAACGCAGCGTTCAAGAATACTGGATTGTCGATCCGTCAGAACAATCCGTGGAACAATTAGTGTTGCGCACTGACCAGTACCTCTCAAAGATCGAAACGGTAGAGATCACTTGTGAAATCATCCCGGGATTATCGATCAACTTGCGAGATGTCTGGTAGGCCAGGTCATCACTCACAGAGCTTGAAATGCAGGTTAGGGAATTTCATCGAGTTGAGGTGAGTTCCAAAAACCTGCTACGGCTAAGGCGTGCTGATAGTCGTGAAGATGATTCAAGTTCATCAGGCTGTGAAGTTCTGGATCAACTTCACGCAAAGACTGAACTGGTACCAACTGAGTTTTTACTCGCGCGAATAGCGTTCTGGGACGCAGTTCATCGGCGGCGAGTAACTGCAAGGCCGATGGTAAAACCGTTGGGCGATAGACTGCGGCCAATGGATGAAAGTGCTCGCCGTCATAGGGAACAGCGATTTCACTGTCGCCAAGCTGCTCGAACATGCGAAATACAAAGTCTGGCTTCAGCAACGGCACATCGCAACTGGTGGCATAAATCGCATCGATCTCGTGTGGCAGAGCCAACAAGCCTGCCGCCAGTCCTGCCAGTGGACCGCGGTAGGGCCGATCGTCGCGAACGATCGCGACTTGTCCGCACAAATTAGGCAGGTTCTGAGATGGCGACGCCACGATAATCACCGAGGATGCATCGACTGCTGCACTGACAATCCGCACGACTCTTTGCAGCATCAGTTCCGGTCCGAATGGCAAGGTGGCTTTGTCGCGGCCCATTCGACTGGACTTGCCGCCACACAAGACAATTGCACCTTTTTTCATGAGATCGCCTGCTTGGAATTGTCTGCCACGTACAAAGAAGTTAGTCTCTAATCACCAGCACCAAGCAGTTTCCTAGGTAGCAGTCGTCCTGATTGGGATTTTCGCAACCCGACGCGTTAGCGAGGCTGGAGGCGTTAGCAAGGCTGACCATGACATTAAAACTGGTATACAAAGAACTCACTACCGTTCCGGTCGAAATTGAAGACTTTACTCCGGACTGGGCATTCGACAAGTCCATTGCGGACATCGAACGATTCGAAGTCTTCCACGGCAATCGCCAATGTACTTTAGCAGATTTGTTTTCAATCACAGGCGATGCTAGTGACAAACACTTCGTATTTGAAGGTAATCTGGCGGGAGTTCATTGGATTGGCGCCCATATGCGGAGTGGCAACATCATCGTGCATGGACCGGCGGGACGCCATCTCGGTAGTCAGATGGCTGGCGGCGAGATTACCGTGCTCGGGGATGCTGGTGGTTGGGCCGGCGCGGAAATGCGCAAAGGAATCATTCGGATCAAAGGGAATGCCGGACATCTGGTCGGCGCCGCTTATCGCGGTTCGGCCAAGGGAATGTTGGGAGGTACGATCCTGGTCGAAGGAAACGCTGGCAACGAAATTGGTTTGACGATGCGGCGTGGCTTGATCGCCATCGGTGGTGCGGCCGGCGACCTCGTCGGATTCAATATGATCGCTGGAACGGTAGTGGTCATGGGGCAATGCGGCATCCGCCCAGGAGCTGGCATGCGTCGCGGTACTTTGGCTCTATTAGGGCCCATCCGGGTTCCGCTGTTACCAAGCTTTCGTTACGCGGCAAGGTATCGCCCTCAAGTTCTGTCGGTGCTGCTGCGAATATTGATCGACCAAGGATTCCCCGTCGACCAGTCGCTGTTGAAGTGCGAATTTGAGCTGTTTCATGGCGATCTGGTTTCGTTGGGGCGAGGCGAAGTCTTTTTCAAATCCGCCGCGTGATTATTTGCAGATGATTCAAGTACGCAGTCCCAAGGCTCGCAGCGCTTGGCGCGTTGAATCGTCGACCAGCAATTTGACAAACGCCGTTACTGCCGGGCGTTGACGACGCTCAGCAGGAATTACGAAGTCGAATCGCTCTTCTTGCAGTGGAATAAATGCTAGTTGGCTTGAGCGAGCGGCTGCTTCGATGGCGATTCCCCAATCGGCTCGATGTTGCACAATCGCGGCCGCGACGGCTCGATGGTTGCTTGGTTGAATGGCATAACCGGTTGGCTGAGCGCCGGCTAACAGCGAATCGATGACAATGCGCGTGCCGCTACCTTGATTGCGATTGACCATCACGATCGAAGGTTCATTGACCACTAAGTCCGCAATCTGTTGAGGGTCCTGTGACTCGAATCGCCGATCATCGCGCCTATGGAGGATACCTTGCATCCGGCCATATCCCGTAATCAGGGTTACCGATTCATTCAGAAACGGTGTGTTATAGGCGCCTGATGTTGTATCGAGCAAATGAATACCTGCTAAGTCGCATTCACCGCGCTTCGCAGCCGATAGCCCCGCAGTACTGCCGACAGAAAGCAACTTAATGGTGAATCCCATCTGTTGCATGCGCGAGAGTAGGAAGTCCAAACCGAGGCAGTTGCTGCCGATAACAACCAGATCCGCCAGCTTTAGTTCGTGACCGATCAAGCGTACTTGCACTTGCTCGCCTGCACCGACGATTTCGGTGTACCGTGGAATCGTAACAAATCCGTCGGCACGACTGAACGAGGTGACCGAACCCGAGCCCGTTCCCATCGGGAACGCTAGCAACTCAACATCTGTTTTCACCAGCCCGACCAGCACATACTCGGTGCGCCCAATGTCAGAATTAACTCTAGTCGCGAGCTTGGCAAGTACCGTCTGCGATTGCTCGCGGCCTCGCCCAGCCAGCAATTGCAAAACCGGTGCCACGAACTCGTGAAAAGTAAATATTGCCGAAGTCGGAAAACCAGGTAGAACCACGATAGGTTTGCCATTTGTGACAGCTAAACAAATTGGCTTGCCAGGCTTCAACGCGACACCATGTACGACAATTCCTGGGTCATGCAATTCCGCTACTACGCGATAGCACAAATCGCCTTGGCCCTTGCTGGTTCCACCCGATAGCAATACCACATCCGATGTTCGTAGCGCATCTTGCAGCGCCCGCCTAAGCTCGTCGACACTGTCGCGGACGATTCCTCCAAATTGCGGCTGGCCACCCTGTTCTCGTACCGCATCGGCAATCACTTGCGAATTGGAGTCGTACACCGAAGCAGCTCTCGGGGGATCGCCCGGAGCGATAATTTCATTGCCCGTGGAAATGACAGTCACATGCGGCTGCCGCCAAACGGAAACAAATCGCTCACCGATCGCTGCCAGCACTCCAGTCTCACGACTGGTCAAAACAGTTCCCATCCTCAGCACGGTCTCGCCATCGCAGATGTCCGTTCCGGCAAAAGTGATACCGTATCCCGGCGTCACTGCTCGGTGAATAATCAGCTTGTCTTCGAGCTGCTCGCTGTGCTCAACCATCATCACCGCATCGGCTCCGCGTGGCAGCATCCCGCCGGTGGATATCGGCGCCGCCTGCCCCGGTTGCAGCATCAACGTTGGTTCAATTCCTGCGTCGAGGGAATAGGGCAGGATCTCCAGTGTCCGTGGCTCTCGTTCGCTAGCGCCGAAAGTCTCTACAGCGTGCACTGCGTAGCCATCGAAATTCGAGCGATCAAAAGCCGGGACATCGACACGCGCCAAAACATCTTTGGCCAGCACGCGTCCAAGCGACTGTCGAATTGGGATGCTCTCGATTCCCAATGGTGCCAACGAAAGCGCGGCATGAAAACGACGTTCCGCCTCGTCGCGATCGATGACTTGTAGGAACTGTTCCTGGCTGGACATGGGGATGAATCAAGCAAAGAAAATTGAGATCGGCGTCGCATGGCGAGCCGTGTTAGCTCGTCGAATGTCGAAATCACGGCATGAGCTCTACCTTGGACTATGTAGCCGGCTACTGTATCAGATCTCGTAGGAAGAAATGGTGTTTGCCAAGTTTGCCGCCATAGTTTCCAGCCGTAATGCGAACGATGCCTTCAGCGTGCGCTGCGGCATGGAGTGCACGTTGCATCGCGCTTTGGACCGCTGCAAACGACAGCCCGTCGATCACGATTTCGTATACGCCGTGGCATTCCGGAGGTAGTTTACTGGTCGTCAAACCGCGCAGGGTTGGACAATAAGCGTCATTGGTGCTGGCCTTCAGTTTCGCGTACTTCGATCCAACCTTGCTGCCTGATCGGACAATTCCACCGGGAAAGGGCAGCGCGATATCGCGTCCGGTTCGGATCGCTTGGACAGCCAACTCAGCACCAGCCAGCGCGCTGGATGCGGTTTTACCACAGATCAAAAGATTCCCGCCAGCAATTCCAGTTAACGTCCCGAACTGATCCTCGCAGACGAACTCGCCATCCATCGTAGGAATGCGCCAGTACCGACGATCATTCAGTTTCTTGCTGGCCTGAAATCCATCACCGAAAAACCGAATGCCCCCTCCGATACGTATTCGTTTCTCCTTCGGGCAATCCGGAATACCATTATAACAAGCGGTTGTCGGACACGTTAACACGCACTGACCCACGCGCGCTTGCAGGGACTTTGCCAAACCCTCGGTGCTGAAACCAAAAACCAACACAGCCACACCGGCTCGACCGTCGGGAGTTTCTGCGGACGATAGGTCGCATTCGATCGCCGCCTCAACATCGCAGGCAATGACGCTGGTGGCGTTTCCACACATGACTGTCGCCGCGATGTTCGCCCAGCGCTGGCTATCGCCGGTAATTATCAGGCGAGTGGCTTTAATGGGAAACGCTTCCGCGAAGGTATCGATAATTTCAACACCATTGAGCCGCAGAATCGAAGAATCATGCGAAACAGTCATCCCTGTAAATCCCCGTGCCGCGTCGGAATCACGCACGACTGATGCAAGTAGCTCAGGTCAACCGGATAATTGCGCCAACGAATGCTGTAGTACTTTTCGAACCACTTTTGAATATCCGCTTCCATCTCGATGTCATATAACGGCTGAACATGCAGCGTCTTGCCGATCAACGACTCGCGGATTTCACCTTGTTCTACCAAGACGCGTCCAGACTTGATAACCACGCGCGGCATTTCGAACATGACTTCCGCGTTCTCATTGGGCGTATAGATGGTGATGTCAGCGTCGGCACCAGGTCCTAGGTGACCTTTGTTGGCAAGCCCCAAGATCTTGGCTGGTCCGGCGCGCGTTATAATCGCGATTTCGTTAAGCGTATATTCGCGATCGATATCCGCCAGACTCGAACGCTGGCGAACCTCGGGCGGGCAAGTCTTCAGAATATCCCGGCGATAGGTAGAGTCCATCAGCAATCGAATGATTTGGGGATAGGCCAGAAACGATCCTCCGTTGGGATGATCGGTGCTCATCACCACGCGCCACGGATCTTGTACGAGCAGAAACCATTCCAATCCAATTGCCCATTGCAGCGCATGCACCAGCGACTTGTTGCGGTATTTAATGGGTGTAATGCCGCATCCTGATTCCATTTCCGTATCAGCGCTAAACCATTTGCCTCCGTATATTTTTGAAAGAAAGTACCCTAGCGGTCCGTCGCCGGTCATACTCGTCGTTTCACCGAACAGCACTTGCCCCACGTCGACCGTGATATTGGGATGAGAGTTGACGTAATCAGCCAGTGGAATGGCCTTGCTGTTAAACGTATTCTCATCCCCTTCGCCGCCACCATAGCTGTGAAACTGGATATGTGTGATATGTCCGCGATGCCCTTCCAACGCGCGCATCGTTTCCAGCGTCGTCTCCCAATTTCCAGGCATACCGAGATTGTTGCAGTGAATATGCACCGGGTGTGGCAAACCAAGTTCGGCTGCGGCCCGAGCTACTCCACCGACAATCTGTCGGGGAGTCACCTCGAAGTGATCTACTTTGGTATCCAATCCGCTGACGTTTCCAGCTTGTTTGGATTTCCACACTTCGACTCCGCCAGGATTCACCAATTTTGGCGCAAAACCCTTGGTCGCATTTAGCAGCCAGGCGATAAAGGCTTTTAACTTACCTGGTTCCTGCTGCATCAACGACTGCATCACATAATGGTTGTTCCCCATCAGCACGTAGAAACCTTTGTCGATACAGGGAGTATCGTCAAACTCTTCGTGAGCATGCCGCGCACCGATGGGTGGAACCGCAGCGTCGAAAGCTGTCGTGTAACCCAGCGCTGAATATTTGTAGCCTGTAGCAAACGTACTGGGAACGCTGCCAAGGGTGCCGCTGTGAGCAATATTGGTGCGCGGCATTTGCTTGTCGCGGCGTTTTTCCTCCGGACGCATTTTGCGAGCGGTGTTGACTTTCGGACCGGCGATATGGCAGTGCATATCGATTCCGCCGGGCATCACGACCAACCCCTGTGCGTCGATTACCCGCGCCGGACGGATCGCGCGATCGGTCGGAGCGTCAACGATGTGCTGGTCGAGAATCCAGATATCGCGAACCTCGCCGTCAATACCATTGGCCGGATCGTACACGATACCCTGTGAGATTTTGGTATAGTCCGGCAAACTCATCCTTGCACGCCCAATATCCGTTTTACTCGTTGCTCAATCGCGGTTAGCACGTCGTAGTCGCTAGGATGCGGCGACGGGAATGCAGGGCGCAGGGGTATGGGCACGTCATCCATGCGATATACAGTTCCTCCCGTGTTTATTCCGTACGTTGCCACGGTAAATGCCACTGTCGCGGCGCGCGTGGTGGGCGTTTCTTTGGTATCCAGCGCGATGAATGGAATCGCGGCCAAGTGCTCGCGGGCTGGTTGAGAAAAGTTCGCTAGTGGATCGCAAGCGATGGTCATCGCGCAATCGGCTTCGCGGTTGGCCAGCGTATCGGAAGTAGTGTACTCGCCTGGATTAAATCGAGGGTATCCGCGCGAGTGATTTACCCCAAACGGATATCCTGTGCGCCACGAAACCACATTATCTGCCCCAGTCACGTTGCCATGTCCACGATTGGGCTTGGCTGCGAATCTGGTGAACGCATTCATATCGCGAGTCAAAGCGAGAATCGCTTCGCTGTTCGCATGCTTGCCGCGCGTCATAGTCAGTCCCATGCCGAAGAAAATGACGCCGTACTTGCAGCCTTTCATGCGCTCCATCAAATCAACCCACACCGAATATTCGACCCCTGTTTCGCGTTGAACTTGATCGGGGTCCAAATCGACTCCCTTCGCCAAGGCACGCAATGTCCACAACGCCTCAAAATCCTTCTTCGGCTTGATTTGAATAAATATGTCAGCGGCCTTCGCACTTTTAGTTTTGCGCACATCGACGATAACGCAAGTGCGATCTTTGCGGCCATTGGGCAAGAACATTCCTTTGGGCATCAAACTGTAACGGGTGAAATGGCGTGGATGACTCTCCGCAGGATTCGAACCCCAAAACATAATCAGGTCACATCGATTGGCCACTTCACCGAGCGAACAAGTAACTTCACCGACACCTTGAAAAGCCATGCCTGATGGACCGTGGCAAACGCTGGTGGTCGTATCGATCGTACCCTTGATCCAATCCGCGATGCTGACCGCGACTCGCTGCGCTTCGCATGGAGAATCGCTGAGCCCATAGATTATTGGATATTTGCCTTGAGTAAGAATCTGAGCCGCGCGATCGTAGCCTTCATCCAGCATTGCGGGCTGTCCCTCCACCAAGCAGCTCGGTCGGTCCTCGATGCTGTGATTGAGGAACCAAGCCTTGCCTAGTACGCAAGCGCGCTTGGCCTCAATGATGTGATCGTCTTTGACTGTCAGATCTATATCGTCGCACACGCAACCGCAAAAAGTGCAGGTCGCATCCTGGATCACTTTCAACTGGCCTGGTTCGGAGGGCGTCGGCGCGTGTGCTTGAGTGGTTGCGCTAGTCATGTTGCCACGCTCGCTTTCTGGACTAATTCCATCGTAACCTCCATGCCCTTACTGGTAGGAATGCCAGACCCGTGGGTATCTCCAGTCATCAGGCGGCTGGAGATTTCTCCGTAAGCAATAAACAGTAGCCCTTCGGGAAGTTCATCTTTCTTAGCCGCAGTTATGCCGACTTCGACCGATTGTCCCTCTTCGCCAGTCAATCGAACGAGGTCGCCTTCCGCTAATCCAAGCCGCGCCATATCGCCAGGCGCGACCCGCAGCGCTCGGACTTCTTTCTGATATTTGTCGCGAAATTTACCTTCACTCACACCGCAACCTTGGTCAGTGGTGCGGCCTGGAATCAGTATAAACGTTTCGCGATTCATTCTAAGTGCTCGAGCAAATTGCCATCCCGCCAGTGATTCCCTCGCTTTCGCTTGGGGAGAATCGATTCGCCTCCAGTATCGCACAAT
The DNA here is from genome assembly GCA_005798335.1 of Planctomycetaceae bacterium. Taxonomy (GTDB): domain Bacteria; phylum Planctomycetota; class Planctomycetia; order Pirellulales; family Pirellulaceae; genus Aureliella. Next base: position 1,502 of record SYJV01000070.1, on the reverse strand, counting down.
CATGCCGCCGACCAAATAGGCACCCTGCGAACGAATTCACCCAGCCAATTGTACTCGGCCACCGAAGACTTGGACAACGGCGACTGACACAATTGCAGCCAATCCCCAACCAGCCTAATAACTCAAACCGTGTTCCCCACTGGCTCGCGCTGTCAGTGACGCCACACTCCAATCGCTGCAGTGCTTCTTACGAGTCGTGCTCCATACCTATAGCACTTTGTTTGTGACGTTACGAGTTGCTGTCAAAATACTTCGACAAGGAAAAACCGTTTTCGGTACGCGGTTCGGTGAACGATTTCATCTATTGCCGCGTAGCAAAAGTAGGGTCCGACGATTCCAAATCGCCTTTGCCATGAGCGAGATCGCGACTTGCAGAGCGATCGCGAATGGCCCAGATAAGTAGTCGTCTATAGTTATCGCGACAGTGAAGGTCATATGAACTGTCATGAGCAGACCCCAAAAACACCAGCGGAACCGCGGTCGGTCGGGAAGCTCAACAAAACTGCCATAGTAGAATTGAATGAGACCGAAGGACGTGAGGGTAGTCCCTATCGCAAAGCCAGTGCCGTTCCTTTCTAGCAAAAAAGCGATATGACAGACATCGCACACACCGAAAAAACTAGAGCTCGGCGTACAAACGCACTCTTAGTCAAATCCGCCATTGTCTACTCTTGCTTAACGACAAACGTATTGCAAAAAACCTGGTTTAGGAGTGCAACGCATTTACAATCGAACATTCACGACCGACTACGCAGCAGCGCTTGCAACTGTGCAATCAAGACTTCTATCGTGGCCTGGTCTAGGTTTGCGTACTCATCTTTGGTCATCTGCGGAAAAAGCAAGAGCGATTGAAGTGTGCGTATCGTTCCCAACATTACACCGCGTTCTTCAGCGGCTTGGATTTCTGTGATGCGATCGTGTTCGGCTTTGAGTCGACTTTGGTATCGAACGCGTTCGTCTGGATTTCGATGAATCATTTGTAGGATCTCCAGTACTTCTTCAAAAATCGGATCGGTTAGCCGTTTCAACAATTCTCGCGGCGTCGATCCGTGAGCACGACGAAAAATGTACATCCATTGCTCGAGTGAATCTTCGATTAGTTCATTATCGCGTCCAGGAGCAAACTTAGGCAACTCCAATACGTTTATTTGATAAAGATTCGTTAGCTCGTGTCCGACCGTTGTTCGCAATCGAAATTCATTGTGATACGGTAAATTCTGCGGCAGCATCACAGCATCCAAGATGCAGATCACGACTACCGGACAAAGTCCGCCATATCCATGCCCTTCTTTCAACTGATCCACGATCTTCAACGTGTCTTGGTTCAACGGCAAGTGGAATTTCTAGCCACTGGGCTAACGAAAAAAAGGGGATTGGTTAGTGCCGAAAGCGTAGGGTGCATTGCGGCGAGGTTTAGCGCATTGGAGTGAAAATCAGAAGCAGTGTAAGGAAGTGAGTGGCCATCGCTGACCACTCGCTTCTGACTTCCACCCTTGCATCGG
>SYJV01000069.1 GCA_005798335.1 Planctomycetaceae bacterium | reverse complement strand
CGTAGCTTGGCTCTCCAGAGCCGAGACCATTCGGACTGGAAGTACTCGGCTCTGGAGAAGCATATTACAGAGGAAGCGTATCCTCTAACCGCCGACATTTGGATTGCAGTAAAACGCTTTCATTGTGAGCAGACGCAATTGGGAGAAGCGGAAGTCGCGGAACGACGACATTCAAACGGGGAATAATGCCGTCGCTCTGCGACTGAATGCCTCCAAATGCTAGCGCTGAAAGGATACGAATACGCACCATCGGTTATCGCCTGCGGCTCAGTTGTGTCATCGCCCACCGTGTTCGGTAAAGCTAGAGCTCAACCGAAGCTTTTGAATTAGAACGATTCGCGATGCGATTGCTATGCGGCCAAGGGTCGTTGAGCTAGCGAAACGAGCTCACGTGCGCGTTCCCATTTACGACGAATCGTATTCCAGCGATTGAACTTCAAACGTGCATCAGCGACGTCACATTCGATCGACAAAGTTCTGATGCGCGGGGGGTGACCCGTCGGTTTACCCACTGTTGCTGTAACGTCGCCGACTTGGTACTGCTTTGCATTGACGACCATCGACAGTGGCATGATTTGCCCCAGCGAACGTCCGAGCCATCGCGCCTTGTCAGCCGTAAGTGAAGGGGTAATATGTAAGTGTCTGGCATCGACTTGACGATGGTATTCGACGTTATTGGTATGTGACGTTGCTGGGGTTTTGCCAGCGAGATATTCAGGAAGGGTTTTCGATGCCAGACGAGCCCCGGCATCAGCCAAGTCCGCATCCCATGTTCGAAACCATTCGTCTCTCGGCCAAGCGACGGATTCCTGAGCGATGACATCGCCAGCATCCAGTTCTGACGACATCTGATGCAAGGTCATTCCGCTGGCACTCATGGCTTCTTCCACAATCATCGAAACCAGCGGACATGGGCCAGCGAATCGAGGCAACAGGGCGGGATGGAGATTGCAAGCTCTGCTGCGATAGTAGTTCAGCATCGAATCGGGAACAACATACGGGAAGGTCGCGCTCAGGACGACATCGACCGAAGGCTTACAACCTTGATCTGCTACATCGGGGTTTCGACGAAGTGGAGGAACGCGTCGAATCGGAATCCCATATTGTTCCGAGGCCGCTCGGAGGGACCAAGTTGGAGCGACACGCTGCAACCATCCGTCTCGTCGCCAGGAAACGGGGCTTGATCGGTGAGATATCCAAATTTCCTGGATTTCATTGCCAGCCATAAGCCATGACCATACGACGCGGGCGGTTTGCAAAACCGGGGCACCCAGTATTAGAGCTCGCATGGAAGTCTGCCTTTACGCTTATTAAGCCGCTGACGCCAATCGCCAACGCGCCACGGAACGGCATAGTCGGGACGATGTCGTTTGAGGATGCAACACGGTACGTCGATTGAGCAAACCGAACCGTGCGGATGCGTGTGTGTTCAAATGAGTCTGGTTTAGCAATCGATTACTGTGCGGGCAGTCGAAAATATCCACTAGCATTTCCAAGGCCCAGCGCACGGACGTCGAACAGCGAAGGCGACGGCAATCCTCATTCAAGTTTGCTGCATCGATCGTCCCGGCACGACCTCGACAAATTTGCCGAATATCACAAAGTTGCTGTAAGCTATCGAAGCGATGCCCGATGCACGCGTGAACCGCTGCGACAAGGAGAAGGCTGTTGGCAGTCATGAGATGATTTCCAAACTCGCCGAGCTGATTTAGAAATTGCAAATCGTTCCAAACCAACGAGCATTGCTGACGTTGACTCGGGCTGTTGATGATGTTCCAATGCAATTCGACCGACCACTGCTCCTCGCCTTCCGAAAAATACGATATCTGACCATAGTCCATGGCGTCGTATTTTCGCCTTGGCATGTGAGGCTGCAACCCGATCTCTTGCAACGCACGGTCCGCCTCGACGAAGGCTTCTCGATGAACCATTAAATCCACGTCGCGAAACGGCCGTAAACTCGGAGCGGGGTAAATCCGATCGGCAAAGTCAGAGCCCTTGAGAACCGTACAGGGGATACGTTTTGCGGCAAGAATTTGTAACGCCCGACGCTCAACTTCGCGCAGCCCCAACGTGAATCCGATATTCTTGAAGTGTTCCAGCCGATAGTCTGCGATAATCTTGGAGCGAGACAATGGATCGTCGTCCTGAACGACGAAGTCGACTTCGTCCCACTTGGTAATCGAGTTGAGACAGGCACCCAGCGTGGCATGCTTGAGCGCGTTAGCGAATAAAGATGGCAACATAGACGTCGCCAACTCTGCACCCGGCTGTTTCGGGCGAGGGTGCGGATCGCAACTTTCGATCAACCAGCGGTCAAGGGAATCACTACGCATAAGAGTACACTCCAAAACAAGATTAAGCGGCTCGACCAACGCTGCGCTTCCGCCGAAAAGCCGGCAGGTGCTCGTTGATAAAGACGTTGAGTTGATCGCCAACACAATCGAGATCGGGTCCGACGCTCAGACGGCAACTTGGGGCACTTTGAACCAATTCAGCCAACGTCTGAAACTCCTTTGGAGCGTCTTGATCACAAACACCGGATAATGCGTTCACGGATTCCGAGGAAAGCAAACACAGCGATTGTGCACAATCGATAGGTTCGATGATGGAGCCGCGAGTGTTATGTGGCTCTAAAATGACAATCAGCTCGGGAGGTAGCCATGGTGCATTGACCCAACCGTTCGGACCAAGCGAGTCTATTGGTAGCGATCGAACTTTCTCATAATCGGGTGTCCCTAAACTAAGCTCATTCAGCCATGATGCCAACTTGAGTGTTCCAGGACGAATATGGCACGCTCGCGGGAATCCCCAAACGCCAATGCCTAGTCGAGCTGGACGGACATAGCTCATATCGTCGGTCAGCAATCGCCAGCCGGACTTGGCCAAGGCTAAAGCCGTTGTTGTCTTTCCGGTATGGCTCGGGGCCACAATCAGAGTTCCGCCAGATAGTCTGTCGTGCCCAGGCGAAGCAAGACAAGCTGCATGGACAAAGCAACGCCCACCAGTACATAAACTGTCGGCGATGACTTGCATCAGTAGATAGGACCGGACATACGGGTTCGGCGACTCGGGAAATTGAAAAAAGGCCCATCCTTCTTCGGTATCGAAATCAACTAAACCATCATCTCCGACCTCAACGCGACGTCGCGATCGCTCGCGATAATTGGTGATTCTGTATCCATCAACCTTACCGGACCATACACGTGGTGGGCAGTCACTGTCCGAGTTGGCGGTCGATTTTGGTGCAATGCGCATTTCCATCTTCGTCACGAACCCGCAGGACCAATCAAGCGATGGAAAAGCGCCGAGTATCCGACTATCTGTACTCGAAAGCAATCCCTCCGAATCTTCGATCGTGAACAGGACGTCTTGAACGACATAGGAATGCATGCAAAAACTCGCTTAAGCGATATCTGGTTGCTCGAACTCGGCTGAAATGAAGGCGAGGTTACCTAATCCGAATTATCGAAAAAATCGCGCAACATTTTCCAGTCGGAAAGGTAAAAATTCCGATCTTCATTCAGGAGTGTCCGAAGAGTCGCTTTGTCGGTGGCCAAAGTCATCGACTGGCAACGCAGGGAGTAACCGATCAAGCAATAGCAAGGGAAAGAATCCATGGTTTCCAATCGAAGGCTACAGTTTTCATCGGGCGTTGCTTTTCAGTCTTTGG
>SYJV01000068.1 GCA_005798335.1 Planctomycetaceae bacterium | reverse complement strand
GGAAGCTTATCCCACGTTCGTTGAACGGTATTGTGCTTAAGCGCGCGGATTTAGACGACGCAGGAACACTCGCCCTGGATCAATGGCGACTCTGCTGCCGCAGCGCTGGTGTCCCGATTATCGCTGAACTCGATTCGCAATTGAATGCCGAACGCTCGGCCACTCGCTCGGTCACTTGCGACGACCAGTCTAAAGTAATCTACGGTATTGCCGCAAAACTGGACCGAGGCAATTCACAGTCCACTCAATACACTCGCCCAATCGCAGCCGCAGTACTCGAGTATTTGCTGCCTCAACTCGAAAAATCGATCGATCCTCAAGAGGCATCGCTCTTTCGCCAGCGGATCGCCGACCTTTCGAACTGATGACCCATGAGCACTTGGGACAAGATGCTCTACAATCCTGCGGCTTGACCGACCTATGATTTGAGCAACGCCTGCAGTCGCTTAGTGATCTCAATTTTCTTTTTGTTGAACGCGGGCTTGTCGAGTTTCTTACCGGTCATCTTATCCGGCTGGTCCCAAATCCCTTTCGATTGTTTATCCGCTTCGAGATAGTGCGTTCTCAGCCAAGTGACAGCCGCTTGGGAAATCGCTGCTTCCCCAAGGCTGTCCAGGAAAGCGAGTATGTCCTTGTACGGTTTGTCGTGGTCGTCTTTGCCCCACTTTTCCTTCAATTCCATCAGTGTCCGCACTTGTGGATCATCTTCGCGAAGCAATTGCTCGCGTTTCTGTCGCTCCTCGTTGAATTTCGCTAGTCGATCGTCGACCCTATTCTTGATGTTGACTATGTGCTTTTCCTCAGACTCAAAGTAGCCCAATCCCGATGAGGTTCTTGCTCCTGCGCCCAGCGTTGCGAGAGCATCGACCAGAGTAATGCGCATCTCGTCAAGCGATAGTGTGCGATGGTGGACTCGCGATTGGATCGGAATGATTCCACAAATCCACGCTTGGTCCTTCTCGACCGCCAAGTAAGTGATCGGAACCGGCCCCAGCCAATCGCCGGGAGCAAGTGGAGTCTCTGTGGTCATCTGGTAATATGGGCCATAGTGCGGCGTCATTACTTCAACCGCCAATCTGACCGGCTGCACCGGAATCAAATCCGTGAACGCAAACGCGCCCATTGAGGACGGCATCCCAAAGTCGGCATTCCCCGAGTGCTTGTCAAACAACGCGCGCTGATCGTCGTCGAGTTGTTCAACGACGTACGCGCGCACGGCTCCTTTGAGTCCACTGCCAGGCAAATACGGCACACCCAATATGGAATGCCAGGCGAATCCATTGTCTGTCGGATGCTCCAATCCAGTTCCCGTAACGAAGCGACTGTTGGAATTCTTCAGCCCAACGACGACACCGCCTGATCGCGTGACGAATTGCCATATTCGTTCGGCAGACTCTTGTAATTGCTCAGGGCGCCCAACCTGCCGTTGGTCAAAATTCTTAAACCAATTTCGATTCTTGGCAGGATCATTGAAAACGAAGAACTTGTCTGGGTCGCGAGCCCATGCATCGGCAAATTTATTGAATCGCAGCCCAGCATTTGCACTGGGGTGGTTCAGGTCGGCTCCCTGAACTTCAGCATACAGAGGAACGGTCCAAGTCACTGGTCACCTTCCTGTTCGGAAACTTCTTCCAAAATTCCTCGAGCGAATTTTTTTAGCCAATTCAAATAGGCCAGTGACTCAGCCTGAGCGCGCAAGTAAGTATCTTGATTTCCCTGCACGAGACGATCGATGACAATATTTCCGTCCTTGATCTCCCATTCTGGAAACCGAACCATCAACCAATTCGCAATGCTAAGATACAGCATGTAATGCGGATCATGTTGTTTTTTGCCGCGTCCTCCGGCCGCCATCAATGTCGCAAGTGCTTGGCCCAGTCCGTTGATGATGATCTGGGCAGGGAGTGCTGAAACATAGGACACGTACTTTCCATATTTGTCGCGTCCCAATTTGTCGAGATCGCGAATAGTCTGCAGCGCGTGTGCCGCACGGGCTTGATCGTCATTTTCCGCCATGATCATTTTCCCTCCGGTCGACGTGCTTCAGTAACTGCGAACCACCCCTGACCAACCGTTTCATTGCCACCGACTTGAAGGTAGGGATGTTCTAGCAGTTCGGCGGTCAACTTTGAGAGGACTCCCGCAGTTCGGCCAGCGAGCAAACAATAGAACAGTGCGTCGGGTGGAATGGTTTCTTCGTACCACAAGTTCTTGCTGGTCTTGGTGTCTCGATTTAGAACATTCCGTGCAGTGACGGCTAGACCGTACCTCGCAAACCAAGCAAAGTCGTCATCGGCTAAGACGACGCATTGGGCGTTCAGTCTCGCACGAGTGGATGGGTGAGGAATGTACTTGCCCAGCAGCTCGATCAAGCCAGTCGGTAATGGGCCAGCGCGCTCAAATTGCCGTTCTTCCAAGAATATCTTTGGCGGTTGTTCGAAATTGCCTAGGAAATGGAATTTGGTCAATCCGCCGTAATTTGGATCTGTTGCGGCTGCACCGGTTCGTTGTTCATCGCGAACCAATCGCTCTATCACATGAGGACAAGTGATCCAGTAGTAGCTGGCCGTCAAACTGCGAATCGGCAACATCAGGACACGCAGATCGGATACCAAGATTTCGCCGCCGTTCGCCGAAGTTCCAAAATATTTATCGGCGCGCTGGTCGGCAAATTTGCGAGCCTCATCTTCAGCCGTTTTTTGAATCTGTGTGTCGTCAGGATTCGTACATGCGGCGATGTGCGCTTCGTACTTGGGCGCATAACATCGCCAAAAGATCGAGTCACGTAGCGCTCCTTTGAAAGCGCTTCCCACGACGACTGGATAATCTGTCGCCGCCTCACGAGCGACTGGAAGATCTACCAGACCAGCATCTTGGCCACTCCCCGGGTGAATCGACGTCTCCGCCAAGAATCCAAACAACTTTGCTTCCATCATTACCTCATTTTCGATTTCTCGGATCCTGGGAAAAGCGAAATCACTTTCGTTAGGGTGCTGCCACAACCACAGCCAAACCGAATCCCAAATGTTGCTCTTGCCCAATTCTGATCAGCGTGCCGGGTAACAAACCCTGACCGGTTAATTCGATCCACCAAACCGAACCCGCTGCAACTGCGGGTCGTTTTGCAAATGGGACACTATCGATACTGTTCCAACCTCCGATGCGTTGAGGTCGGTCCATGGCAACCGACTCAATTCTCCCAGACAATTGAGGATCAAGTTGGATTGCGTTTTCTCCTGGCCCTGCGCCCCACCAAGGTTTGCCGAACAGTGCGGGAGTCAACAAAACCAAAGCAATGTGTTGAGTTAGTTTCGCATTGTTGACTGTCAGATCCAGTGGCGCTACTTTCTCGGTACCAGACATACGAGCTTCGCCGCCAAAAGCAATTAGTTTCGGAAGATCCCAAGGTGCTCCATCGACTCCAACCATTAAGCCAGTTCGAGCACCTCGATCGCGAGGGCGAACGTAGTGCGGGCTGTAGAGCATCCCGTCTACGACAGATCGTTGGACCAGATTCCGGGCTATACCGACTCGCGATTCCATTACCAGCAAATCATTCGCATCAATGCAATCGGTTTCACTGGGCAAGCTGCCCTCGACCACCTTTAGCATGCCAGCCTGCGTGATGAAAAAATCGCCCGCCGATTCCGGAGCTTTTTGGCCATGGGCAGAACGATTCTTGGGTGCGGGCAGCAGCAATCTTCCTAGGTCCGACTCAGTGGTATCGTTCGGGATTGGCGCTAGGAAGTCCTCCGGTTTGAACTCTTTTGCGAAGCACCCTTCGCCGCTTTGAATTCCGTTCTCTCGATCTTCTCGAACGGTCTTGTGACCCAATACATGCCTGGGCATCGTGAACAAGGGGAGATTGTTTCGACAAACCAATGGTCCGGCGAACGATAGCTGGCCAGTCTGTGAGTGGCTGGGGCCAATGACGTCACCAAATGTTTTGCCGGGCAGGCTGGGCACCGCGACGTCTTTCCAATTGCTACGACCATCCCACCCATTCTCGATTGCCAGTGCGTAACGAATGGTCCCGACCGTTGCAGTTGGCAAAGGAGGAAATAGGCTGCGCGAGTCGCCCTGGTCCTCGCCGCGATTGAAGGGTTTTCCATCTCGGAAAAACCAAGCATCGACAGGATCAATCGCGTACCATTGATAACCGCTGAAGTTACTCATGGTCAGGCAATTTTCCCTCCTTGACTTGTCGCAAAAACCGAGCGATCCGCCAGCCGTCAAACGCGAATTTGTTCGCGTCAACTTGCGTGTTGTGGTCTTTGTCGCGAACCCACTTCTGACTCAATTGCAACAGGTTCTCGACATGTGGCAGAGTCTCGGTGCGGGGCATTTTTACTCGACGCTCCTTCGTCATGCGACGACGAAATTCGCTGTGCGCCAATTCCAACAGTGGCAATGATTTTGCAAACTCACCATCCAGTTCCTGAAAGCTGCCAGGTGAATTTACCGGTCGTCGAAACAACCTCGCGAACTGGTCACGCAACAAGTAGAGATAACTCGAGTTCAATTTAGGCCGGCCGTCTTCAAATTGCTCTTCGGTGTGATCGACCGGTGCAAAGCGTTCGATCATCTCCGCGAACGGGACAATTTTGTGTTTCGAATTGGTACCCCAAACAACATCCCAAGGAGCCGACCAAACAGCGTTCAGACCGCTGCCTTGTACAATTGCCAAACATAACGAATTGCGTCCCGTGGCGTCCTTGGCAACGTCGTCGAGCAGGCGATGGGAAAGTCGTATTACCTGATTGAGTGGAAATCGCCAATGCGCGTAGATGATCGTTCCCGATAGCGTGGCGTTATTAATTCCAGGGAATGCACTTCGGTAGGCTTGCGCGAGCACCGAGGCCGCTTCCAAAGCTTGTTCGGCAGCCAAAAATGCCAGCACATCGTCGCCACCAGCGTAGACGACTCGACCTTGGCGTTGGCCGACGATTTTCTCGACTTGACCGGAGAACACCGACAACATCCGGCTCAATTCGGTTGAGGCTCGGTCACCCTTGGCTTTTCTTAGTTCTTCAAGCAGCTTTCCCATCGAATCGCCGTCCATGAACAGCAGGGCGTAGTACGGCATTGGTCCTTTCTCTTGGTGCTGTTGGTAAAACGCCGAAAGTAGATCCAGCATCTTTTCTTGCTTATCTTTCGTCATGCCAGGTTCGTTATTGCGTACTCCCGTCTTGAACCAAGCGGTGGCGTCGATCGTTGCCCAATCCACGCCGAAACGCTGGCTTGGTTCACGTTCAGAAAGCCAAAACTGCCCATTCTTTTTGTCGTCGTCGTTTTCCTCTTTGTTTTCCTGGTTAGCCATTTGGATGTACTTTTTCGCTTCATCCAATTTGTCTGGGCGGAAATTCTTCAACCAAGGGAGTGCCGCGAAGAATCCCAGCGACGGCCAATGCGATTGCAATTCCAAGTCTGCACTGGGGTTTGGTGGAAGGCATTTGGTTAGATTTGGATTTGCCGGCAAGCTCTTGATAAAGTTCGGCAGCAGGCGCTTGATCAGGGCCATCGCGCACAGTCGTTCGGCGTCGCCTAAGTCCAGGCCCGTTGTCCTGGGAAGTTTTTTCAGCTTTTTAGAAAGAGATTTCCAGAACTTGTCTCGATTGGTTTTTCCCGCACTGTTGCCAACTCCAACGTGCCCTGAAATCTCTTGGTAGTCACTCATTAGCGAACATTTTGTACCCGGTTCGCTATCTTGCACGGGCACGTTGCGAAAAGCCTTTCTGGCTTGCAGCGCTCGACCAACCAACTGACTTGGGTCTCTTTCCTGAGTAATAACCCAAGATAGCTCCCAGAAGTTTTCAACCTGACCATTCCAGATTTCTTCAGATGCGTTCCCGAGTCCCTCAACTGGTTTCACAAAGGTATCCCAAACTATGTTCGCTATCGCGAGCCATTCGTCACGCAGCGCATTCTGCGCCGCTTGGGCCGCTTGCTTGGCTTGCGCCTCGTTCTCGAAACGCATTTCAAACCGATTGGGAATGCCGCCAACGGTCGAGCCCAGGGAAGTCAGAATTCCTTTGCTATTACCACGATACGGAATAAGGACCTCCAACGAATTCTGCTCAGCGGAAATCAGGGCTACTTCAGTCAAATACGACAGCAACCAACTCCCCGACCAAAAATCTTTCGTTCGTCTTGCTTGAGCGACGAAGCCCTGCACAGGACCAACCATGAACGACAGCCGATAAACCGAACTGGTCATGTTGCAAGCTCCACGGGAGTGGAAAGGCTGATCTCGGTGCAAACCAAATCCGTTTTCTTGACGGTGCCTGAAAGCGGATTACTTGTGTCGCGTTTACCAACCAAGCGATCCAAGAATCCATGGATTGGATTCCAGAAACTGGCGTCGGTCTTTAGCGGTCGCTCTACGCCAAATACACGCAAGTTCGGTTTGTGATTCCCGGCATTGGGAAGAAACCGAGCCGGCAGCGAGAACACCAAACCCACAGGTACGTCATCGAACTGGTGAATATGAATGAACAACGGGCTAGCGCGACGATCGAGTTCCTTTTTATTCAGTTTGTCAGCGGGCGAGACGTTGCGTCCTGGACCATAGTTGTGAGGCAATCCGAACGCAACGCGCTGCGGTTGATCGAAACCGTCTGGCAAGTGGTTCGTGCCATTTTCAACCATGTTCTTGAAAAGATGGTGATCGTAGGCGAAATTCTGTTCACTATCGTGGCCAAGTACTTTGTTGTCATTCCCCCAGCTTCGATAGTGGACCAGTTCACGACCGATCTTATCGAGCAGATCACGTTGGCTGGCTTGGGATTTCAAGGAGACAACCACAACTCGACTTTGGTCGCTCCAAGCGGACCACTCAGGTTCGCCCTGTGATAGTAAGTTGCTGGTGACCAGTTCAGCCAAACCGGCCTGCGGTGAATGAACTGCCATGCTTGGCACGTCAATCCACTTTCCGGCCTCACGTTTTTCGGCTCGGACCAATGTCAAACTGCCGTAACCGCGACGATTGCACGAACCAAGTCCGCCCACTGTTCCCAGCAATCGCAACGACTGACATATTGAATCTCTTTGCTTACTGCTGAGCCGTCGATCCAAGGAAACTTGAATCGAAAGCGTCCCCGGCATGAAACACTCGCGCTCAAGTTGCCCAGCAAGTTTATTTTGCTTGCTGCTATAGAAAGCGTTGACGGCACCGTACCCGAGATAAAACGCGCCGCCGCGCTGAGTGTTTCCTTGGAAATTATTCCCGCGGCGCAGGCCATCTTCCAGTTCCCACAATACCTTTCCTTTGGCAACGATTGGCAATTCCGATTTGACGATTCGCAAACGAACCTTAGATTTTCCAATCTCCTGATCGCTGGAACCAAAGAGTTCCGATTCCGCGTTAAGCAACTCAGCGAACTTTGACCCAAATTTTGCCGCTTGCAAGGAACGCCACCAGAATCGCAGCGCACCTTTTATGCCCTGGCATCTCAACTCAGCGCGCTGGTCAACCCCGCCCAGAAACATCGGCGTCGTAACGCGATAGGTTAGCAAATAGGTTTCCACGAGTACCTCCAAATGCTATAACTCAAACATGGTAGCAATTCAGAATTTCGTCGTCTACTACCTCGACTTTATTAGCTGACCGTCAACCGCTTTCGAAATCGAACATGAGATCATTCAGAGTACAGTTGGCCAATCAATCAGCACAGCGCGTTGATCTTGAAGTTGGCTTTGTAGGTGAAGCGGAGAATGATCGGCGAGTTGTGGATGCGGTGGCGGCGATTCGGGAATTGGAACTGACGGGTGGACCGCTCGTTTGCTTCAATGGTCCGTGTTCACTGCCGGTCGCGATGGCGCTGGCGCATGCGGTGGCTCACCTGTTTGGCACTGTGGCGGTGCGCGATCCGAAGATGGGAAAATATGTGGTGGCAATCAGCCATCGACCTGATCTGTCGGTGGGCTCGCTGTTGGACTAAAGGTGTTGTACGAAGTGAGTTGGCTCATGGAGGCTGGTGCTAATGAATCACTCAGGAACTCAACGTGCGATTAACGAGTCGGCCGGGCAAGCTCGACTGAAGCAGAACTCCGATGCTGGCCCGCTGAATTTCTTTCGCGTCCGATGGACGTTGCGTCCCAAGGAAATTGCGACGGTTCCTCCCCAGCATTCCGCCATGATCTACGCCATGATCTGCGATGCGACGGCTGCGGAGAACGGTGGTCAAGCGGCAATGCCGGAAGGTGTGCTGCTGGCAGCGCCCGATCAAGGCTTGGTTGAGGTCGATCCGCAAGTGGGGCTCAGCCTGGCCTGCACTTTCCTGGATAGTTCGCCAAAAACTGCCGCGCGACGCATTCAGCAACTCCATGTGGGTCTGGTCAAGCTTGGGCGCAATCCGGCGCGTGGCCAACGACTGAAACAGTTCGACGTCGTTGGAGCGTATGACTTGGTGGCTCAACGCATGCTCCAGGGTGGTCAAGCTCCAACCGCACTTTCTGTCGACAAACTGGACGATCAACTGACGCGTTTGGTGGGTCAAGAGTCGATCGTGTTGCGATTCGATTCGCCGCTTCGATGCTCTCGTCCGAAAATCGATCAGCGAGAAGGGCATGTCTGTTTTGATCAGCAGTTTTTTTCGGCTCGGCTGTTCCTGAATCGACTTTCAAATCGATTGGCGAGCTTGGGTTGGGAGTTCCCTGCCGAGCATGACGACGGCCGAGTTCCCAGCGCGAGTCCCGTAGATTTGGTTTGGTTGGATGTCGGTTACGGTGGCAAGCACGCAAAAACACTCGGCGGAGTTGTCGGACGCGTGGAATTTCGAGGACTGTCCACTCGAGAACTCATGCAGTTGATCTTGGGTCAATTTGTGCATGTCGGTGAGAACACGCGATTCGGTTTTGGCCGATATCAGATCGAGGACTCACAATTGACCCCTGCGGCGATTCAGCGAAGTCAATCGTTGGTCGATTACGCGCTGAGTTCCACTGCCATCGATTCAGTTGCGACAGAGTATGGGCTGGAGAGTGGAATTCTGCGTCGCTCAGCGGATGAAATTGATCAGGGAACCTATCGCTGCGACCCGCATTACACGGTAGAAATTCCGAAGGATGGTGGCAGCCGGACTTTGCGAATTCCCAGCCTTCGTGATCGGGCCTTACAGCGCTTGATTCTCCAGCGCATCGCACCGGCCATCGATGGATTCCTGGAGAGTTCGGCGATCGCCAATCGTCGAGGACTTGGTCGCGAGCAGGCACCGCGCCGAATTCGTCAAGCGGCTCGGGATGGATTTCGTTGGAGTGTGAAAGCAGACTTTCTCGGTTTCTTTGACAGTGTACAGCACTCCGTGTTGTTCGAGCGCTTGCGCGCTTACTTGCCGGATTCCAAGCTGATCGATCTCCTAACGCATTGGGTGACCGAAGGCGCCCCGGCACGTGGCGTGGGTCTGGCGACCGGATCTCCACTGTCGCCAGTGCTCGCCAATTTGCTGCTAGATCAATTCGACGAACGGATAACGCGGCATGGTGTTCGATTGGTTCGCTACGCGGATGATTTTCTCATCCTGTGTCGCGATAAACAACAAGCGGAGTCCCTGGCTTCGATTGCCAGAGACGAGGCCAGCGCGCTGGCGCTGCAATTGAACGAGAATAAGACGCTGATCGCCTCTCCAGGCGAAGCATTTCAGTTCGTGGGCTATCGATTCGAGTTTTCGGAATTGTGGCGGCACGACGAAATCGAAGGAGCGGTTGCGATCGAAGACCTCGGCTGGCGCAAAGCTCAACAGCGGACGGTTCCCAAATCGGTTCGATTCGAGTTGCCGGGCGAGGGGACAGCGTGGAATTCGGGCGCGACTCAGACATTGATACTGGGGCCCGGTATGAGGCGGCTGGAATTCGAAAGTGATCATGCCGCGATCGATTGCGAAGGAAAACCGCGTCGCAAAATTCCCCTCAACGGTGTCACCAGTGTTTTGGTAATCGATCGAACCGAGGTTCCTTGGCACAGCCAATGTCGTATGGCGTCCAGCGGCATCGCGGTCGAGTTTTGCGATCTTTGGGGGCAGCCCGAGTATGTCCTAGCGGCGCAACCGCGTTCTGCGGACGCGCGCTGGGTGCAGTTGCAATTGCAAATCGCCAGTGATGTTACGGCTCGTCTGACAATTGCTCGTCGGTTGGTACAAGCCAAGATTCACAACTATGCCTGTTTGGCGGATACGGTTGCCGGATCAGGGTCGCGCACGGCGCGCGAATTATGGCGAGCAGCGCTGGCGGCGGGCAGCGCCAGTTCGATTGATTTCCTTTTGGGGATCGAAGGCAACGCCGCAGCAGTTTGGTACGCTGAGTTTCCGCGATGTCTGGGACGGGATTTTACGTTTACGCATCGAGTAGCACCCGATGCAGCGGATCCGGTGAACGTCTTGTTGAATATTGGTCACACAATCGTCCATCGACTGGCGACCAGGTTGATCGCGCATTCAGGACTGTTGTCGACGATCGGCATCTTGCACTCGCCGCGTGCGGGTCATCATTCGTTGGCTTCGGACCTTCAGGAGCCGCTGCGGCATGTGGTGGATCGAGCCGTTATCGAGGCCACCGGCATCTTGCGAGCGACCGATTTTCGAGTCGATAGCGACGGTCAGTATCCGCTGACAATTCAACCTCGAGCGAGAATCGCGTTCCTCGAACTCTTGCACCAACATTTGGCAACTGGCGTCCACGGTCACCGGCAAAGCGAACCGATCGAATATCGAAGGCAAATTGATCGCATGCTTCGATCATTAAAAGAAGCGATGGAAAAATCTGTAGAATCGTTTGAAGCATTTCGACACCCCAGTCCTAGGCTGATAAAAAGTGAACCGATGGCGCTAGCCGCGGGCGTCGAAGGTGTTGCGCGATGACTCTCCAATCGATGCACGAAATCATTAGTTGGACAGCGCCATTTTGTGTGCAAGGTATGGCTTTTGGTCCTAGCCATTTCGTCGTTTAAGCCGCAGCCGCTAGGCAAGGATTGGGTTGAGCTTGGCTTTGCAAAAAGTTCGAAAACTCAACCCAATCCTCGCCTAGCGGCTGCGGGTTAAACGATTTCGCTGGAACGACTTGTTCTTTCCAATGCAAATGAAAGTGGCGCTGTCCATCTAGGCTGACAAATCTAATTAGCGAACGTTTCACGGGAAACACGATGGTCCTATTCGAGCAAGTTTTTCTGCCGATGTCAGTCAACATATCAACTACTTGATTCACGTGCTGGGATAGTAAGGCGAGCGGCAGATGGGAATTTACCAAGGCCTAAGCGAATACAAGCCCGATGCGCAAGCGATTGCGTCAATCCTAGCATACACTCGCTTGCGCTTCGGGCTTGTATTGGTAAGAAACCATCTGCCGCTCGCCTAAGGGTCGAGATCCAGCGCTTTTGCACCGATCGACTTCGAATCGCGAAGCGCGGCACATCAATTCTCCACGACAACGATCATTTCGTTCCGTGGTGCTGTTTGCCCCGTTGTACCCAAGCGAAGGTAAGGCAAGAATAGACCGCAGTAAAGATTCTATCCGGAAATCAGTCGGACTTGGTCGCAAGTCGTTTCAAGGATTTTTGTGGGAGTTTGTTGGCAATGATGCGTTTTTCTAGGTTTCTGGTAATTGTTGTTTGTTGCCTTATTTGCTTTGGACCATTAAGGAGGACGGAGCATTTTTGTAATTCGGTTGCTTTCGGTCAGGACGTTGCCGACGACGCCGCCAACAAATTTGCGCCGGACGATTTGCTGAAGTCGGATCCAAAACTGGCATCAGAAAAACAAGCTGCTTTGATGTCCGGAATACGCCAGCTTACTTTTGAAGGCAAGCGTGCTGGCGAGAGCTATTTCAGCCCAGACGGACGCTGGATGGTGTTCCAGAGTGAACGCGAAGCAGACAATCCGTTTTTCCAGATTTACTTGATGGATAGACAAACCGGAGACACGCGTCGAATATCGCCTGGAATTGGAAAGACTACTTGCGCATGGATTCATCCTGACGGCACCAAAGTGCTGTTTGCATCCACTCAATATGATTCGCAAGCTCAGAAGAAACAGAAAGACGAGATCGAGTTTCGCAATTCCGGCCAGGAGAAGCGGTACAGTTGGGACTACGATCCAACGTACGATTTAGTCCAGTTCGATCTTGGCACTAAAGAATACCGCCAGCTCACCAGTGACCAGGGCTATGACGCAGAGGGCAGCTATTCGCCTGACGGGCAGTGGATTGCCTTTGCGTCCAATCGGCGAGCCTACTCGGGTCAATTATCACATGACGAACAAAAGTTGTTCGACGTGGACCCAGCATCAGCGACTGATCTGTATATCATGCGATCAGATGGTTCGCAACTGCGTCGACTGACGGATGTCGTGGGCTATGACGGCGGTCCATTTTTTTCGCCTGACGGAAAATCGATCTGCTGGCGCCGATTCAGTGAAAACGGCGCTACCGCAGAGATCATGTTAATGAATGTGGATGGCAGCAACCAGCGATCTATCACACGCATGGGCGCAATGAGCTGGGCGCCGTTCTTCCATCCCAGCGGTGACTACTTGGTCTTTGCGACCAATCGGCATGGTTTCGAGAATTTCGAAATTTACATGGTCGACAAAGATGGAAAAAGCGAGCCAGTACGTGTAACTTATCGCGCCGGTTTTGACGGATTGCCTGTATTTACCCCTGACGGTAAATCGATCGTGTGGACCAGCAATGGAGGTTCGTCGCAGTCACAAATTCATGAAGCCAAATGGAATGATACCGCCGCGCGAGATTTGCTTGGAAAGCCTGACAAACCATCTGTAGCGACCGAACCGCAAATCGTTGCAAATTTTGCTTTGCGCAATACTGTAGCTAGCTTCACTGCCGCAGATGTTGGACGGCACGTCGATTACCTCTGCCGCCCTGAGCTAGGTGGCCGTTTGACGGGAACAGAGGGCGAACGACAAGCCACTGCGTACGTGGCAGCCTATTTGGAAAGTTTGGGCCTCCAGCCCGCAGGACGAGATGGTACCTTCTTCCACGATTTTCAATTTACCTCGGACGTTAAGTTGGGACCGGGTAACTCACTTGCTTCAGGAACCAATCGCTACAAAGTCGATCTCGACTGGCGGCCAGTTTTCTTTTCGCAAGAAGGCGTAATTGAGAACGAAGAGATAATGTTTGCCGGCTACGGCATGGTCGTACCCAAGGACGGCTCGCAATCTGAGTACGACAGCTATGTTCATCTGGACGTGACTGGCAAATGGGTCATGATGTTCATAGGCATGCCACAAGACATAACTCCCGAACGACGCCAGTATTTGGCTCCCTTTAGCGATCTTCGCTACAAGTCCATGCTTGCCCGCGAACGAGGTGCGAAAGGCATCATCTTTGTCAGTGGACCAACCAGTCAAGCTAAACGGCAGCTTATCCCGTTGGCGATGGACGGAACGTTGGGCACTTCGAGCCTGGCAGTCATCAGCATCAGCGATACAGTTGCGGCCGCATGGATGAAGCAAGCTAATGAGGATCTTGGCACGTTGCAAAAGGAACTCGACGATGGACAAATGGATATGGGTTTCAAGTTGGAAGGTGTCAAACTCAGCTCAACGATTGACCTCGAGCCGGTGTCGAGCAGAGGCCGTAATGTGCTAGCATTGCTACCCGCAGGCAAGGATGTCAGTTCCGAAATGGTGGTCGTTGGCGCTCATATCGATCACTTGGGTACAGGCCAAGGAACTGGCTCGCTTGCGAAGGCGGACGAACGTGGAAAGTTCCACCTAGGCGCGGATGACAATGCATCGGGCGTTGCTGGAATTCTGGAGATCGCCCAATACTTGGCCGACGAGGTACATTCGTCGCGAGTTCAATTGAAACGTGATGTGTTATTCGCCGCTTGGAGTGGCGAAGAACTTGGTCTGCGCGGGTCAGCCGCTTTCGTCGAAGAATTCGCACAGCTATTCCCCAGCAGAATTCTGGCGAACAGCGTGCAGGGAAAAAGCCAAACTGATTCGACGGAAGCGAAACCAAGAGTCAGTGACCCCAGCGACTCCAAGTCAGCAGTTGAGCATGGCAAGCACGAACCGCGATCCATTTATCCAACTGTGGCCGCATGCATTAACTTGGATATGGTCGGTCGCTTGCGCGATAACCTTGTGCTTCAAGGTATTGGTTCGTCACCCTTTTGGTCAGGCGTGATCGAAAGACGCAACGCAGTGGTTGGTTTGCCGCTGACTCTGCAAAACGACTGCAATCTTCCCACGGATGCAAGCTCATTTTTCTTGCGTGGCGTGCCAATTCTCTCCGCGTTTACTGGACATCACGACGAATATCATTCGCCACGCGATACGCCTGATCGACTAAACTACGAGGGAGCTGCGAACATTGCAAAATTGATGGCGTTGGTAACTCGTGAACTAGCGCAGGTTGATCAAGCGCCTCAATTTGTGAATCAGCCAATCGAGCAGACGAAGCGCGCTAATCTAACGGCTTACCTTGGGTCGATTCCGGACTACACCAAAGAGGTCAAAGGGGTGGCCTTGAGCGGTGTAATGAAAGATGGGCCCGCCGAAAAAGCCGGACTGCAAGGCGGCGATATAATCGTCGAGTTGGCCGGAAAGAAAATCGAGAATATCTACGACTATACTTTCGCCATTCAAGCTTTGAAGGTTGGTCAAGCAATCAAAGTGGTCATTACGCGCGGAGAAAAGACGGTAGAACTGTCGCTAACACCCGCTTCACGGCAATAGGTTTGCGTTTGAGCCCAATACCGTTCAACGAACGTGGGATAAGCTTCCAGCGTGTCAATATCTTGCAGCGGAG
>SYJV01000067.1 GCA_005798335.1 Planctomycetaceae bacterium | reverse complement strand
CAAAGCCACGAGTATGTTGATGCGCGTGATACCGAAGCGAATGCGTTGCGGTAATCCATCGCAACAGCTTTCCCATCTCATGATCCCGGCCGGGCCGCAAGACAAAATGCCAGTGGTTTGGCATAAGCGTAAACGAGAAGAGTTCGACTTGATATTTCTCAAGCCCTTCCGCTAGGATTCGGAGAAAGGCGTCATAGTCCTCGGGCTTATGAAAGATCGTACATCGAGCATTGCCACGATTGAGTGCATGATAAATGTATCCTGCTTCGTCAACACGTTTCTGTCGAGGCATACATGCGATCCAAAGTGCAAAACCCATAACATACGGGTTCAACACCCTACAAACAACCCCCGTCCCCCTTTCTCTTCCGCTCGCTGTGCTGTGCGCCCAATTCGAGGAAGTCGAAGGTGTACTCGTCCTTGACGGCCAGCTTCGCCTGCGCTCGCAGTTTCGGCGTGAGGGCGCGATCAAAGTTGGTCTGGCCGAGCAACGTAGACTGATAACTTAGACTCTCGATCTGATGAATCAAGACATTCTTGGTCCAGCCGAATTTCTTCGTCATGCGGATGTAAAATTCACGTTCCAAGGGATCTTTGGAACGCTGCAACACGATGACATTGTGGGTCCAGCCGATTTGTGCAACCAATGGCTGCACTTTTGGCAAATCGCGGTACGCGAGGAAGAACTCACGCATCTGAAAGATGTTGCGGCGCGAGTAACCGGCGATCCCAGGGAACTCGGCCTGAAGGTCCGCGGCTAGGCGTTCCACGATGGCTGCCCCGTGCTCGGCGTTGGCTTGCCGCTCGACGATGATCCGCCCGATGTCCCAACAGCCCCACCAATTCTTTATTGACCGCCCGTAGCGCGGCGTACTGCGCTGACCGAACACGCTCTTTGATTTCGGCCAACACAGTAGCGTATTCGTTCGATAGCAATCGCTCGGTCATGCTCCCTCAACTTCTCAATGTGGTGTTGAATCGTCGCTGCCGAAGGGACTACAGAAAATGAGACAGCGAACTCATTGGCTGACGGTCTCGATGCTCGGTCACGCCACCAATATAACAACCGCGCGGTTGCTGGGTGAATCCAGTTTTGCCTGCCGCGGAGGCGTTCCGCGTTCAGAGAAAAATGTGCCCGCATTCACATAGATCTAGATTTTGACATTAGAGACTTTACGCGAGAAACACGAAATGGTTACGACCAAGTGACCCGATGATTAAGTGTAGGCGGGTCTGGCTCAGCCCACCTGCAGCTCGCTCCGGACGCCGTCGCGGATTTCGTAGGCGTAGCCTTGTTCGCATAGAAAAAGCTGGCGTTTGAGCGCAAACTCCTGCTCGACTGTATCGCGGCTGACCAGCGAATAGAAGTGAGCTTGATTGCGCCCAGCTTTGGGACGGAGGATGCGTCCGAGACGTTGGGCTTCCTCTTGACGCGAACCAAACGTACCGGAAATCTGGATTGCCACCGAAGCGTCCGGCAGATCGACGGCGAAGTTGGCGACCTTCGAAACCGCTAGAACGCGGAGCCGACCCGCCTTAAAATCGGCGTACAACTGATCTCTCTTTTTCTGTGAAGTCGTGCCCGTGATCACCGGCACATCCAGGTCACCCGCGACTGAGGCAATTTGATCGACGTACATGCCGATGATCAATATCGGTTCGTCGCGATGCAGTTCGAGAAGCTGGCGAACTACTTTGACTTTGAGAGTATTCTCGGATGCCACGCGAAATTTGTTGCGCTTGTCCGCCAGAGCATACGGCATGCGCAACTCTGGCGGCAGCGGCAAACGAATCTCGGTGCAGGTAGCAGTCGCGATCCAGCCTTGGTGCTCCAGCACCTTCCACGGAACGTCAACTTTCTTGGGTCCGATCAAGGCGAACACGTCGTCCTCGCGGCCATCCTCGCGCACTAACGTCGCCGTCAAGCCCAACCGACGGCGAGCCTGGAGTCCTGCCGTGACTTGAAAAACCGGGGCGGGGAGCAGATGCACTTCGTCGTAGATAATCAGTCCCCAATCGCGCTGGTCGAACAACCGCAAGTGCTTGAAATCGCTCTCCTTGCTTTGACGCCAGGTCATGATATTGTACGTGGCGACCGTCACCGGAAGCACGTCTTTATGTTCGCCGTTGTATTCGCCGACGTCCCCTTCAGTCAACGTGGTCTTGTCGATGATTTCGCTCACCCACTGTCGAGTAGCGGTGACGTTGGTGGTGAGAATCAGCGTGGATGTTTGCAGGAGGCTCATGCATGCCAATCCCACAACTGTCTTGCCCGCACCACAGGGCAGGACGATCACGCCGGAACCGCCGCGAGCCGCTCCGCTGGCGTGAAATATCTCGGCTGCTTCGCGCTGGTACGCGCGGAGCCCAAACGATTGCCCGGCGAGTGAGCGACCGCGCAGTTCGATCTTCAAATTTTCTCCGTCTCGATAGCCCGCCAAGTCTTCTGCTGGGTAGCCCGCTTTGACCAGGGCTTGTTTTAATTTCCCGCGCGACATGGCTTCGACGCGGAACTCGATGGCCGAAAGACGCTCGACCAACAGTGGCGCGACGTTTTTGTGGCGGCATATCTCTTCCGCCAAGGGTCGGTCCTCGGCGATCAATACCAGGTGCTCGTCCGCGCGTTCGATGCGCAGCCGCCCGTAACGGGACGCATAATCGCGAATCTCAACGGCGACGTGCGCGGGGACGTCGTATTTGGAATACTCGTACAAGGTCGCGACGATCTCCGCCGCTTGGACTCCGGCAGCGCAAGCATTCCAAATCGACAAAGGCGTGATGCGATACGTGTGAATGTGCTCCGGTGACTTGATCAGTTCCGCGAAGCGACATAACTCGTCCCGAGCGGCAGGGTATCGCGGTCCGTCTACTTCCACCAGTACAGTGTGGTCGCTTTGCACGATCAGCGGGTTTTCCGGACGAAAGACGCTCATCCTGGCTTCAGCCCTTGTCTTCGATTTTCACTTGATATTCGTTCCCCAATCCGCGGATCGCTTTGCCCACTTGCGGTTCGTATCGGTCGGAATAAACCAGCGACAGATTCTTGCCGTCGGCCTCTACCGGACACCCGGCCCCAAGCAGGACACTTTGCAAGCGCTGCAAGAACTCGCGGTCGGGACAAAGAAGTTGAACGCGCGTCACTCTCATCAACATGACTTGGGGCTTGCTGTCGGCTGGTTTGCCTTTCTTAGCTTTCTTGCGCCGCAGAGCGCTGCTCGAACCGTCCGGCAGATCCGAGAAACTGGACTCCCCGTGATCGACTTTGAGCGGCATTCGTTCTAGTTGCTCTAATTCCTCAAAAACCTTTTTTGACGAACGCACAATGTACGTTCCTGGTTGAATGCACTCGACCTGGAATCGCTCCGGGACCGCGACTTCGCCATCGGTTTCAAGCAGCGAGAATCCGGAATACAGCACGAACTTTTCGCCGTGCTCCGACCAATCGGCCAGCTCGCGTCGCACGTTTTCGGGCAGCGGTGTTGTGACCAACGATTCCAGCAATCGAATTACGTTCAGAGAATGGTTGGACGCCTGGGCCGCCGCGACTTTTTGTTTCGTGAGCCGATACACGGTCGTCGAATCGTCGGAGACCAACTCGCCGACTTGCGTGAGCTGGTTCAGAACCCGCGCGGCGTATACTTCGGATTGAACGTAGACCTCAAAAGTCGGCGTAACTTTCACGTTTGGCTCGGCAAGGCTGCCGCCCAGGGCTCGCTGCAGCCGCTCGTTCACGCGAAAGGTCGGCAGCCCACCGAGCATGGGATACTTTCCTGCGTCCGGCTTGGAGTAACCGACATCAATATATCCGAACAGCTTTGGAACTCCTTCCAGAAAACGCTCGATATACCGGCCTTCGACGCGTTCGAAAGCGTCTGGATCCGTCTCCGCGATGGCAGTTTGCGCTTTGTACGGATGACCTTCACGGAAATTACTGTAGCGACCTTCTTTTTGATCCCATTTGTTCTTGTATTGCGGCTTTGCGGGGATCAGGAAATGACGATGCTTGTGCTTCAAAAACTCGATGAACGATTGAGTACTCAGCCATTGACCAGTTGGCAACTCGGCCAACAACTTTAGCAGGAAAGATCGTATGTCGGCAAAGTTGATACACGGGATTACACCGGTTGCCGAACCAAAACTAGAGAAACAATCCAACCGGCCAATTATGGACGAATGAAAAAACTCGCTGCGGCTCCCTTCGCCTTCTTTCAAGATCAATTCCAGCAAAATGGATTCCTGCTTGGCAAGCGATTTCTTTTGGTAATCGTCGTATGCTTTCGCATTGAATTGCATGAAATTGTCCGGAAAACTCGGTGCCGAACTGGTATAGCCAGCGTAAACTCCCTCTGTGTCGTGCGAGACGAATCCGAGTTTCAGAGCGACGCGATCGACAAAGTGTAGCCATTGGGAATAGCTGTCGGCCTCGATCTCGTCGTCGGCTACCTTATCGGACATCAGCTTCGCTAACCGTCGAGCGTCGGCTTTCGGGATTAGGTTATCGCGATGCCCCCGTTTGATTTCTCGATCCTTCACGTAAGCAACGAAGACATGCAGGTCGCGTCGGAGGTCGGGACGTTCCGCGTCGATTTCGACATTCTTCGAAATGCTGAAGGGCTCAACGATCATTTCCGGCGACCTCCTTGATGACGTGCCCCGATTTCTTCACGATTCGCTGTACGTCGCTCAACGCACTTCGAGGAAAAACGCCGTAATCGTTTTTCAGTGAAATCCAACTCTCACCCAACGCCTTTTCCAGCGCGACTTTCAACGACAGGTCGGTGACTCGGGCGATCAAGACATTGCTGTGCAAAACGGTCTTCCCGCGCCGGCTGATTAACAATGCATGAGCTTGCCCGAAAACTTGTGAATGTTGGAAAAGCCATTGCCCAGAGTCGCTGGCCAAGACGTCATCGCTGGCTCGGCCGATGCGTACAAGGTTTGGCGTTAGGAGCAACGACGGCAACCCGGACGGATTCAGCCGAACATCGCTCAATTGCACAAGCGTTTCCAAGGCTTCGAAGGGAACTTGGGAAAGATCGACCGCGACACACTTGTCCCGTTCGAGGACCTTCATGGTTTTGCTCGGATCGAGGGCCGGTTCGGCAGGTGCGTGCCGATACCGGCATTTTCCTTCGGCTTCGATCTTTGCGAGCGCGCCAATCTGCCAGCCCGCTTCGCAAACAAGGTGGCAATCGACTTTCTGCGCCGAAAATACTTGAGCGAATTCGGTGAGTTGCTCAACATCGGCCCACTCATTCGTTTTCAGGCTGGCAAGCAACTGAAACACGGCATCGGTCGGTTGCAGATCGTGCGAATCCTTACTAGCGGACGTTTGCTTTTTGGTGCCAAGTCGCTGCGCCCACAGGGCCGATCGCAACCCCGCCAACTGCGACACTTGAAACCGAGCCTCGCCCAACCACAGTTCGCCGCTTGCAATTTGAAAACTTGGAATATCACCTGAGTTTGCGGCAGTCGCAGGTGCCGCACTTCCCAGGTCTACGCGCAGTTTTTCTCGAACGGCGTCCGGTCGGAAGTCGCCGGAGCCGTCGCACGTGTATGTCGATTCGAGCAAAGGGGGCAAATACGGATGGAATTGAACGGGGAAAGCAAACCGCCAAAGTTCCATCTTGACATCGTCGCCACGTGATGGAACATCGCACATCAAAAGTACGCCCGTTCGCACCAGCCGTTCTTTCACTTTGGCTAAAACGACGCTGTATTTCTGAGTGAAAGTACTTCCGTAGGTGCGCCGAGCTTCGTAGACTCGGCCGAAAAAAGAAACGTTTACTGGCTTGTCGACTGCTCTGAGCATGTGGAGCAAGCCGATCTCTTTTCGATCGAGCGATTTCATTGCATCCGCCACGCCCTGATCGGTCAAGAACAAACCGGCCAGGATTCCCGCATTGGTCGCCGTCTGCGGAAGCCCGCGCGACTTCACAATCGCCTTCAAATCAGTTTTTGCCAGCACCGAGTGACACATTCGCTGCAACATGTCGGAATGATTCACGTTTGGACTCCTTTCTTCCTTTGCCGGATACTATTATGCGAAGCTTTGGCGTCATGAACAGGGTATCTACAGCAAACTGACCGTCGCCATTGCCTTGAAAGCCAAACCATGAACTCGGCTTATTATCGCGAATCGCTTTACGATTTGTTCGTCAGCTACGTTCACAAAGACAACGAAACGCAGCACGCTGGGCGAGTGACGGAACTGGTCGAACGGATCAAGCGGCAGTTTCAGAAGATCGTGGAGCGCGAGTTGCGAGTGTTCTTTGACACTCACGAAACTCGCACGATGCACGATTGGTACGCGCAGATTCAAACCGGCCTGGTCCAGTCGCGGATGATGGTGGCGATTCTGTCCCCCAATTATTTCGCCAGCCAATTCTGCCGCCACGAATGGGCTCAGTTCGTGGAAACGGAGTTGGCTCACGCGCTGCCGGGGGAAGGGATTGCGCCGATCTACGTCATTCCGCATCCGGACTTCGCGGCCTCGGCGGACCAGACGGTGCAAGTGGATCGCTGGTTGCGCGATCTCCAGCGGCGGCAATATCTGCATTAGGCCGACTGGTGGCCAGCGGGGCAAAAGTCGCTGGAAGAGGCGGGCATTGACGAGGTACAGTTTCACAATCAGCGGGCAGTTGCTGATGAAGCAGGACCGATGGGAGGAGGCACTGCCGCTGCTGGAACAGAGCTTGGCGATAGACGAATGGCTGGCGGCGAGTGGCGTGTCCAATATAATGTGGCAGAACGATGTCAGAGTCAGCCGACGGCTGGTCGCCCAGGTCCGTGCCAACATTGGGCGGCAGTGATCCCCAATAATCTGCCCGCAACGTGAAACAGTTTGCAAAGCGACACGAGCAACAGCCATGAAACGCGAATACCAAGTGCTTTTTCAGGAAATCGAAGACGGCTGGATTATGGCCTCGGTGCCGGATCTGCCTGGAGCGGTGACGCAGGGCAAAGACATGGACGAAGCGCGGACCATGATTCGTGAGGCCATTGAACTTCTGCTGGAGAGCTATCGCGACAATGCTCTGAAAGACACGTCCGGCCATGCCATCTGGGAGTCCATGCAGGTCGAGGTGCCCACGGCATGAAGCGTCGGGAACTGGTTGCCGCCGCCTTCAATCGATGTGGGAGTTGTCGAGAATGCGATGGGAAATTCATTTCCCATTAATCAGGAAGTTCTGGTAGGGATGCTTTGAACAGAATATTCCCTGGATCATTGGTAGACCTGAGTTCCGATGTCCACTTAAGATAGAACGGGCCCGTTGGCGTTTCTCCTAAGCTAACGTCTTCAAACATCAAAACAAGTTCTTCGCCTTTCTTGATTTTCAATTCTCTTACATTAGAGCGAGCGAATGCCAGATGCCAAGCATTCGATCTTGCTTCTACGAGCAGTAGTACACACGGGTCCGTTCCGAGCGAAAATGTGAAGATCGCACCGTCGGTCACATCCAGCGTCTCACTCGGATATCGATAAATCGGGGTTGGCATCAAACGAAAAACATTCGCAGGTCCTTCTGCTGAAAAGCGGCGCGAGATCGATTTCATTTGCGCAAGACGAGTAGTGCGGTTATTCGATGGTAGAGATTCATCGATTCCATCTATCCACTTGAGCCCCGGTTCGGCGCAGCGCCAGAATACCTTGCCGTCGCGAGCGGCGCTAACAACGTGTTGCGACAGTGAATGGAATTCAAATGTGACCCTCCGAGTCTGCGGCATCTCACGGTCGTTCGACGATACTATGGAGCAAAGGACAGACGGTCGTCCTTGATCGGACCACAAGTAAACGCGACCATGCCGCATTTGAAATTGCGGATTGTTGACCGACAGAATCGCCTGCCGAACCAGTTCTTGTGATTCAGTACTTTTCGAATGGTTTTGTCGCACTTGAAACGTACCAATGATCGAATCGTAAACTGTGCGCCATGTTTCCAGCATCGCTTGCTCATTATCATCGTTCGCCAAATCATCGGTTTGTGCGAGGCCTGGACAAACGAAAATGCAAAATACCATAAGAACGCAGAACAGTGTTCGGAGTGAGTTAGTCGGCATATACGATACTTGCTTCCGCGATAAATTTACTTGTCTGGTTTGCACCTATATTACAGACGCCGTGTCTATCCATCAAGCCAAATGCGAGTGCATCGCTCTTTTTCGAATTGGCAAAAATTGTCGGCTCGCTACGTAAAGCAGATTTCGTCGAGTGCCAGCGGGTTAGCTCATCATAGCGGCCATAGGAATCATCGCCTCAGCGCGAGAATCGGCTGCGCAATTGGAATCTGCTGCGAGGTGCTAGCTCTGGAAATACTGAATTCGGCTTCGAAAGCGGTTAACAGATCCGGCTCCGCTGTCGCGAGTGGAACTTGCCATCCGTCCAACTCAATAACCCATCCGCGCTCAAGGGCTAGTTCTAAGTCGGATGAATGGGAATGGGCAAAACCGGTAAGTGCAATCGCAGCTTGCGTTCGATCGAGAAACGAGATCTTTTGGACGTCAGATAATTGCCGCGTATCAAGCAACATGAAAGTATCCGCATCGAGTTCCGTCAGCTCCAGAACAGGCGGCGAGCCTTCGATCCATGGTTTGCGCCAATGTGCAATAGCGGCGAGCAATCGATTCTCCAAGTCGACCGATGCGAGCGACTCGGATGCAAAATCGGCCGTGAATTGGTAGGCTACTTTCCTCACGTCGGCGGAACTCGGCAAAAATGTTTCGTAGGCAGGCGACGGGCGCAGGTTTGTTAAACCAAATTCATCCGGCTGAGAAAAATAGGGACTGAAACGGTCGATGCACACGGAATAGGCGTCGGACGGCGGATTCAAGTGCTGTAGTTTCGAAAAAAAGCTCAGCATCGGTTCGTACTCGGCTGCCAAATCGCCCGGGAACCCGTACAAAATGTTCCACATCAGGGTCAGTCCGACTGATCGACTATAGCGCAACATGGCGATGTTCTTGCGGGCCGAAACGCCCTTCTTCATGCGTTTGAGAAGCGGCGTGGAAAGCGATTCAATCCCGGGCTGAATCACAGTCACCCCCGCTCGCCGCAAGGCAATGATCTGCTCGAGCGTGAGATTTGATTTTTGCTCGTAGAAGATTTTCAAATCGGGCACTTCGTTCGGTAACTGCGGCAACAGAGTGCGAAAGTAGCTATGCGGCATAATGTTATCGACCATCTGCACGCGTCGATTCGGATGGCGCTCAATCATACTTTTCAAATCGTCGATCACTCGACTTGGCGACTTCGCCCTGAAGTTCATCCCATAACCGTTCAAGCCGCAAAACGTGCAATGCTGTTTCTGGCCCCACCAGCATCCGCGGCTGGTCTCGTATGGCATACTGACTTCGCCTGAGCGTTGCACTTCGCTATCCGGGAGGAACAACTCGAGCTGTGCGTAGTAGTTCGAGTAATCGGGCGCTGGCAGCTTGTCCATATCGACCAATGGCGTGCCTTTGATAACGCCTCGTGACGGAGGACAGCCTCTGCGGATGGAAAGTAGAAAAGCTGGGAACGTCTCCTCGGACTCGCCGGAAAACGCATAGTCAATCCGGTCGCACAGCGTCAGCACACCATCGGCCATCTCTCCTTCGCAATTCGGACCTCCGATAATAGTTATGCAATCCGACCGAAGTACTTTGATCCGGCGGAGCAGCGCCACGCTGGCCGCAGTCTGCAAGAACATAGTCGAGCAGCCAATCACCGACGGTCCGGATCGTGCTAACGCATTAGATACGTGGTCCACCCACTGGTTAGCGATAATCGCCAAGCTGCGCAGTTGATCGCTCGGAGGCGAATTGTATTGAGGACGGATGTGCCCAGTTGAAGAGGTTTTGCATGAAGTGCGGCCGAGCAGCGGCGCATCGTAGGCCGGAGCAGCGAAGACCCTCTCTCCCCAAAGATCTTCTGATCCCGAGCACAATAGACGGTGCTCCGCAACTCCAGCGACCGCAGCATAGATCATGTTGGCATACAGAATTCCGACTTGAAATCCCGCCTCGCCAGCGCAGGCCGCCAGCTAATGCGGTCCAATGGCCGGAAAGTCCAATCGTGCTCCCGGAGGAACCACAATGATTGCGTCGCAGCCCGACCAGCTCGGTTGCTCGAGCATAGCGGCTAAATTTGCCATCAGCGGCTGCCAGTTCGCATCAATTTTCTGTGTAACTCCTAGCACGATTTTTCAGCTCTCCAACCCCTCGGGCCGGCATTGAAAGCGACTAGAAATTCTGCTGAATGCGACTACTGGGATCTTTCAATTTGATAAAATTGAGTTCGAGATTGACTTTAATGTGCTCTCCCATAACAGTCTGCGCTCGAGAAACCGCTGCCCGCAATTGCGACTGCTTTTCCGATGTAAGCATTACACCTTCTTGGGCCAACGTTCCGACTGGATCCATGAGGAACGACTTTTGAAGTCTCGAATCGGTGTTGAGCCGTTGCTCAAAGCTGCCTAAATTAAACACTTTCGCTCCTTGGATTGAAATTCATGATTCGGGGAATCCTGCAAATGCGGCAGGAAGTGTTGCGAGACGCATGCACACCTAATCACCAATGACAGTGGCGCGTGAATTTGTTACAGCAAACCAAATTATTTAATTTAGAATCCTGGCAGCCTAGTAGTTACGGTTGGTCCAAAGTTGCCTTTTCAAACGGTTGATCAAATAAATGACTTGCTTCTCAGTCGTCCCAACAACTGTGTTGTATCCTGCTCGAATCATTCCGTGCCTGGTGTTTGGGTTGATTGCATTGAGCGAATTGACACTCTTTGGCCAAGAGGCTAGTCTGCCTTCGATCCGGTTCTCGGAATTTTTGATTGCCGACAAGTACGCTTACGCATACGGAATTGCTGCTGCCGACGTGGACCGGGACGGCGATCTCGACTTGACCAGCGCGGACTACACCCCCCATGACATGTTGTATCTGTTCGAAAACGATGGTCGCGGAACTTTCAAACGGCACTACATTCAGACGAACGATCCCAAGCGACTGGAACGACATATGCTTGGCGATCTCGATGGCGACGGTGATTTGGATGTCGTGATCGTCAAAAACTTGGAAGGACATTTAATTTGGTTTGAAAACGACGGCACGCCGACCGACGGACAACTCTGGCAGCGACATGTGATTACCTTGGACTTGCCCGGAGCTTACGATGTCGATCTGGCTGACTTTGACCGCGATGGCGACTTGGATGTAGCCGGATCGAGCTGGGTACTGGGCAATCAATTCGCTTGGTTTGTCAATAGCGGCCGACCGAAGGACAGTCCGTGGCAGAAGTTGATGATCGAAGAAAATGTCCCGGAGACACGGACAATTCGAGCGGCTGATTTCGATAGGGACGGCGACGCCGATTTGTTCGGTACGGTCCGCAAGGCAAACCAAACGGTCTGGTATGAGAACCAGCAAACGAACGGCAGGGTTCAATGGACAAAGCATATCGTTGACGATCAATCGCTTTGTCCGACGCATGGTAATCCAGTCGACATGGATCGCGACGGTGACTTGGATATCGTCATGGCATTGGGATTTTATTACGATCCGAAATCAACCGATCCCAGCGCGTCCAAAAAGAGCGAACATTGTCAGATCGTCTGGTACGAAAACGATGACTCGCGAGCCGATCGGAAGTGGGCCAAGCACATCATTGGCGAGAAATTTAATGATGCGTTTGAAGCAGTCGCCAGCGACTTAGATGGCGACGGAGATATCGACGTGGCTGCGACCAGTTGGCGCAACCCCGGACGCGTCGCCTGGTTCGAAAACGGCGGCGATCCCAAACGAGGCTGGACGCGACACGTGCTCAAGGACAACTGGCGGAGTGCCAACCAAGTAATCATTGCTGACATCAATGGCGATGGCCGCCCCGACATCGCCGCGTGTGCCGAGCATGGCAGTTACGAGTTTCGCTGGTGGCGAAACGACGGCCGCCCGCAGAAGTAATCGTGCATTGGACGGCGGCTTGCGTTAGGATTTTTGATCGATCGAACGATCGGGCCACGATTTGTAGGCCCAACTTGTCGTTACCGTTCGGCGTCCCGATTGACGCACCGATTTGAGTGTTCGACATCTCAGGGCGAACGCCGGATGTGGAACATGGTTCCTTTTGATCGATATCCCTGAATCGTTCCTTGAACAAACGGGACCGACTCATACAATCTTGCTTTCCACTGAAATGACCTGAACGAGCAGAGAATTGTTTGTTGAAGCTGTCGCGGTGGACCCAATCAATTCGCTAGCGATCAGTGGAGAAGCTGTATAGATGAATACGGATCAGGCGTTGCATGCGGCCAGTGCCGCGATTGAGAGCGGCAAGCTATCCCAGTCTGCATTGGTTAATCTAACGAGTTGGCTGACTGAGGCACGCTATGATGAATATCGCCCTCAAATCGTTGAGTGCATTCAACGTGAGCAGTGGCAGCAACTGGACAACGTGTTTTGGACTGTGATTCCATTTGGAACTGGCGGCAGGCGCGGCCGCATGTTTCCATTTGGCTCCAATGCGATTAACGATCGCACGATCGGCGAAAGCGCCCAGGGATTGGCAACATACATCCTCCAGCAGAGACCAGAAGGTGCGACGCTGAGCTGCGCGATTGCGTATGACACGCGCCATCGATCTAGGCATTTCGCCGAACTGTGCGCATCGATCATGGTCGCCAATGGGTTTCGCGTCTATTTTCTAGACCACTATCGAGCGACTCCCCAGTTGTCCTTTGCGGTCAGGTACAAACAATGCGACTGCGGCATCATGGTTACGGCCAGCCATAATCCGCCCAGCGATAATGCCGTGAAAGTCTATTGGTCGTCGGGCGGACAAGTGTTGCCACCGCACGACAAAGCAATCATCGATCGCGTGATGAATGTGCAGGAGATTAAACGCAGCAGTTTTGCAGATGCTGTTCAATCGGGCAACGTGGTGATCTGTACCGAAGAAATCGATGCTGCGTACTTAGAGCAAGCCGTGAAGTTTGCGTGGCCTGGCCCGCGCGAGCTGCGACTGATCTACTCACCACTGCACGGAGTGGGCCGATTCGCAGTGTTGCCGTTGCTGGAGCGAGCGGGCTTTCGTCAGGTCGAATTGTATGCACGTCACGCTGAACCCAGTGGCGACTTTCCCAATGTGCCAGGGCATGTCAGCAATCCTGAGAATTGCGCAGTTTTCGCAGAAATCATCGAACACGCCAAAGCGACAGGTGCCGATCTTATTCTGGCCACGGACCCCGACGCAGATCGATTGGGGTGTGCTGCACCGCTGACCAACGACCAAAGTGGCGCGTGGTCGACGCTCAATGGGAATCAAATCGGCGCCCTGTTGACCGATTTTGCTTGTTCGCGCATGCGTGAATTAGGACAGTTAACGTCTCGTTCTTATGTCATCAAAACGCTGGTAACTACCGAACTCACGCGCCGCATTGCTCGGTCGTACGGAGTGCGTTGCGAGGGCAATCTTCACGTCGGTTTTAAGTGGATCGCGGGCGTCATGGACGACGTGGGTGCAGAAGATTTCGTATTTGGGACTGAGGAGTCACACGGCTATCTAATCGGTCGCTACGCCCGCGACAAAGATGGTGCCGTCGCTTGTTTACTGATGAGCATGCTGGCTGCTCAGCTACGTGCGCAGGGCAAGTCGGTTCATCAACGCTTGGATGAATTGCTCCTGCAACATGGCTGCCACCAAGAATCGTTGGTCAACGTCCAAATGGAAGGGAGCGAAGGGATGGCACAGATGCGCAAGCTGATGCAAGCCTTTCGATCTCATCCACCGCTGCGCTTAGGCGGCATTGAGGTAGCTGCCGTGCGAGATTATCTCAATTTGACTTGTCGCAACCTGGGTGGCGCGACCGAGCCGCTAACTGCCGACAAATCCGACATGGTCATTCTCGACTTGGCGGAGGATGGAAACTACTTTGCGGTTCGACCGTCCGGGACTGAACCGAAGGTCAAGTTCTACATGTTCACCTACGTTGCGCCGAGCCAATCTGCCGACTTAGTCGCCGCCAAGACGCTTTTATCCAATCGATTAAAGTCGTTGGAACAGGATATTCGCGAATTTGCTAAGTCCATCTGAGCGTTGAACGCGCGAGCGCCAACGATTCGGCTACAATTGCGCTACATTGAGTGGCTCAGTAGTCAATTCCGGAGGTTTCCGCGTGATCAATGTGGCGCTAAAAGAACGGCTCGTTCGGCACGTGTTGTCGAAAGTGCGGATGCCTGCCCAATACGTGGGTGGCGAACGGAACATCATCGTCAAGCAAACTGACACCGTTGCCGGGCGACTGTGCCTAGCCTTTCCTGACGCGTATACGATTGGGATGAGCCACCATGGCTTGCAAGTCTTATACTCGCTGATGAATGCCCGTTCCGATTGGGCTGCGGAACGTTGCTTTACTCCATGGCCAGATATGGAGCAGCAATTGCGGCGTTATGAGATACCGCTGTATAGCTTGGAAACCTTCACGCCGCTGCGCGACTTTGATGTCATTGGTTTTTCGCTGCAGTATGAAATTTCGTCGCCAAATGTTTTGACGATGTTGGACCTGGGAGGAATTGCGTTGCGCTCAGAGCAGCGGACGATGGCTGATCCGTTGATTCTGGCGGGAGGGCCGTGCGCTCAGAATCCGGAAACGATGGCAGCGTTCGTAGATTGTTTTGTGACGGGAGATGGTGAGCCAGCTCTTCCGGAAATCTGCGATTTGTGGTTGAGCATTCGTCGCGATTGCCGAGAAAACGGTGGTTGGTTGCAAGGCGAAGCCGGCAAACATCAGCGAACTGAGGCATTGGCGCAGTTGGCCGCACAGTTGAAATACGCATATGTCCCGTGTTTGTATGAGCCAGAATATCGCCAAGGCCGGATCGTGTCGCTCAACCGAAAACGCGGTGATGTTCCCGAGACGATCGAGCCATCCGTGATTCGAGATCTAGAATCGATTCCATTACCAACCAGTCCCGTTGTCCCCTTTGTCGAATGTGTCCATGATCGCATTGCAATTGAGATCATGCGTGGTTGTCCGTGGCAATGCCGGTTCTGTCAAAGTACGGTGATTAAACGTCCGCTGCGCATTCGTTCGGTAGATACGATTATCAATGCGGCTCTGGAAAGCTATCGCCAAACGGGATTCAACGAGATCAGCATTCTGTCGTTGTCCACCAGCGACTATCCACACTTTGAAGAATTGGTCAAACGACTGCGATCGACGTTCAATCCAATGGGTGTGAATATCTCTGTCCCAAGCTTGCGCGTTAACGAGCAACTGAGGACGCTGGCCGATTTGGTTGGCAACGAGCGACGATCGAGCCTAACATTGGCCCCCGAAGTCGCTCGCGACGACATGCGCGAGCAGATTCGCAAGAAAATCAAGAACGACGATCTGTACGAAGGCTGTCGAGTAGCGTTTCGCAACAACTACGAGAGTGTGAAACTGTATTTTCTGTGTGGGTTGCCGGGAGAACGTCCCGTCGACTTGGAAGGCATCGTCGAGATGTCGGAGACAATCGCGCGTATCGGCAAGGAAGTTCGCGGACGTTTGCCAAAAATCACTGCGAGCGTATCCAATTTCGTTCCCAAAGCTCATACGCCTTATCAATGGAACGGCATGCGTCGCCGCGAGTACTTTGATTGGGCGCACAAATATCTGTGGAAGCATCGCCAAATTCGCGCCGTAAATATCAAGTGCCACGACATTGAAACGAGCTTGCTGGAGGGAGTGCTCAGTCGCGGAGATCGTCGCACTTGCGACGCGATCGAATTAGCTTGGCAGCGAGGCGCCCGCATGGACGGCTGGACCGAGATGCTCGACCCACAGCGCTGGTGGCAAGCATTTGCCGACAGTGGGATCGACGTCGACCAACAAGTGCATGAGCCCTACGCTGTTGGCGACAAACTTCCGTGGGACCACGTGAACGTGAAGTACGGTCGCGAATACCTGGAGAAAGAACAGCAACGATCCGTAATTCAGTTGGACGCCATGGCCACCGCCAAGTAATTCGCGTGCTAGCCCGGATTATTCACGGGTCGGAAAATTGGTAGTTGCGGGGTGAGTTTGGTGAGGATTGGAAGCGTGGAATTGATTCCGGTTGGCTATTAAATGGCGCGCGTCGGGACCTCCCCCTTTCCCCCAAGGCGTTGGCTGTTGCAT
>SYJV01000066.1 GCA_005798335.1 Planctomycetaceae bacterium | reverse complement strand
GGACCAATTTGCATAAAACCCGGCCAACTTCCGGGTACGACCTGAGAACGGTTGCAACAATTAGTCACAGGCAGTTGTTGGCCAATATGGACAATTCCGCACAGCTTGCATGAAGGCTTTCGGCAATATGTATTTCGTGGATCCTCATATTCATATGGTCTCGCGCACGACGGACGATTACGAGACGTTGGCAAAGATGGGTTGTGTCGCGCTCAGTGAGCCTGCTTTTTGGGCAGGTTTTGATCGTGGGAGCGTCGAGAGTTTTCGCGACTATTTCAGGCAATTGACCGAATTCGAACCCAAACGTGCCGCTCAATATGGCATTCAGCACTTTACCTGGTTGTGCATCAATGCCAAAGAGGCTGAAAATGTCGCACTGTCGCGCGAGGTGATCGCGATGATCCCGGAGTTTTTAGACCGACCCAATGTGCTTGGCATCGGCGAGATTGGTCTAAACAAAAATACTCGTAACGAAGCCACGATTTTTCTCGAACATGTAGAGTTGGCCATCGCACAGCACCAACAGATCCTGATTCATACGCCCCATTTGGAAGACAAATTCCAAGGCACGCGCATGATTCTTGACATGTTGTGCGGCGACTCGCGCGTGCAGCGTCATCGCGTGCTGGTCGATCATGTTGAAGAACACACGATCGGTCCCGTACTCGACGCCGGTTTTTGGGCTGGCATGACTCTTTACCCAGTCACGAAATGCACGCCTGGGCGCGCCGCAGATATGATCGAGCGATACGGTTGCGAACGATTGATGGCCAATTCCGCAGGAGACTGGGGGCCGAGCAAACCCACAGCGGTTCCCGACTTGATTCTCGAACTTCGTCGCCGTGGGCACAAAGAGTCAGCAATTCGACAAGTAGTTTACGAGAACCCACGGAAGTTCTTTTCGCAAAGCAAACACTTCAATTTTGTCGCGCCGGACGCCTAGCAGCTTTCTAGCTAGCTAACTAACTAGAGAGCTTAACCATCTGAATCAGTTGGACTTTTTCTTGGTGCCTTTCTTGCTGGCCTTGGCTTTGGGAGCCTTTTTACTGGCTGCAACTTTGGGAGCGGCTTTGGGAGCGGCTTTGGTTGTCGTTCGGCGCGACGTTCTTTTCTTAGTGCCACCTGCGGCGGCGCGTGCAGCGAGCAATTCGAGCGCTTGTTGAAAAGTGAGATTGGCGGGATCGGCGTCTTTGGGCAAACTGGCGTTTGTCTCACCATCGGCCACGTATGGGCCGTATCGACCGTCGAGCAGTTGAATGGGTTGACCGGTTACGGGCGACGTTTCAAAAACTTTGATCGGCTCGCGCTTGGCGGCGGCTTGCCCTCGGCCACCGGTCTTAGGTTGGGCCAGCAGTTCCATGGCTTGCTGCAGCGTGACGTCCGTAGGAGCCAATCCTGCGGGCAAACTTCGAGTTTCCGAACCGCACTTGATATACGGACCAAATCGACCGTTGTTGGCGACAATCGGTTCTCCAAGTTGCGGATGGACACCCAGATCGCGCGGCAATTGCAACAGCTTGAGTGCCAGTTCTAGCGTTACATCCTCGACGGTAACTCCTTTGGGCAGCGACGCATTCTTGGGCTTTTCATCGTCGTCAGTGCGTCCTAATTGTACGTACGGGCCAAATCGGCCAGTCTTGATAAATACGGGCTTGTGGGTGTCGGGGCAAAAGCCGAGCGGTTCATCTCCCTTGGCCGCGCTGTCGAGCATCTCAAGTGCCTTTTGCAGCGTAATTTCGTCGGGAGCCAGATCGGTAGCGATGCTCGCCTTGCGATCTTGTTGTTCGATAAATGGTCCATATCGCCCGACGCGCACGAATACTTCGTCGCGATTTTCGCCGTCGGTGGGTTTACCTAACGAAAAACGACTGGTTTGCCGAGGATCGATTTCTTGGACCTTGGACTCCAGCAGCGGTTTCAGTCCGGTGTTATCGCCAAAGTAGAATCCTCGCAAGTATTCCAGAAAGCCCTGTTCGTTGCGGCTGATAGCATCGAGATAGTCTTCCATTTGCGCGGTGAAATCGTAATCCACTAAGGAACCGAGGTGCTCTTCCAGCAAGCGAATTACTGCGAAGGCTGTCCAGCTTGGGACAAGGGCGTTCCCTTTCTTGAAAACGTAGTCGCGCTGTTGAATCGTATCGATGATCGATGCGTAGGTACTTGGACGACCGATTCCGCGTTCTTCGAGTGTGCGTGTCAGCGAAGCTTCGGTATATCGCGCAGGAGGTTGAGTCGTATGGGACTTGGCTTCGAGCGCTCGACAGTCCAGCGGATCGTGTTGAGCCATTTCGGGCAGCAAGACTTCCTGTTGTGCTAGTTCTGCTTCTGGATCATCGCTGCCCTCTACGTAGGCGCGCAAGAATCCTTCGAATTCAATGGTCGTGCCGGACGCTTGGAAAGTTGCTCCGTTGGCTTCCAGAGAGACGGTCACGCGACGTTTGCGAGCGTCGGCCATTTGGCAAGCGATGGTGCGTTTCCAGATCATATCGAATAGACGAAATTGATCGTAATCCAATTCGCTGCGCAATTTTTCTGGCAATTGGAACGGGTGGCCAGCCGGGCGAATCGCTTCGTGTGCTTCCTGAGCATTTTTGACTTTAGTACTGTACGAGCGAACGGTGGGATGCAGAAATTCGCTGCCGTATTGTTCGCGCACTAAGTCGCGCGCGGCGTCGATGGCAACTTGAGCTAGGTTGGTCGAATCCGTTCGCATATAGGTGATATAGCCATTTTCGTACAGGCTCTGAGCAACTTGCATGGTGCGTCGCGCCGTAAAACCGAGCTTTCGGTTCGCTTCTTGTTGCAGCGTGCTGGTCGTAAACGGCGGTTTGGGTTTCTCAGTGAACGGGCGCACTTCTACCGACGTAACCTGGAAGCTCGCCCCGCGCAGCGACTCGACCAAGCGCTGTGCCGATGATTGATCGAGCAGCAGCAGATTATTGTCTTTCAATTTACCGGTCGCAGGATCAAAGTCTTTGCCGGCCGGGACGCGGCGCCCTTGATGACTGACCATCGTCGCCGCAAAAGTTTGTTGCTTCGGCGTGGCAAAGGTACCTTGGAGGTCAAAGTAAGTTGCGGAGTGAAAAGCTATACGTTCTCGCTCGCGATCGACGATCAATCGCACTGCAACGCTTTGCACGCGTCCGGCAGATAGTTTCGGGCCAACCTTTTTCCACAGCAGTTGCGAAACGTCGAAGCCATACAAGCGATCCAGGATGCGCCGCGTTTCTTGAGCCTTGACCAATCCTTCGTCGATATCGCGAGGATGGCTGAGCGCATTCTGGATGGCTTCCTCTGTGATCTCGTGAAATACCAGACGCTGAACGGGAACTTTGGGATTGAGGACTTCGTGCAAATGCCAGGAAATTGCTTCTCCCTCTCGATCTTCGTCCGTCGCCAAGTAAAGGCGGCTGGCCTCTTTCAGAAGTTCTTTTAATTTACTGACTTGTTTTTTCTTATCCGGGGGAACGATATAAACTGGTTGGAAATTCTCGTTGACATTGACCCCCAAATAGGCCCACGGCTCGGATTTGTATTTTTCCGGCAGCTCCTTCGCTCCTTGGGGGAGGTCGCGGATATGTCCAATGCTCGCTTCGACCAAGTAATTACTACCCAAGAACTTGGAAATAGTTCTGGCTTTCGCGGGCGATTCGACAATTACCAAGGATTTTTCTTTACGAGCATTCATGATTAGTCACAGGCTTGGTTTGGCAACGGAAACTCCCATTCCATGGGATCTCTCACGCAAAGTTACCACATGGGAATTTACACGCTAGCGGTGAACGACCCTGGCGGTCAACCGGCAGAAGGCCACGAATCTTCAAGATTGTGTCCAGTCGCACGGTTTGCATGAATTATTAGGGCGCGGAAATACGTCTCTGAATTTTGATAAGACTTTGGTATCCTTGTGTTTTTGTGGCAACCCCCTACAATCGCCGCGTTATTTTCGTAGTCAGTGTAAGGATTCTGCAGGATGTCCAACCCTTTAGCGACATTTCGAAAACACCGCACGTTTTGGATGGCAGGGCTTGTCCTGGTCGCGATCTTGTCGTTCATCGTAGTGCCCGCGATTCAACAAGCCTCCACGCTCATGATCAATGACGTAGGGAATGCAGTTGTTGTACGTTGGAAAGGTGGCCAGATTACCGAGAGCGACCTCGCATACAATCGGGCTCAGCATGGCCGCGTCATGCGTTTTTTGACTGCGCTTGCTCGCAAAGTGATTGAAGCTGGAGGCATGCCTGGTATTCCTGGTTTTGATTATGACCCTCAGCAAAAACAGATTCGGTCGCTTGGCATACCTGAATTCAATTCGGATATCGCTCAATGTAGAACTCGAATTCTCGCGGCGCGTGCAAAGCAGCTCGGCATCGAATTCAGCGACGAAGCAGTAGACGCGTTTATCAAGGATTTTTGCAATCGAAAGATTCCGCGGGACGATTTTAAGGCTCTATTCGAGGAAACCACCGACAAACAACTGTCTCAGTTTGACCTCTATCAACAGCTTAAAATAGAAATGGCTGCGGTGGTCATGGAACGTTTGGCGCTGGCCGGTGTCAACAATGGCGGATTGCCTTTGCTGACGCCTGGCAAAATGTGGCAGAATTACTTGCGGCTGAACCAATCTGCTCGCATCGAAGCATTTCCTGTGGCGACGGAGGACTACAAGAAGCAAGTTACGGGCGAACCCACCAGCGCTGAACTGGAGCAACTTTACTCTCAAGGCAGTCAAATTGAACCCGCGCCAGGCATTTCGGCGCCCGCCTTCCGCCGCCGATATAAAGCCAACGTTGAATTTGTTTCCGGTAGCTGGAATAAATTAGTCGATCAAGAAAAAGGTAAGATCAGTGAAGAGAAACTGCGCGCAGAATATGATCGCCAAATCAAACTGAATCAGTTGCAGGTTCCCGTCGAAACTTCAGCGCCAAGTGGTCCCTTGTCGCCAGCCTCGCCTACAACGCCACCCACAGATTCGTCTGCAACGGCTCTACCCGCTACGACTCCTCCCGCAGTGACGCCACCGGCGGTAAGCCCGCCGACTGGTTCCGTTGTACCGCCCAGTCCAGCGGCTGGGCAAGGACCATCCACCACAACTACAGAAGCAAAACCAACCGAAGCTAAGGCTTCCGATTCGCAGTCGCAAACACCCACTGCTCCCGCCTCGGTGCCTGCTGCCACCGACAGTGCCAAACCTCAAGATCCGCCAACTAAACCAGCCGACGAAGCTAAACCAGCCGATCAGCCCAAACCTGTGGAAGTAAAGTCGGACCGACCGACACCGGCCGCAGCGAAGCAACCAGAAGTCAGTCCAAGCGAGCCACCAAAATCGAGTGCAGCGGACCGCAGCTCCGCATTTCGTTTCGTATCCACCGCGCAAGAAGCGCCCACACCTGCCGGTACTAGTTCACCAACAGTCCCCGTTGCCCAGGCGACTACTAGTGCGCCTGCCACTGCCGGTCCCGCAACGACTGCGCCAACCACTGCTGCGTCAACGGAAACTTCGCCGGTAACAAACGCGTCAAACGCGTCATCCGCGCCTGCGCAGTCCACCTCGGCGGTCGAAGCAGCAGCGCCCCTTGCCGCAGGATCTATTGGCACTGTGACCGCGACCGATCAGAATGCACCACCGCCGGTAGCTCAGCCACCTCAATTGGGCGCGCCTGCAAACGAGCCGCTTGCCACAGCCGTGCCCACGACGCCTGAGGCTCCTAAGATGCGCACGCAGACATTCGAGGAAGCGAAAGACACTATTGCCAGGACATTAGCGTTCGATCCTGTGCGCGAGTTA
Source organism: Planctomycetaceae bacterium (assembly GCA_005798335.1). Classification (GTDB taxonomy): domain Bacteria; phylum Planctomycetota; class Planctomycetia; order Pirellulales; family Pirellulaceae; genus Aureliella. The sequence goes on along the minus strand of SYJV01000066.1, from coordinate 23,629 downwards.
GTTAGCGCTAAGATGCAAAAGGTTGAGCAGGAAATGTCGCGCTACTATGGAAAACTGAGTATGGCTCGCGCGGCCGAAGAAATGGGGCAACCTTCGGAGACGGTTCCGGCTAGACCCGACCTCAAGAAACTGGCTGAAAGCGAAGGACTAGAGTATGGTCAGTCCGGCATGGTGGATGGTTATGCCCTGTCTGCACTGCCCGTAGGGCTGAGTGCAATTGGCTCGATGAACAGCCAAATGAATGTGGCCAACGCAATCATGAATACTCAAGTCGAATTGTTTTCCACGATGCGCAGCACTTACATGGATCGTGCTGCGATCATGCGCGGTGAATCGCCCGATTTTCAAGAATTCGTGTTTTGGAAAGTCGATCAACAACTCTCCGCAACACCTCCGCTGGAAGAAATCCGGAGCGAGGTCGCCGAAGTTTGGAAGAGCCAAAGGGCACAAGAAATCGCCGCGCGCGAGGCCGAGAACCTCGCCAAGAAAGTCGCCACAGCAGGAGCCGAGGGTTGGAAGTCGGCGTTACCTGCGACCGACCAAGCGCTAGTCCTCTCGACAGGACAGTTTACATGGATGACCCAATCCCAAGGAGGAATGTTTGGCAGTCCTACGCTTTCTCAAGTCGATGGCATCAGTGGTGCGGGGAATGAATTCATGAACAAGATATTTTCGGTAGAACCCGGTTCGCTGACCGTCGCTCCTAATCAGGGTCGATCCACGTTTTACGTTGCCAAAGTAATCGAAGTCACTCCACCGGTCGACGAACTGAGAACCCGATTCCAGAGCGATAATCTCAGGATGGCGCCGCGTAATTTGGCGTTTGAAGAAGCTCAAGGAATGTTTCGCTCGTGGTACGAAAACATCGAGGCCAACATGCAGGTCGAGTGGCTGGTGACCATGGATCAGTTGAACTGATCCGTGATCGTGTGTTGTGCAATTGAATTGCTGCACCCGCCAAGAAACACGATGGAATATTGGGTCATGAGCGGTTACCGGAAAAGTCCCAGAGGGACGAAAGCCTCATGCCGGTGGTGATTAGTCTTTTGTGTAGGCTGAAACTTTGGGCAGTTCACGGGCTGTCGTCCCTTTGGGACTCATTCACTTCCAACTTGGTCACCAAACTTGCGGTTCTCACCACCGGCAGAATGTTGTTGTCCCTCCGGGACTGATTCGCAGCAGGTTGCGATTCGCTTTTAGAGATCGTTTATGATTGCTCGTGATAAGACGCAACTGCTGCCGGACGAACAGAGAGTGGTCATTACGGCAATTGGTTTGACCAGCCCTCTGGGCAACGACATGGAGACATATCGCCGAAACTTGTTAGCCGGGCAGAGCGGAGTCCAGCCATACTCGATTCGTTACGTCGGAGATACTCTGGCAGGCATCTGCAACTTCGAGGCCACTAAGCATCAAAGCAAGAAAGATGTGCGCCGTGGAACGCGGGCTGGCAGTGTGGGGATTTGGGCCGCGAATCAATGCGTCCAGAGCAGCGGCGTTGACTGGTCCAACATCGACAAGTCCCGAGTGGGCATCTACATCGGTGTGACCGAACATGGCAACGTCGAAACTGAGAACGAAATCTATCTGATTAAGGGATATGACTACGATACCCAGTTTTGGTCGCATCATCATAATCCTCGAACCGTCGCCAATAACCCTGCTGGTGAAATCGCATTGAACATGAGCGTTACTGGCCCACACTACACCATTGGAGCGGCATGCGCGGCCGGCAACGCTGGGCTGGTCCAAGGCGTGCAAATGCTGCGGTTGGGTGATTGCGATCTAGCCATTGCCGGTGGCGTTTCAGAGAGCATTCATACCTTTGGCATTTTTGCGAGCTTTCGCAGCCAAGGTGCTCTGGCTACTCATGCCGATCCCGCCAAAGCCTCTCGTCCGTTTGATCTTGCGCGCAACGGTATCGTCGTGTCGGAAGGAGCTGGACTGTTTCTGCTAGAGCGGCTAAGCGATGCGAAACGGCGCTCCGCAAACATTATCGCGGAAGTCGTTTCGTACGCGATCAATACCGACGCGACCGATTTTGTGTTACCGAATCCGCAGCGACAAGCCGAGTGCATTGAGTTGGCTTTGCGCCGCGCGGGACTGGCCGCCGATGATATCGATATCGTCAGTACCCACGCGACGGGAACGACCAGCGGCGATGCGCAAGAGTGCGAAGCCCTGCGACGCGTATTCCAGCAATGCCCGAACACGTACTTCAATAATACAAAGAGTTTTATGGGGCACGCCATGGGCGCTGCCGGAGCGCTCGAATTGGCGGGCAATCTGCCAAGCATGCAAGACAAAGTCTGCCATGCTACGATCAACGTCGACAACCTAGATCCCGATTGCGCTATTCCAGGACTGGTAATCAACCAGCCTCGCGAAATCAACCGTGCAGACTACATCTTGAACAATTCGTTTGGAATGCTGGGGATCAATTCAGTAGTAATCGTGCGCAAGTTCTAGGAGGCGGTCGCCGGCTTGACACAGATGGCGATACGCGCTGGTTTGTATTCGCGAACGTCCCAACTAAATTCTGGTAGTGCGCCTTGGACGTCAAATTGATCGTCGCTCTCCACGACAAATTGGCTGCCCTGTGGGCTGAGTTCATACAGCTCGCGTAATCCGCTGCACAGTCGCTGTCCTTCTCCCATCCACATGCGATAGGGTGGGCAACAAAACACAACCCATTTATCCTTGGGCCAATCCGCGCTGGAAGTCGAAACGTGTTTCAGCCAACGCAAGGTATCGACATTGTGCACTTGAATTCGGTCAGCCAATTTTAGATTGGTGATATTCTCCAAGATCATTGACACAGCGCTACGAGCCATTTCCAAGATAATTGCGCCGGATGCTCCGCGACTGATCGCTTCCATAGCCATGACGCCAGTACCTCCGAATAGATCGATGGCGAAATATTCTTGAAGGTGACCTCCCAGCAAATTGAAGACGCTTTCGCGAGTTCGATCTTTCATCGGCCGAATGCTATGGTCACCGTTGTAATAGATGCGGCGACTTCGATGTTCCCCCGCGATGATCCTCAACCATCCCGGAGCCATTTTTTCTTCGCGAGCCAGCGGTGGCCTACGCTGACTGGACTTCGGATCTCGTCCTCCTTTGGAAAACATGCAAATGCCTCTTGGTTGCAGCCAGGCTGCCAGTCTCGACAGTGTTAGCTTGTACGGTGCATGGAGCTAATAAGTCCACTTAGGCGAGCGGCAGGTGGGAATTTACCAATACAAGCCCGAAGCGCAAGCGAGTGACGAAACCACGCACCAGTCAATCCAGGCTCTCACTCGCTTGCGCTTCGGGCTTGTATTGGTAAGAAACTATCTGCCGCTCGCCTTAGCACCAAACAGTACTCATTTGTTGTTTCTCCGCAACGTAAATAGTTGCTAAGTTGGCGAATATCGTATTGAATTCCGCAGCTCCAACAATTGCCGCCACTTGCCCGTTCACGGCAGCGGGCGTATTTCACACGCGGCGAGGCGAGCGAGATCGCGCCAATATCCGGGGTAAGTTTTGGCGGTGCAGTGCGGGTTGCTGATGACGATGTCCGGAATTCGCAATCCTACCAGAGCAAGACTCATCGCCATCCGATGATCGTTGTAGGTTTCGATTTCTGCTGCGCGAACAGCATGAGGTGGCTCAATGGCCAAACCGTCGTGGAACTCGATTACGTTAGCACCGAATTTTCGCAATTCTGTCGCGAGATCGGCGATGCGGTCGGTTTCTTTGTGCCGGTTGTGGGCGACACCAGTAATCTTGGTCGTGCCGCGAGCAAATAGTGCCACTGCGGCCAGCGATTGCACAGTGTCGCTGATATCCGACATGTTGACCTCAATGCCGTTGGTGGCTTGGCCATTGACCGTGATCGAGTTGGGCGCGTAGGTAACCTGGCATCCCATGCGTTGCAGTACTTCGCAAAATCGTACATCGCCTTGCAAGCTATCACGACCGAGTCCCTGCACGGTGACGGAGCCACCAGTGATGGCGGCTGCTGCCCAAAAATAACTGGCCGCGGACGCATCGGGCTCGATCTCATAGCTCGTCGCTCGATACTTGTAAGCTGAAGAGATCACGATCGGACCCGTAGGTTTGCCGCTAACCTGTGCTCCGAACGATTCCATGACTCGTCGAGTCATCTCGACATACGGCACGGATACCAATTCGCCGTCAACCTCTAAACGCACATCGCCCTTGGCCAGTGGGCAAGCCATCATCAAACCGGACAAATATTGGCTGGAAATCGAACCGGCCACGCGCGCCGCGCCTCCGGTTAATCCAGCGGCCTCAATCCGCACCGGTGGACACTCGGGGTTTGTGGGATTGACGCTGTTTACATTGGCACCAAGCTGACGCAGGGCGCGCAGCAAGTCGCCGATCGGACGCTGGTGCATACGCTCGATGCCATTGAGCGTAAATTCACCTCGACACGCCGCCAACGCAGCAGTCAGGAATCGGATCGTCGTTCCACTATTGGCGACAAATACCGTGCTCTGGGCAGCATGCAAATTGCCCGCACAGCCGAATACATCCAACGCACCACTATCGATGTCACCCTGAATCTGCAGACCAAGTCCCTTCCACGCGTTTACCATGACAAGCGTATCTTCGCTGGCCAGGACCCCGCTCAGTCGCGATGTACCGCTCGCCAGTGCGGCGCAGACCAACGCTCGATTGGTCAAGCTCTTGCTGCCTGGCGGACGGATGGAACCAGTAACTCGACCGCTTGGAAAAATTCTTGCCGCTCGACAAGATTCGAGCGAAGTCGGAGAACTCATTAGATTCAAGACTCAAGTTGATTTTGGACAAGTGAGTGAAATGACGATTGGGCGATTAGTGATTCTCGCCAGAAACGAAGTTGAGGTTCAGCTAAAAACTCCAGGTTTCAGGTCTTCCCTTGGCTGGTAGAATCTGAATTTCGTCGATTTCGATCGGATTGTCGGCAACCGGCAAATAAATTCGCAATGTACCCAACGAACCGATATGTTTGAGTTCCACAGTGATGTCTTGCCAATCGCCAGGATTTATGTGGAACGATGTACTGACAACTGTTGACGGATCAGCCGCAGTGCGAGGCAAAATATCGATCTTGCCATCACCTCCGGTGGGACTGCGAACACGCAACTTGACGTTCGCTGGCCCAATGAAACTGCCTGCCGCAAGTCCCAGGAAAGCGGTTCCCGCAGCGGCAGTTCCTTTCACGGAAACAACTCCATTCGCAACCGATGCGACGCATTGGCGTTGTTTCCACCTGTCCAAATCGTTGCCGCTACTTGGATTGGCGGCCGTCGAAGCGCGAAATGCTGGATTGGGTCGCGGGTAGGTCGCGCTGGTATCACGCAAGAAGTCGTCGATCAGCGAGTCGAGTTGCGCCGCCTTTTGGGGCAACTGGGTAACTAGATTGTGCGATTCTCCAAGGTCATCGCGTAGGTTGTACAGTTCCAGCGATATCGGATTGCCGAACCAGCGTAAGAGTTTGAAATCGCCGCTGCGAACCGAAACTCCGCCAGCTCGATTATGTCCCGCGTGCGGATGATAGTTGAAATATGCGGTGCGATCCAATCGCCCTCTGCCTAAGAGTACTTGCGAATAACTTTTTCCATCGAACGACTGTCGAGCGGGTTTGTCGATGTCCAGCAAACTTAGCAACGTAGGATAGACATCGATGGGGCCAACTACCGAATCGTTGGTGGAACCGGCTTGGATCTTATCGGCCCAAGCCCACATTAGCGGAACGCGAGTGCCGCCCTCGTACAACGTTCCTTTGCCGTCACGCAGCGGCGCATTATTGGTTGGTGGTTGATCGCCAGCCCACTTTCGCCAGTCGGCGAGCATTCCATCTTTGGCTTTCTCAGCCTTGGCCGTCTTGGCAGTTCCCGAAACATTGCTATGCACGTTTCCGCCATTGTCCGAATTAAAAACGATGATCGTATTGCTGGTCAAGTTTTGGCGATCGAGTTCATCGAGAATGCGACCGAAACATTCATCGACGCTGCGTAACATGGACGCCATGAGTGGATTGCGTTGTCGCCCCGTCGGATCTTTCTTAGCGAGAAACTGCTGTGTGTACTCCGACTTATGTCCCCACGGTCCATGCACGCCGTAGCACCAGAGATTGAGAAAAAATGGCTGTCCTCTAGTTGTTTGAATGAACTTGACCGCTTCAGCGGCTTGTCGGTCGACGATATATTCGCCCACCGAGCCGTCGGTGATATTCCCTACGCGACGAGCCCCAGTGGGATTTCCAGAAGACTGAACTCCATAGGGTGAAAAGTAGCCGCCCGGTGGTCCGGGATCCGGATGGCAGTGCAAGGTAGCATCGAAGCCCTGAGATTCTGGCCAATGAGGTTGGGTCAATCCCAAATGCCACTTGCCGATATGCGCCGTGCGATAGCCCACAGTCTTGAGCGTTTCGGCCAAAGTGATTTGCGATGGCTCCAAATAATTCTTGCTTTCGGGCAACAACATTTCAGAGTCTGCTGGACCGGTCGTCTGGAGAAAGACGTGGTTCACCGGCTGGGGCGGCAAATGGCCGGTTGCACTGGTGATCCGATGTCGGGCCGAATATTGACCGGTCATCAAACTGGCTCGAGTTGGCGAACACAGCGGCTGGGAGTAGGCGTTAGTGAATCGCATCGCTCGTTGAGCAAAGCGATCGATATTCGGAGTCTCGTAATACTTCGATCCGTACGCACCGCAGTCCATCCAGCCCATATCATCGACCAAAAAGTAAACGATGTTTGGCCTCGACTGCCCCAACGCGCTCGATGATTGCCAAGTCAAAATGCACGCGCCAATCATGAACGTCGTGCGGCAAGATACGATACTGGCTGATCTGCCCAAAACCTGAAACCAGCGGCAGCACTGCATCACTTCAGCAACGAATCGGCTTGCGAACCCCATTGCGGAAAACGAACAATCTGTGTGGTTCGATTTCATGGTTGTGTTTCCGTCGATTTATGGACCAGAGAAACTTGGCGAATAAAATTGACGAGTTCTTCGCATTCGAAAAAGGAAGGCGATACTTTATGCCCTTCGCCGCGAATGACTTTTACCGTCATGGAACCGCCGGCGGCTGAATAGCGCTGTTTGAGTTTTCCGCTATTCTCCTCCAGCGGCACAACCGTGTCTGAATCCCCATGCACGGCAAACATGGGGACATGATGTTGAGCGAGACCCTGGAGTTTGTCGATGGGATTGAATTTAGCGAGGTTGTCAACCAGCTCCGATTCGGGCAGTGCGAAATCGGCCAACGTGGCTGCCTTGGAATTCTTCAGCGGCCAGCTAGTCAAATTGCACACAGGATAAATTCCGACGAAGGCGCACAGTTTTTCGGGGTGTTCGGTTGCGAAACTCAACATCATCAATCCGCCGCGGCTCTGTCCCAGCAAGATGGGCTTGGACGAATAGCCCCGTCGCACCATTTCGCGATGAAAGGCCAGGAACCGCATGTTGCTCGCAGGAGAACCGCGAACTTCTCCTAGATCGACCCCCGCTACGCTGATCCCGGAGTCGAGCAACCGGTCGAAGTACCAGCGATGGCCTTCACCTGGCAAGTTTGCTCCCAACGTCGGCGCATACCAAACCCATGGCTTTCCCTCAGCCGGTTTTATTGCCTCGATTACAAATGCAGGCCGACCGTCGACTTCGAAAGGTACTTTCTCCAGACGAGTTTCTGCGCCAACCTGCGACGAACACAGCCAACACATCCAAACTAGAAGCAGTCTGAACGTCCCAATGCGCCGCGAGCATTTATCGCTTGTCGCGCTGTTTCCGATAAGACTTGCGAACATGAGTCACTCAATCCTCCGATGCCGGTTCGTTTCGATGTCGATCGTCGAACACATAGGCCAATTGTAACAAGAATCACAGAAGCGACTTAGCATCGGGCAAGAAATGAGTGTCGCCTTTCGCTCCGCGAAAGTAGCGAAACGTATTTCTTTCGCGGAGCGAAAGACGACAATAAAAATCCGCACGATGCTTACTTCCGCGGTGGGAGTTTCGCGCTATAGTGAACGGCTCGATGGCGATTGTCATCGAACGCAAAATGCAACCATTGCTGGTCGGCGCTCACGAACCCATCTGGATAGTTGATGCGTCCGTTGGGACCATCGCAACTTTCGGCGTGCAGCACGCGCTGGTAGGGCCAAGTCCTCATACCATCAAAGCTGATCCAAAGCGCCAATGGGCTGCGATGTTTCGAATTGGGATTGTGCAGCATTGCAACTGCGTCGCCTGCCAACGGATAAAGCGTGGCTTTGCTACCAGGATTGGGGACCGGCGTAATCGACGCGTACTCGGGCCACGTTCGTCCACCGTCCTTGGACTCGGCATAAAACAATCGTCCGCCCAAGCCATCGGCGCGAATGATCATAGCAATTCGACCATCGTTCAATTCGGCCAAGTTGTTCTCAGCCCAACCAAAATATCGATCGTTGGGAGTCAGTCGCACATTGCCATGTTCGGTCCACGTTCGTCCACCATCGCCGGTCATCAAGATTCCGTTGCGAGGATTGGTGAAATCTCTCTCAAGCGGCGAGCGATCCTGTTGGTCATCGGGACCGATGTAATGCTGGAACGGCAGGAGTATTCGCCCATCGCGAGTCACCAAGTGATTGCGCACGAAAGTGCGTTCTTTCAATCGACCGGGTACTTCACTCGGCACGCCCCACGACTGGAAGGAATCGTCGCTGGTCAGGAACCAGCTTCGCCAGTCATTTGCCCAATGTCGTGAGTGAGTGGAGAAAAACAGCGTGGCTCGTCGATTGTGAATCATCAACTCTGTGGGGCCTTGGCCGATCGTTTTTCCAGATCGAGGAAATCCAACATCAAATCGTTCCAGAGGAGTCCAGGTTTTTCCGCGATCGCGGCTGCGCGAGACGCCGGTGTAGTTCTTGGGTGATGGCTCGGTATCGCCTCCCGCGAGAATAAAAAGAATCCACGAACCATCGGGCAGTTGCCTGAGCGTGGTATCGCACACCATCTTGTTCGGCGACACGCCATCGTAAGGGATGCTGGAAAAATCCTGCTGAGCATCCATGGCTCCCTGGGCGGTCCACTTGGGATCCGGCCGAATCGCTCTCGGCAGATGGGGCGAGAAAGCTTTGTTAACCAAGATACGCGATTTCGCGCCAAGTGATGCGAACTTGCCCGTAGCCAAATCTTCCTCACGAAACTTGGCCAGCAAGATCTACGCGTCGGTATGTCGGTTCCAATCGTACAGCAAATGGATGGTTCCGTCGGCAGCTTGAACGCCATCGGGATAAGAAACTTCAGCTCGATCGTCCAGCAACAGTCCCTTGCTCCAAGAGTGACCATCATCAGCGGAAACAAACGCCATCAAACTGGAACGCCGCGGCAAACGCACATCGATCGGACCATTCTTGACCAACAGCAGATTTCCTGACTGCAGACGTCGAATGAAGAACCTGGCGCTGACATTCTTGATCTTGGCCGGTTTGGGTTGACTCCACGAATACCCGTGATCGGTCGATATGGACTCGGCAATTCCATACTTGGTGCGAGCCAGCATCCAGAGGCTGCCATCTCGCCGCTGGACAATCATGTGTTCATCGAAATCGGTCTCGGGAAAAGCCACGCCTCCACGTCGCACCCACGATTTGCCTTGGTCCGTCGAAACGAAAACGTTGGCCATGCGAACTGCATCCAAATCATGATGTGCGTCTTGCATTGCATCGCGAGCAATGCCAACACTGGCGCCGATCCCTATTCGATCGCGCGTCCAGAGTGACACTGGCAACAACCACTCGCCCGATGACAGTACCGTCGGCTTGCACAACGTACAACCATCGGCAATCCGCACAGGATTTGTCCAAGCTGGATTTTCCGCGCCGGGATCATCGCAGCGAATGTACCAATTGCCCGCTCGACCATCAAAATAGCCCAAGCTTTGATCGAAGAAACACCATAATCGACCCATTGGATCAAGCCAAAGATTTCCGACCAGCGCCCGACGCTGAGGTGCCTGTGGCGGATCGGATGGATCGATCACGACGCGCGGTTGAGACCAATTTTGGCCATCATCGTCGCTGGTCGCCAGCATGAAGAAACCATTCGGACTATCACCGTTGCCAACCCAGCAAGCCCACAGTTGCCCGGAGCGAGTGCGCTCGATTCCGATCACCATGTTCCCAGATCGAACTTGATCGTTGTACTCTGGACCAGGTTTCAAATTCACCACCGGCGGTTCCAGCGACAGGTCCAGCGAAAATTCCACGCCACGAACACTGTTTACCAGCGCCAGAATACCAATCAACGCCATAGCCAGCCTGAATTGAAATAACATGAGAGTGCACCGATCGATGCTGGAGGAATAAATTGGCCAGCAAACCTGCTTTGTGGGCAGGCTTTCCAACGTGTAAACTGAATTTTTTCGTTGGAAGCCGCCCTAGATAATAAAGCATCTGACAAACGCAGTACACATCATTGCGGTCAAACGAGCCGCCATGTAGCAGAGCCAATTCTTACGTGGCTACATATTGGTCACATCGTCTTGGCTGGTATGGCCCACCAGAGCATCGACGATGTTTAGAAACAGGTGAGCATGCTCGCGGTTGCGCGCATAGACTCGCGCGATGGTGTGGCTGATCGGAAGGCGCTGATACAACCCATGAGTTGTCAGCGGACGGATTTGACCGGTGGCACCGTCTTGAAGAAAATTCATGCCGGCCGTGACGCCTTGCGTATGCGGTCGGTGAATGTGTCGAGCAAGATCGACTTGAAATGGAATATCTCGCAGGTCCTTTGGCAATCTGTCACGGATGCTTTCTGCGAACAAGCGGTCGTTCGAGAAAATACTGCTGGTTTCGCTCTGGCCTTCACCAAAGGTCAGGTTTCTCTGGCAAACCATCGTCCAACGGATTTTACGATTGAGCAGTTCATACCATCGTGCGCCGAGCTGGCTGAGTCGAGGATCAGGACTATGCCGCCAACGCCGCACATCGGTCAGCAACGAGAACTCGGTCAGATCTTGATAAGCGGCCAAATGCTCCAGCGGATTTCCTGGAAGAATGAGGTCGCGACTGGCATGGAACAGTTCTGCCAATTCCAGGTCGATAGCGCGCACAATACGGTGAAAGTACACGTTGCGAAACAGCTCCGCCTTCATCGACAGGAAATGGACCAGTGCCGGTATGCCACGATCATGAATCGTTAACCCATGATCGCTAAAAAAGCTATAGTGCAGCACTCGCTGCAAATCGAATGCGCGAGGATTCAAGCCGGTCATGAATGCATCGCGCAGTACGAAATCCATATTATCGACTGTATAGATGCCGCAAAAAAGACAACGCAGCAATCGCAGCCAGACTGGCTGAGCTAGGTCGAGGGCCTGCTTGGGCCGCTGAATTAACCAAGCGATTTGTTTGGGATCAATCGCCTCATTGCCAGAAAAGCTGCCGATGGGTGAGCGGCGCAAGCTGCCTAATGTCTCGCTCAGTTCAGCTTGAATAATGTGCGCACCGACGATCTCATGATTGATTCCGAAGTGTGCCAAAAAGTGCGCGTCAAAAAAATGGCCGAACGGTCCGTGGCCAATGTCGTGAAGTAATCCAGCCATGCGCACTAAGGATTCGACACAAGCGATACTCGGCACTGTTGGATCGATGACCTTGAGCGAAGGGTAAAGTCGATCGACAGTTCGGCTCGCTAGGTGCATTACCCCCAATATGTGTTGAAACCGCGTATGTTCCGCAGTAGGAAAAACCCACCAAGCTGTCTGCAATTGGTGAATTTGCCTCATGCGCTGCACCCATGGATGGTCGATTAAATGGCGTTCGCATATCTCGTCTTCGGCAATCCCCTCAGGGGAAACGATCGTGATATACCCATGAATAGGGTCATGCGACAGGTTTTGATGGCTGAAGTTGTCCATGAAGGCATCAATTAAGAATCGACGAGTAGCTTCCAATCGGTTTGAGTGGATAAAGGCTTTGCCGTTTGCCTGATAATATCCGAAAAAACTAGTTGGAAAGGGGATTGGTTTGGAAAACCGTCTTTCCGCAATGCTCGAACTTGCAGTAAGATGACACTGCTTTTCGGGCCAAAAGTAAATGCTTGCAAGGAAGATGAATTTAGGAGACTTTTCCGCGATGGTCCGCTTTTCCCAATTTGGTGCCCTTTCTGGCGTATTGATGGTATTGACCTGCGCGATTGCTGGCCAAGCCGCAACGCCCAAGACCGCCTATGATATGCTTCCCAATTCGGTTCAGGCCGTTTTTTGGATTCCCAATGCTGATATTGCGCTGGCAAAGTGGGAGCAGACTCAGCTTGCTCAGCTCGCCGCCGATCCTCAGGTGCGTTCATTTTGGGATAGCCAACGAGATGATATCGAGCAACGTCTAACGGACGCTGGATGGCGACTAAAGATACGCCCACGAGAATTGAAGAACATCGCCAACGGTCAGATTGCATTGGCTTGGTTGGACCGACCCGAGGATACCTTGAAGCCTTATGCCGTCGCGCTGATTGTCGATGTCGCTGGACGAAAGAAACAAACTGATCAATTACTTCAAGGGTTGGACGCTGAACTGAAGCAACGCAAAGCGGTTTCCCAGCAACTCAAATATAAAGGTCATGCGATCACTTTATACAAAATGCCCAAGCAACCGGGCGAGTTACGGGTCCAGGAAACCAATTACGCGGTCGTTGCAGATCAACTGCTAGCGGCGGACGATCTCAAGACTCTTCAGAATTTGATCGACGCCGCACAGGACGCGGACGCATCCTCGACCAGTTTGTCCAAGGACACGACATTTGTTAAAGGGCGGAAACAACTACAAATTTCTGGCAAAGCTCATGCTGAGTATTTTGTCCGGCCACTTGGATTTGCGCGTGTCATCCGCGCAATTTCGGGTAAGCGTACCAACTCGAGCATGGACATTCTGACGGCTTTGCAGAATCAGGGATTTTCTTCGATCCAATGCGTGTGCGGTGAAATCGAATTCAGTCCACAAGAATTCGATCTTACGCACCGTGGATTTGTGCTGGCCCCAATTCCGCTGGCCAAATCGGCTCAGATTTTAGATTTTCCCAATGAAGTCAAGCGAGAAATCCCTTCCTGGGTTTCCCCCAACGTATCGACGATTCTAACGACATGCTGGAATGTCAAGACAGCTTTTTGGAAAGCTGAAGGATTGGTAGACGACATTGTTGGAACCGAAGGAGTTTTTAGAGAAGTTATCAAAGGCATCAAGCTTGATTCCGCCGGTCCGCAAATCGATATCGAAAAAGAGGTGATGCCCTTGCTGACCAACGATATCTACGCGATCACCGATTGCAAAGAACCGATCACCACGGATTCGCGCCGCAACTTGATCGCACTGCGCATTGCGGACTCGAAAAAGATGAAACTGGTGCTCGACAAAGCCATGAAAAATGAGCCGGATGCTGAAGAGGTCAAATTCGCCGGACATTCAATTTGGAAAGTCAGCCATCAGACGGACGAGTCAGTTACTGCCCTCTCGCTGGACGGTTTTGATCAATTTGGCAAGTCTCCTTCCAAGGCCGCCGGAGATGACGAGGAGCCTTTGCTGAGCAACTGGGCGATAACCGTCCACAATGATTACCTGATGTTCGCTTCCCACGTAGAGATGATTGAAGAAGCCCTGGAGTTGGTCAAAGAAGGTGCCACTTTGTCGCCACTAACTTCCCAGGCCGATTTTCAACGAGCTCAAACCGCGATCAAAGCTCAATTCGGCGACCAGGATGCAAGTTTTTGGCAAATCATTCGCGGCGATCGATCCTATCGCATGCAGTACGAACTCTTTCGCGAAGGCAAACTACAACAGTCACAAAGCATGCTGTCCACAATTCTCGACAAGTTGCTGCAAGATCAGACTGAATTGAAATCGGTGCGTCCACCGGTCAACGGCCAGGCATTGCCTCCGTTCGACAAGATCAGCAAATATCTGCATCCATCGGGTTCGATGCTGCGTACGACGCCTCACGGGTGGTCATTCGGCAGTATGCTGCTGGCTGCACCAAAAACCAGCGCGCTGGACCTGCAAGTAAATCAAAAGGCTCCCGACACTGCACGCGGCGGCGATTTGATTTTGGCTCCCAAGAACCGATAATTAACGCAATCAACTTTTGGTTAAATTGAGCGACTGCAGCATGGAAACTAGGATCGCCTGAAATACTTGATCGAGCTGCGTCAATTCTCGATCTTCGCCCTGAATCTGGATGATGAATAGATCCTGCAGGTAATTAGCCGCGAGTACTTTGGAAGTGATAAGCAAATCTAGGTAATAGAAACTTTGACTTATTCCGGATAGTTCCCAGTCTTGGATGGCTAAGTCGATTTCTTCGGTTTCAACTTCCTCGTATTCTCGTTCCATCGTTTGGCGAAAGCTGTCAATCATCTCTGCGGATTCCTGGACGCCTACATACCGAATGATTGATAGAAACGCTCCTCCTGGACTTTCAACCGTAACACCCATTCCTGGATTGGTAGGGTCTCCTTCCTCGGTGACGCGCCAGTTGTCCGGATACAAGAATGAGATTCCAAATCCACTAAATTGTTTGGGCATATTCGTATACTATCCGGGCAAACAGTTGCGAATGAGGTCAGTAAATTAATTCGCAAAAAAAAGACGCCTGTTCGTCGGTCGAGGTGATCTGTTATTGTTTGCGCCATTGTACACTCGCGAATAATATTTGGGGATTAACAACCGGCGAGTTTCCTATGCTTCGCAGATGGTCGTGTGCGTTTGGCTGGCCGATTCTACTTGCGATCGTTTCAAACCTCTCGCTATGCGGTTGTCGAGCGCTGAGACCTCATTCACACGCGAAAGAACTGTCATCAGCGCGACAATTGTCACTGCGCGGAGCGGACAGTTTACAACAGGAAAAGATCGACGAGGCGGAGGCTTTTTTCTCCGAGGCTCTGCGCCACAGCGATTCGGATGAACGCGCTCATTGGGGATTCGCAGAAGTACTTTGGCAAAAGAAGCAATTTGCCGATGCCACCAAACATATGGCCAAGTCTGCCGAACTAAGCGGTGGCAATCCCGATCTGCGAGTTCGGCTCGGACAAATGTACCTCGAACAAAACTCATTCGAACTCGCCGCCCAACAAGCCGACGCTGCGCTGCAAAACAATCGCGATCATCCCGATGCATGGGTTCTGCAAGCGGATGTATTGAGAAGACAGGGGAAATTGGAAGAAGCGCTCGAACAATACCATCGCGCGCTGGCCTATCAACAAAACTGTGCGGTCGCGCAGATTGCCGTTGCTGAACTTTATCGAGAACTAGGACGCCCGCAACGCGCCCTGGCAACCTTAGAACGATTGAGTGATCGCTGCCGTGAGTGTGACGTTCCGCCACGAGCTTGGTTGCTGAAAGCCAAATCGCTGGCGGACCTGGGAGCACAGCAAGAGGCTCTCGCGTGTTTACGACAAGCGACCAACTATGCCGCCGGCGATCAGGTGCAGTTGTTGGTCGACGTCGCACGCGTACAGTATCAGTTGAGCGATTTAGTGGAATCGAGGATCAGCCTAGGTCGCGCTCTGCGGAACGACCCGCAAAATCGGCAAGCTCTTGCGCTTCAATCTGAACTTGACCAATCCTTCATACGGTTGGCCGCTGGTGCGGACGCGGAAAAAAGTTGGAACTACTAAGTTTCTCAGTTGCCACAGTATTTATTTCAAGGTACGTTTCAAGGTGATAGCCCGAAGCGCAAGTGAAGCAGATGAAACGCAGTAACCCGAAGCGTAAGCGAGGGTGAAAATGCACTATCGACATGGAATGCAACAAGCGCCTAGAGTTCGGTTTTCTACTCTCGCTAACGCTTCGGGTTAAAAAAAAACTCTAGTCCCATCGCGCAACGACTGAAATACCGCTGAGTGCTAACTGCTTAGACTCACGTCCCCAATAGTACGAACAAACAGTTTACTCGTTACTCGAGGATCGAATCATGCCGAACGTAACAGAACCCGTCGATGTCAAACCATTCGTCGAGCGGAGATCTTCGTCCGGCGGCAGCGCGGGTCTTGAACGTCGCCAGTTCGGAAACAGCTACGACGGCCTCACTCCCGATGCACGAGAGCTAGCCGAGGCCATCGACAGCTATAAAATTCGACACCGCCGACGGTATATAACGTTCGAAGAAATGTTGGCTGTTATACGTGAGTTAGGATATCAGAAGGTCTGAACGAATCATGGCTCAGGTTTGATGTTCAGATCTAAAATTTCACGCCTACAGCCTCACGCCTGCCTCATCGCCACGGCAACGCCTTGCCCGCCTCCGACGCACAGCGTTGCTAGAGCCAATCGCGACCGATCGGCTGCGATCTTATTGGCCAGATGGACCAACAATCTCGCTCCGGTTGCGCCGATGGGGTGTCCCAGCGAGATTCCGCTGCCATGGGGATTAAAGCGTGGATCATCCGCAGCAACGCCGAGTGCTTTCGCGCACGCGAGCACTTGCGCGGCGAATGCCTCGTTGATCTCAAGGGTATCAAACTCGTTTAAAGTCAAGCCATTCACTTGACAAAGTTTTTCGGTCGCCGGAACAGGGCCGATTCCCATTACCTTGGGATCGCAGCCGATTTGTTGGGTTGAATGGAGATAGGCCAGCGGTTGCCAACCGCGCTGCTGGGCGGTGCGCTCACTACACAATATCAGCATCGCGGCTCCATCGTTGATACTGGATGCATTGCCTGCTGTAACGGTTCCAGCCGATTTGAATGCCGGCTTGAGCGTCGCCAGTTTCTCGAACGTCGAATCGCGTCGCGGTTGCTCGTCGCGAGCTAATTCGGACAGCGCAACGATTTCCGAATCGAAGACTCCTGCGTCTTGTGCCGCAACCGCTTTCATGTGGCTGCGGTAAGCGAATTCGTCTTGGCTAGCGCGGTCGATCTCGTACTTTTCAGCTAATCGCTCGGCAGTCGCGCCCATTGATTCGTTGTTCTGTGGATCGGCTAGAGCCTCCAACAACATATCGCGAACTTCCATGTGCCCAAGCTTGATTCCACCGCGAACTCGATCCGTCAAATGCGGCGCGTTGCTCATCGACTCCGTTCCGCCCGCCAATACGACCGTTGCTTGCCCTAACCGAATCGCGTCGGCCGCCAACATCGCAGCTTTCATTCCCGAGGCACAGGCCATGTTGACAGTGAATGCCGGTGAAGAAAGCGGCACGCCAACTTCGCGGGCGATCTGACGCGCGATATTGTTATCGGGGATCAAGCAATGCCCTACGATTGTCAAGTCGATATCTTCGGGACGGACAGAATCGAACGTTGCCCGAGCCGCTGCGGCTCCTAACTGTAAAGCCGACAACTTGGCTAGCGCTCCCAGGAATTTCCCTTGGGGAGTTCGTTTCGCCGCAACAATACAAATCCGGTCACTGGTGAATAATGAAGTCATGTTTGGTGTTGTCCAATTAGTTTGCCGCGGCAAACGCTGACGCGGGCATTGTTCGAATATGGTTGATGATCGGTCGGAAATCCATTAGATCCAGGATATCTCGCTGGACGTCGATGCCGGGCGCAATCTCGATCAACTCGAGACCAAGCTTGGTCAAATGAAAAACAGCGCGCTCGGTCACGTACAAGACTTCCTGATCTATTTCTCGGGCGCGACTCGCGCTGAACGAAATCTGTTCGACGTGGTCGATGAACTTGCGGACAGTCCCTTCACGGATAATGCGCAGCCTGCCGTCTTGCACGGATATATCCAAGCCCCCTGCGGTAAATGCTCCGCAGAAAACTAATCGCCGTGCCGTTTGCGTGATGTTGATGAATCCGCCAACTCCGGCTAATCGATCGCCAAATTTAGAGACATTTACATTTCCCGATGCATCGACTTGAGCACATCCCAGCGCGGCGAAATCCAGCCCCCGACCATCATAAAAATCAAACTGCGCTGGTTGATCGATAATGGCTTGAGGATGCACTGAAGCACCAAAAGCTAATCCGCCTGCCGGCATTCCCCCGATGACGCCGGATTCCACCGTCAAAGTCAGTCGATTGACTAAATTGCGCGCGCCAGCGATCTGCGCAATGCCCTCAGGGATCCCAACACCCAAGTTAACGATAAATCCTGGCCGCAGTTCGTCACAAGCGCGGGCTGCAATTATTCGCCGCTCGTCGAATTCAAGCGACGGCAAAACCGAACCTGGCGACACGTCCGATGCGGCCGCGGTACAAAAAGCTGAATTGAAATCGTCCGCAAAAGTTTGCGGATGATCGGCTTGACTGGAAATCACGATTCGATCCACCAATACTCCCGGTACGCAAACATGATGCGGCGGCGCCGGGTGATCAAGCAATTCGCGTACTTGTGCGATCACAACTCCACCGGAGTTATGCGCCGCCTGAGCGGCGGGTAGTATTTCTGTTAAGACCGCTTCATTGGAATTGACCAAGTTCCCTAGCGGATCGGCGGCCCATGCGCGAATACACGCCACGTGAATTGGAAACGATTTGTACCACAACCACGTTGCGCCACCCAGTTCGATGCGTTCGACCAGCGAATCCTGCGAACGAGCATTCAGTCGACCACCGCCGTGCTCCGGATCGATAAATGTCCCCAGTCCAATATGCGTGATGCAACCGGGGCGCTGCGCCGCAATGTCACGATAAAGTTGGCAGATAACTCCCTGTGGAAAATTGTACGCTTCGATCTTGTTCTCGATGACCATTCTGCCAATCGATCGGCAAGTTGCATAATGACCGCCGATCACTCGACCCAACAATCCCTCACGCGCGAGGTGCTCTAGACCACGATCTTTCCAGTTGCCCTGACCAGCAGCGTGAACCAAAGTCAATCCACGAGGTCGGCGATGCCGCAGAAAATACTCGCCCAGTCCTTTCGACAAAGCCTCCGCATGCATCGCACCGGCGAAGCCCGTGAAGGCAACTGTCTGTCCATCGTCGATCAACGACAGGGCAGCATCGATCGACGATAGTTTTGCGTCGCGCGGTGTGTTCATGCTCGCGGAACCGATTTCGCATGTTCGTAGAATCCGGCCCCTGACTTGCGACCCAACCGACCTTCAGCCACGAGTTGCTTCAACGATTCCGGGGGCGATAGAACTGGATTCGGTTCACTTTGCTGCATCGCTTCGTACATATGGAGTACGACGTCGAGCCCAGCCAAGTCCGCTGTCTCTAGCGGGCCCATTTTCCAGGCGCACCCCAGTCGCATGGCTTTGTCGATGTCCGCTGCATCGGCAAGTCCCGATTCGATCAAACGCATGGCTTCGCCTATCGCCGCGCCAAGGACACGGTTCACGATAAAGCCAGTCATGTCGCGTCGCACCAATACAGGCTCCTTGCCCATTTGCCTCGCGAGGGACATGGCGACTCGAATTGTCTCATCGCTGGTGAATCGACCGCGCACGACTTCGACCAGTTGTAACATAGGAACGGGATTGAAAAAGTGCATGCCACAAAAACGGTCCTCGCGAGTAGTAGCTTGCGCTAAGTGCGAGATCGGGATTGCGGAAGTATTGGAAGCAAACAGTACCGTCGGTGGACAAATAGCGTCGAGCCGCGAAAATAAATCACGTTTCACTGACGCCACTTCCGATACGGCTTCGATCACGATTTCCGCATCCGCAGCGTCGTCCAATTCGGACACTGAGTGCACTCGCGACATTATTGTGTCTGCTGGTTCAGCAACGATGCCTTTGCTGTGCAATTTTCCCAGTGACCAGCGCATCTTTTCGAGAGCCGATTGAACGGACTGCTGGCGCACATCGAACAGCGTCACATCAATACCCGAAGTTGCAGCAACTTGAGCAATACCGCTGCCCATTTGGCCAGCACCGGCAATAAACAACTTACGCACGGTTCGTTCGGCTGAATCGAGTGGCAGATCCATGAACTCGTATTTCTGAAATTGAAGTATATTCTCTATCAAACTGTCCCGAGGGCAAACGAGTGATCGCTTTAGCAGTAAGTTGGGCATCAGTTTGAACGCTGGCAGTCTCCCAGCAAGCACCTATTGTTCTACACTGATTTCGAACGAATGCACCTTCTCAACGCTAGCAACACTGAATCGGCGTGATTTTTGTTGGATAAATCGTATGATTGTATCATGAGCATACGCGAGATCACAGCAATCGTTCAGGAAGTTGAGGAAGTTGAGTTATTTTGTCAGTCAAGGAGCTGTCGGAGGAGGTGTTGTCGGCAGTGAGGAAACTGCTGAATGTGATCGAGGCGTTGGCTGTCAACAATCAAGTTTTGTAAGATGAAGTTGAACGGTTGAAGAAGTTGCTGGACGGAAAACAACGCTCGAAGACGGCGTGGCGATCCGGGGGCGGGTTCGGGGGAGGGCGTCGATAACAAGAATAAGAAGTTGCGTCCGCCGAACGTCGATAAACCGCCTAGGTTGTTGCGTGATCGACGGTCGGGGAAGAACTTGGAGATTCACGAGCGGCGCAAGTGTCCGGTAGATCTCGCGACATTGCTGGCCGATGCGCTTCGCTATCCCGATGAGTCGGTGGTCGTACAGGATATGGCTGGAGACCAAGTGTCCCGCCAACGTCCGCACGTTGATCTCGCACACTGCTGCGATCGTGTACTACCGCCATCAGACGCGTGTGCCCGTGATCCAAGTGCTCGTGTGTGACGACGCTGGCCAGTGCATATTACTGGCGGACCACTTGGGCCTGTGCGCGGAATTCGAGCGGCTGTTCTCAACGCGCAGCGGCTATGATGCATTGAACGACCGCATCGCGATGACCGCGGCCAAGCAATGCGAATTGCTGACGGAGCTTGATCATCAACTCCCATACACAACAATACGTCGGAGCGTAGAGCCCGTGTAAGCGCACGCCGCCGCGACGTGAACCTTCAAAGCTTCTCCGCCCGCGGAGCCCGAGCGATGGACGTATTCACCACCTTAGTTGAAACCCGCAAAAAAGGTCTGGTATTCGCTGTCCGAGATCTTACTTGGGACTTCAGAGCGATCATGAATGTTCAAAATACAGGAAGCTCCTAAAGCGGAGTAGAAACGCGCAATTAGGCTGATCACTAATCCACAAACAGCCCGGCGCGCAAGCTCTAGATTGGATGTTGGGTATTTTCCGCCAAGACGTCTCCTTCCGCAAGAGCGACTTGCTCAATTCAATTGAACGCGTGATTGTGCCTCTCAACTCGGGCAAGCCATGCGTTTCGGCAATGCAGCAAACCGCCGGTCGTTACATACAAGTATTGCTTGTCATCATTGAAAGTGGCTGCCTCAATCCCGATAAGCAGTTGCAACGAGGCGAACTAAAAAATCGCACCCGTGGAGAGTCTTCTCCGCCTGCGGATGCGGGATAAATTGGGTTTTGGCGAGGCGAGATGTCGCAGGGGAATTGCCTTCGAGCCACAAGTAATCACGGAATTCTTTTCGGACATTCTTGGTCCGAGCGGCATATGATTCTGTTGGCAGCAGCAAAGTTTCAATGTGGCAATGGTGGGTTTGTGTCGCTGATTCTACAATGCGGTCTTATCACATTTGCCTTGTCCCAATCCTGATGGACTACTTATTGGAGAAATTCAAGTGTTGCATGCTGTCATCATGGCGGGTGGCTCCGGAACGCGATTTTGGCCTGCCAGCCGCGTGGACTTTCCCAAACAAATGCTGCGCATGGTTGGCGAGAACACAATGCTGCAAACTACTTTCGAACGATTGCAGGGATTGGTTTCTCCGGAACAGACCTTGGTCATGACGAACAAGAATCTCGTGGACCCAGTGCGGGGACAGTTGGCGATGGTGCCTCCCGAGCAAGTGGTTGGTGAACCAGCAAAACGCGACACGTCGGCCTGCATCGCACTGGCAGCATCGCTAATCGTCAATGCAGACCCAGACGGAGTGATGCTGGTCCTGCCGGCCGATCATGTGATCAGTACGCAAGCTCAATTTCACGATTGCATGAAATCAGCGATGAGGCTGATCGAAGGTGCTCCGAATCGCATTATCACGTTCGGCATTCGTCCCAGCTATGCCGCTGAGTCATTCGGTTATATTCAGCGAGGTGAAGCGCTCAAAGAGGCTAACGCTGGTGCGGCTTTCCGTGTAACTTCATTCCGTGAAAAGCCGAATCGGCAAACCGCGGAACAATATCTGCAGGCGGGCACGTACTATTGGAATAGTGGCATTTTCATGTGGCGCGCCCAAACGATTCTCAATGCGTTGCGGCACTTTGAACCCGAATGTATGAAGCATATCGATCTGATCGCCAAGAGTATCGGCACTCCGGGATTTTCAGTAACGCTGCAGCGCGAGTTCGAAAAAATATCCGCCAAATCGATCGACTTTGCGGTGATGGAACGATACGACGATGTCGGTGTGATCGAAGCCACATTTAGCTGGGACGACGTCGGAAGCTGGCAAGCGATCGGACGATTGACGCCTCCGGACGAGCAAGGCAACTGTGTGCAAGGCAAGTATTTGCCAATTCAATCGCAGCGCATGATCGTATTCGGAAATCCCGATCATCTGGTAGTCACAATCGGTTTGCAAGATACGATCGTAGTGCACACGCCCAACGCAACCTTGGTGGCTCCCAAGCATGAGGAGGAACGTGTTCGCGAGGTTGTCAAACAACTGCAAGCTCGCGGCTGGAAAGAATTTCTATGACCGCTCGACCACCGGAGGCTGAATGAACCATCTTCACTCCGAGGGAGCGCTTGCAGAATTTGCACACGGTACTCAACGTATGCGCATTGCCGTCACCGGATCGACCGGCTTGATCGGATCGATGTTGTGCCGAATCCTTGCTGAGGCTGGACACGATATTATTCACCTGGTGCGCGATGCGCGCAATACAACCACGTACGATCGATGCCACTGGATCCCAACCGCTGGTATCCAGCAACTTGACAAGTGCCAGCAGCTTGATGCGGTCGTGAATTTGGCAGGTCGCAGCATCGGCCAGTCTCGCTGGAGCGTTCGCGAAAAACGCCTGCTTCGCGAGTCTCGCGTTGCTGCAACTTCCATTTTGGCAAGTCAACTCGCCAGTTTGGCTCAGCCACCTCACACATTCGTTTCCGCATCGGCGATAGGTATCTACGGGAATCGCGGCGACGAAATCGTTACCGAAGAATCAGAAACCGGACAGGACTTTCTTGCTCAACTTGCCAGCCAGTGGGAACAGGCATGTCTGCCATTAAGCAACATCGGCGCGCGCGTCGTGCATGCTCGCTTGGGTATCGTACTTTCACCAGCCGGAGGAGCGCTGAAAAAGCTCTATCCTATTTTTCGATTCGGCTTGGGTGGTCCTCTGGGTTCTGGAAAACAGTTCTGGAGTTGGGTCTCGCTGAACGATGTTGTGCGAGCCATGAATTTCTTGTTGGTTAATCCTGATTGCGTTGGTCCCTTCAACATTTCCGCGCCGAAGCCAGTGACCAACGGCGAGTTTACTCGGAAACTGGCCAGCGCCATGCACCGTCCTGCTGCGATAAGAGTTCCCGCTCCCGTCCTGCGTATGGCTTTGGGAGAAATGGCAGATGGAATGTTGCTTTCCAGTTGTCGAGCTCTACCGCAGCGGCTGGTCAACCAAGGATTTCAGTTTACCCACCCAACTCTTGTCGAATGCCTCACTAGGATAATGTCCGAGAAGTGAGTTTGACGGGAGGGCGAGGCTCCTGCCGAGCCGAATT
>SYJV01000065.1 GCA_005798335.1 Planctomycetaceae bacterium | reverse complement strand
CGTGACACCAAACGCCACACCCGTATGCCCAAAGCCAAATGGACGCCATCGACAAATCCAAAAACTGAAGCTAATTCCGAAACTTCAAAAAAACCAATAAAAAACCACGAATTCACGTGACGCAAAATGGGAATGCACCCTTTCCACGCTACATCGCCAGCACAGTATTCGTTGATTTCTTGGGCCGTGGCCGAGGGCCTCTGCTGAATCCATCGGGCAACGGAATTCTGTTAGTGTTTGCGATGGTCTCCATGTTAATGCTCGTTCCCCGGGCAGGGCGTTGGGGCAGAATCGTATTGCTGGTCGCGCTCGGTGTCTACTTGATGGGAATTCATTCGACTCTGACACGCTGTGCTTGGATGGGAGGCGTAGGTGCGCTTGGACTGTTGATCTTGATCGTCCTACCAAAATTTTGGCGATTGCCAGCGATCCTCTCGACCGCTATGGCGCTGGTGCTGGTGGTTGGAGCCAACTGGGATCGCTTGGTCGCTTTCAAGCGAGACAAGAATGTCAGCATCGAAGACATGAAAGAGTCGGCCAGCCTGAGGCCGATTCTTGCGGTAGTTGCTTGGAAGATGTTCCAGGATTATCCAGTTTTCGGATGTGGAATCGGGCACTATCTAAAATCAGCCACGGTTTACCTCAACGACCGCGACGTCGATATGGTCCTTGAGAAAGTACGTCCTTACATACAACACAATATATTTCTGTCGTTGCTCACAGAAACGGGATTAGTGGGCCTGAGCGTATTTACTGCTTTGATTGGGATATGGATTCTGCATGCTTGGCGATTGTGGTGTCGAGAATCGTTACCGCTGGAATTTCGCCAGGTGGGATTAGTATTTCTGGGAACGCTCACTGCTTATTTCGCCAACGGTATGTTTCAGGATGTACTGGTAATTCCTATGGTAAATATGTATTTGTTTTTTCTTGCTGGATTGGTTCAAAATCTTGCTGGGAAAACCACGCAGGTCGTGGCGCGCCAGACCAATTCGCTCCAACGTTTGGTCACGCCTGTTGCGCATTTTCAATACGCTTCAGCGGCTGTTGATCGACCGTACGGAAGTGCGAAGGTAGCGACTGGTGATCGACTGGGCGAATCCTAGTACTTCTCGGATGTTGATATGAATGAGTTGCTTTCATCTGGGCCTATAAAGTCTTCGAGTAAAATCGAAGTCGATCCTACCTCAGCGCCAAATTGCAGCTCAGCAGTTGCCTGGCGCATACCGGCTTTAGATGCAGCTCGGTTCTTAGCTGCGGTGGGTGTCATTTGGATTCATGTGCCTCGATCAGAGGCGTTATTGCCCACTTCGATCTTGGGACGCTTTGCAGTACCATTCTTTGCCGCCACAGCGATCTTTTTCGTTGTCCGTGGAGTGGGCAAACGACCAACGCAGAGCTTAGAGGAATTCACGCGAGACAAATTGCGCAGACTGTATTTGCCATTTCTAGTGTGGAGCGGATTGTATTTGCTATTCAAACTGGCCAAGGCAGCTCTACTGCCTCACGAAGCTAATGAATTTCCTGGTTTGGAGGTGCTCTGGCAGGGAGGAGCATATCATTTATGGTTCATTCCGTTCTTGATCGCTACCAGTATCGGCATGTTTGTGATCGCCAAGCTGGCGTTGCCGTGGATTCATGCTCACCATGGGTACGATGGCCGCTGCTACATGGCAGCACTTGCGGTTGGCGTGCTGGTGGCGCTTATCCAACCTCCCGTGATCGCAAATTCAACGACGACATCATCGCTGAGTTACATGTGGGAAGCCCTGCCAGCAGTGTGCTGGGGTTTCGGACTAGCTATCCGACCAACTCCATCTGCAGCGCAGGTCGGTCCATCGTCGCGAAAAGTTATCTGTGTCTCGTGGCTATTCTTAGTAACCATGGCGCTGCTCTGCCTTACAGGTCGAAATGCACTGCTGGAAAACTATGCTGGTATGCTCCTGCTGCTTGCCTCACTGGAACTGCGTAGTGGCCGATTGTTACAGTGGTTAGCCAAACTCGGACCATTTGCGCTGGGTATCTACTTTTCACACTTGATGCTATTGAAGGTAGGCGAAAGCCTAGCCGCCAAGCTAGGCCTGTCGGTCACGTGGCAGTTGGATATAGCTCTGTTTGCATCTGTGCTGGTCGGCTCCCTCGCCGTGGTGATTTCTCTGGTGCGATGCCGAGCCACGCGCTGGCTGGTTGCGTGAGGATCATTTTGACGAAAAGATAGCCACCTGAGGTCTACGCCAAGTCACATTACTGGCGGGCCGTACAATGACAACAGTTGAGCCGCAATACCGAAAGCCATTTTTGGAGCATCGCAGAGCTAATACTAACGACCTTAGGCGAGCGGCAGATAGTTTCTCACCAATACAAGCCCGAAGCGCAAGCGAGTGTATGCCAGGATTGACGCACTCGCTGCGCATCGGGCTTGTATTCGCTTAGGCCTTGGTAAATTCCCATCTGCCGCTCGCCTTACTTCAGAATTTCAGAATGAGCGTTATCCGAAATCGCCAAGCAGCTTGTTGCTTCAGAATTCAGAGGGGATGCGGAGTCGCATACAAGAAAATCAACAATCAATTGCTTTCAGGCTCGGGAACAATGAGAAACTCACCATGTGCGTTTACATAATCCGCTAAGGTTTTCATTTGGGCAAGAACTAAATTCTTGTTTGAAGAATAGTCGATCGAGTTTAACGAAGGCATGACGACGTGCCCAGAGACTTGTGGTTCTTCACTGTCATCGTCGCGGACGACATCAAGGCCCAGCATTCGCAGGTGTAACAAAGGTAACCGAACTACCCCATACTTATGCTTTTTTTCCGGATTTACCTTTAAAAGAACATCCGACACATTTTCAATACATGCTTGGCGATAGAAACTAATGCCCCTGTCGTCGACGTAGTTGCCCTTTACCGTCGGTTTAAAGGCGTATGGTTGGACTTGGGTAGTTCGAAGGAAGCAAACTCTTTGACGTGAACGCGGCGTAATATCCACTCGTCTTCAGTAATGCGATCCTCCTGAGTTTTCATTCAAAGCAGTTCCTTCGAACCGAAACGCTCAAGAACCCGAAGTAAACATATTTATTACTGCCGACTCGGCTAGCTTTGCACCCGGTTGTAGCCAGCGTGCGGTACAGCAAAGATCAATGTCAATCTCCAACTCGAGATAACATGCCCCGTCTTCCCAAGCAAAGATGATATGGCCCTCATCTGTGGCAAAGCATCGAGTTGGCGCGGGTTCGGAATTGGCTCGCATTACCTTGGCTATACTGTTCGATAGCGAAAGAACGTCGGTTCTTGGCGGTTCTGCACCTTCATCATTCCAATCGAATTCATACGATCCCAAACGACGAAGCTGTTCGAAGCAAATTTTCCATTGGATCCGATCAGTTGTATCTGAAACGTAAGCAGTAATTGAAATCCTGTTTCGAGCATTGGCACTATATCGTTCACGTCCCATCAATATTGCCTGATTTGGTTCGAGAACTGCACTCATTTTTTTCGCTCCCATGTTGATTTGATTTTAGGTTCCACCATTGCCAGGAATTCTCTGACCGATACATCATGTCCCAGGTCCAGGCCGTCGCGGAGCGCGGGAACTCCGTTTGCTCCAATTGGCCCTCTCGCAGTGATATTCAGAAGCAGAGACGGATGTGACGACTCGGCTAAGAATCCGACTTGAGCATTTACATGTAGTCGTCCGCGCTTGGGAGCAATCTCGTAACTCCACTCCGCAGCTCGATGTTCGAGAACGAGTTCGGGTTGCGAATTGGTAGAAAGGGTCCCGAACAAGCCAGGCAGAATATTGTGCCAATCGGCGGGGCTCGTCCATAAATCACCTTAAGGAAACGAATCCACATAAGTGATTTCCCACTGTTTCAGTTGCAATTCTCCCAAATTGTGCTCTGCAACGAATTGCTGCAACATTGCAAAGTGTCGTTCGAAATCTCTAATGAGAACCTTGTAGCTCGGATACTTATCCTCTTGTCCAGTCGTTCGTTTTCGCCAGTTCAACAACAGACGCGTATCCTGCAATTGAATCATTCGATCGCGATCATGATTCTGTAAAGTAAAGCGACCAGGTTGAAACCCTGGTTGCAGCTTGAACTGGAGTTTGAGCGGATTACTCCAGCGCGGTCGATCAAACAACTCGAACTGCGGCTCTAGTGGATGTTCGTCGCCAACGATTGGCCACTCGTTCCGCCCGAGTCGTTCCCAAAACAAACCCAGGTGCCCTGTTGTAAAGTTCTCAAGTGGCGCAAACTGTATCCCCAACACAAACTCGACAATTGGAGGATTGGCAAAATCAGGCGTCTGTTCCATTGAACTCAAAGATTTCCCCTTGCATTAGATCCCTTTTGCTTTTGCATGGTCCAATTGTACCAAGTTCAGCATTAACCCAGCATCGGCAATAATCTCAGTCAATTTCAGACCAAAAATCCAAAATCGACGCGTTACTCATCATGGGCGTCGAGCGGAGGGACTTTCTGAGACGAAACCTACCAGGATCTGCAGGACCTGATTGTGGAAAATTCACGAATTCTGGATCAATTGTCGGAGCTGTTTATAGTCCGTCTTGCCGGTGCCCAGTACTGGGATCGATGCGATTTGACACACTTCGTCCAGCCGCATCACGCCGCGCAAACCGGATTCGTGGAGTAAGGTCGAGGCTTCGCGCAGCGAGTATTCAAAAGTTGTAAACAGCGTGATGTGTCGCCCGTCGAGTGTTTCGATACCTTCAACAGCCACGCGCGGACCATTTTCGTCGGCTGGGAAGAGCTTCAAGAATGGCTCTTCAAGTGCTGGCAAGGAGATCATTTCGCCACCCGCTTTCAAGAATCGCTTTAAGCGTCCTTGAAAGTGAATATAGCCTTCGCGATCGATCGATACCAAGTCGCCTGTCTTGTACCACGATCGTCCTTCAAATGTGACAAACGGCGAGTCCCCAGCATGCGCGTGGTAGCCAGAGAATATCGATGGTCCGGCAACTAGCAACATGCCGGGTTGGTCCTCCGCCACGCGCTGATGATTTTCGAGATCCACTACACATACTTCAACGCTCTTGACGGGCTTGCCCACCGACCCCTGACGAGCTTGCCCGTACGGATTGGCCGCCACGACGGGCGAACATTCGGTGATGCCGTACCCTTCCAAGATTTGAGCCTCGGGCGCCACTTCCGCGCAGCGACGAAAGATCGACTCGGGGCATTTCTCGGCGCCCGTGATGATTTTTTTCAAGCTGCGCAGCTCCTCGCCTTTGCAAACCGACAGCATGTACCCCAGAAAGGTCGGAGTAGTGAACACCATGGTCGGACGATATGCAGCGATCGTATGCACCAGTCCTCGCGCATCGGTGGGATCGGGATAGCGCACCGTGCGAATGCCAGCCACGTGCGGCAACAGGACGTTGCCCGTCAAGCCAAAACTGTGGAACGGCGGCAGGAACCCCAGCAATGCGTCCGAGCCGTCAGCGGCGAGAATCTCCAACCCGTCCCGAACGTTGGTTAGAACATTTCGATGCGATAAAGGTACCGTTTTGGGCAACGACTCCGAGCCCGATGTAAACAGGAACATTGCTGGATCATCGGGCATTTGCTTCGGCAGGCTACGCACGAATGAACTTGGCATGACATAAGTTGCAGCCAGCGCCAACAACCCTGCGGGCTTGCTAATCTTACCTCGCAGATCTTCCAAGAAGATATACTCCGCGCCTTCGACTTCGATACCCAGCCGATCGATCATCTTGCGCGAGGTCACGATGTGCTTGACGTCGGTTACCTTTACTCCGTGCGCTAGATTGGCCGGTCCGGTTGTCCAGTTCATCATTACCGGTACTTTGCCGGCCAGATGCAGCGCGAAGAATACCAAATCGGCGGCCACCGATGCAGGCAACATCAGTCCGACGTGACGCTGTTCCAACTTTCGCAGTTGCTTGGACAGCAGGGTCGCGCCGACCAACATGCGCCGAAATTTTAGCACACCCGAAATCGCGTCAGCGACCGCAATATCGTCGAGTTGTTTCAGAGCGCGACTCACAAACGCGTCGGCGATGGTATCTGCCAAAACTTCGGGCCGCGCGTTATATCGTCCGCTGGCAAACCATAGCTCGGGTGCACGTGCAGGTGATTGCGGTCCTTGTTGCAACTTGCCGTCGGCCAGCATCCATAACTGACCCAGCGTTGAGGCAACGGAACTAGACCGAAAGCCAAACTGCTGCTCGATACGCAGTGCCAAATCCATGCGATCAAGGCTATCGAGTCCGATCGACTCAAGTGTCGTAGAACTTTGCAGCTCTTCATCACACAACTGGCGATCCAAGTGAGATTGAATCAGCTCGTTGACTAAGTGTACCGTTTTCGGATTCAGTTGACCTATATCGACTTGTTCACCCGAGCCACCGGCATGAAATCTTCCTTCGCGCGGTCCCCACAGATGATGATAACGAACAAACAGGGGCTCCTGGCCGCCATCGACGTTGTACCATTGTTCCAGTAAGGCATTCAGACTGTCGCGCGATTGAGCAGGCAGATCCGTGCGCGGAACGACTTGCAAGTACATCGATACCGGTCGGCGTGGCAAGAAGAACAAGAGGCTAGCCAGCGCCCAGCCCAGCGCGGATCGAGCTGCCGCGGCAAGCTTGGGTAAGCCACCAGTCTGAGCGCAACTGAAACTACTGCCCCATACGCCGCGCGTGCGCAGCAAGACTACGTTCACGTTCGGACAGCGCGCCAAGATTTCCTGAGTCGCTCGGGCTGCGCCAATTATTTCTTGATTGCCACGTTGCAATCTGCCTGATGGGTAAATGAGCAGATTGTCGCCACTGTCCAGCCGCTGGACCACGGCACTGATCATTTCCAGAGTCTTCGCCTGCGCATCGCGACTTTGGGACGATAAATCGGGTACTTCGAATGCATCGACGAGGCTCATCAGCGGTCGCAGCAGCCAGATGCGATAAGTGCCGGAAAACACCAATGGCCGCAAGGGACGAGTCAAGCGAACATGGCTGAGCACCAGCGCTGGATCGACGTACGCTGGATGGTTCGGCAACACCAGCGTCGGGCCCTTCAGCCCTTTCAACTGTTCTGCACCCTCAACTGTCACTCGGTAGCGTAAGCGCAATAACGAGCCAGCAAGCATCCAAAAGATCCGGTTCAACCAAGTTTTCACAGGTAACCCTAATGCGATAGAAACAAATTCGCTGACCGAAAAATCCCTTCAAAACCTCAATCTTAACGTGTAATACCGCCGGCGTGTGCCCGCTAGTAGCTTTCTAATTGGACAGCGCCGCTATAGTCAGCCGGAAGGCGTTGTTTGCCGTCGGCCTGTCCACGGAACGAAATGCAAGACGCCTAACTAAGTGTTGTAGCAAGAAAATCGGGTCTTCACCGACCCGAAATGAAAGCGAGTTCGCAGGACATTGCGCAAGTTGCGAAAAATTTATCGCTTGCCCCATCTTTTATTGTTGGGGCGCATAGTGTTATGTTGTTCCCATCTTAGAGAGTCCACTTCGTGCTTTTCAACCGGCGGATGCAGGTCCGATGAAAGTTGCAGTAGTCAAAGAATCGTTGGCAGGCGAACGTCGAGTTGCGTTAGTGCCAAACTGTGTTCCAACGCTCGTCAAAGCGGGCTTGGAAGTCTTGGTTCAAAGCGGAGCGGGGCAGGAGGCTGGTTTTCTCGACCAGGCTTTTGCCGAAAAAGGGGCGACGATCGTCCCCAGCCGCGATGACGCTTATGCTGCCGATATCGTGGTGCAGATTCGCGCTGCTGGAGCCGATGCCAACCAGGGTGCCGCCGATCGAACGCGAATTCGCCAAGGTCAAATTGTGATCGGAACTTGTGATCCCTTGGGCGAAGCTCAGGCCGTAGCTGAGTTTGCTAAGTCGGGCGCCGCACTTTTTTCGCTGGAGCTAATTCCACGCATCACGCGTGCTCAGAGCATGGATGTGCTCTCCTCCCAAGCGACCATCGCGGGCTATCGAGCGGTGTTGTTAGCTGCAATGGAGCTGCCCAAAATGTTTCCCATGATGATGACTGCGGCGGGGACATTGACTGCTGCAAGAGTTTTTGTCGTTGGCGTCGGTGTGGCGGGTCTGCAATCGATCGCATCCGGCCGCAAACTCGGTGGCGTAGTTTCCGCTTACGATGTGCGACCTGCCTGCCGCGAGCAAGTCGAAAGCCTCGGTGGCAAGTTTGTCGAGATGCTTTTGGAAAACAAGGGGGCCGAGGACAAAGGCGGGTATGCCAAAGCGATGGATGAGGAGTTCTACCGCAAGCAACGAGAATTGATGGCTAGCGTGGTCGCTCAAAGCGACGTTGTGATCACTACGGCCGCTATTCCGGGCAAAAAGTCGCCGCTGTTGATAACCGCTGACGCGGTTCGCGGAATGCAAAGCGGCTCAGTGATTATCGACTTGGCCGCCGAACGTGGCGGCAATTGCGAACTAACCAAAGCTGACCAGCGAACGATTGTCCATGGAGTTACTATTCTGGGTCCGACAAATATCGCCGCAGAGGTCCCGCAACACGCCAGCCAAATGTTCGCCAACAATGTAACGAAGTTCCTGTTGAACTTGGTCAAAAAGGGCGAATTGAATTTGAATCTCGAGGACGAAATCATTCGTGATACGCTCGTAACCCGCGGCGGAGAAGTGGTGCAGAGCCGTGTACGCGAGATTCTCGGGCTCGAAACGAAACCGGCAGTCGCTTGATGATTTGCTCTCACCAGATCGGTTCTGCTTGTCCACTGACTTGAATTGTGAATGGCTCGATTATGAGACTAAAGTACTTGTTGATATTGGTTGCAGCGGTGGTGTGTTGTGTCTACGCAGAATCGTCCATTTTGGCTCAAGGCGAAAAAGCGGGCGACGCAGCCGTCGCGACCGAACCGCAAGCCGCGGCCAGCGAGACTGTTCAGGCTGAAACAGCAATAGAGGCGGTTCAGGCAGTCGGAGCGATGGCCACGCCTATGCCACCAGAGTTACATTCTCCGAATGCCAATTCGCGTGGCATCTCACGAGCAACGGTCTTAGTCGGCAGCTTGACGGTTTTTGCCTTAGCTGTATTTGTTGGTTTTGAAGTGATCGCCAAAGTTCCTCCGACTTTGCATACACCCTTGATGTCAGGCTCCAACGCGATCAGCGGTGTCACCGTGGTTGGAGCCATTATCGCAGCAGGCAACGGCAGCGGCGGATTCGCATGTTTTCTGGCTCTGATCGCGACCGCGCTGGCGACGATTAATGTGGTGGGCGGATTTGTGGTGACCCACCGTATGCTGTTGATGTTTAAGAAACGCTAAATGGCAAGCCACCAAGCTTTTTTTGAGAGTAACGCTCGCAATTTGCTAACGACCTAGATTCACTTCCCTTTGATCCTAAATCCACGAGTTCAGATTCCGCGATGATCTCCCAAGCCACTATTCAATTTGCGTATCTCCTAGCCTCGATCCTGTTGATCATTGGCTTGAAGATGATGTCCCACCCCAAGAGCGCCGTGCGCGGCATCGTGCTAAGCGCTGTGGGTATGGCCTTGGCCATGATTGGCGCGGCTGCCGACCCAAGCATTGTTGGCTATGTATTGATTGGCATTGGCATACTTGCGGGAACCATTGCTGGAGTCTACATGGCTCAAGCAGTTCAGATGACAGCGATGCCTCAAATGGTTGGTTTGTTGAATGGGCTTGGCGGTGCTGCCTCGACATTGGTTGCTTGGGCTGATCTCCTGCAACATCCCCATCAATCGGCAGACATCGTGGTGGCGATCGGTCTATCGGGACTGATTGGTACAGTGACTTTTTGGGGCAGTATGGTCGCGTACGGCAAATTGGAGGAATGGGACAAACTAAAAAAGCCCTACAGTTTGCCTAATCAAGTACTGATCAATGCCTTGTTGCTTACGGCCGGATTGTTGTTGACCGCTTTGATGGTATGGACAGACTCGGTTGGCTTGCGAATCGCGTACTATCTGTTAATTGTCGTCGTATCAACGGCTCTCGGATTGTTCTTGGTATTACCCATCGGTGGCGCCGATATGCCTGTGGTCATTTCGCTGATGAATTCGTATTCCGGATTGGCCGCGGCAGCCACAGGCTTCGCCATCGATAACAATATCTTGATCATTGCAGGTTCACTGGTCGGTGCGTCAGGTGTCATTCTCACTCAGATTATGTGCAAAGCAATGAATCGGTCGCTGCCCAACGTGCTGTTCGGCAAGATGGCCGGCGATAGCAGCGGTGCAAGCGCTGACGAAGTGTACGCGAACGTTCGCAGCACTACCGCTGATGACGTCGCAATGATACTGGAAGGCGCCCAACGAGTCGTCTTTGTGCCAGGTTATGGATTGGCTGTTGCGCAAGCACAGCATGCCGTGCGGGACCTTAGCAAACTGCTAGAAAAACGGGGAACTACGGTCGAGTATGCGATTCATCCGGTGGCGGGTCGCATGCCGGGACACATGAACGTATTGTTGGCCGAAGCGGATATTTCCTACGACAAACTGAAGGAAATGGACGATATTAATCCGACGCTCGATTCGGTCGATGTGGCAATTGTGATCGGTGCCAACGACGTCGTGAACCCTGTCGCGCGCACTGATCCGAAGAGCCCAATCGCGGGCATGCCCATCATCGACGTCGACAAATGCCGCACGATTATCGTCGTCAAACGCAGCTTGAGCCCGGGCTTTGCTGGAATTCCGAATCCGCTGTTCGCGGCTCCCAACACGCTCATGCTATATGCTGACGCACAGCAAGCAGTATTGGACATCGTCAAAGCGGTAAAAGCGTTGTAGCTTGCTTGCGACGATACAGGTATTCAATCAGCGTTGGTTCCAAGCGGCTATGATTTGATCGGCTGCTTGGCAAGCGCCGTTGGGATGTTCGGCAACCTGCCGACAAACGTGTTGCGCAGCGATACGAATCTGTTGATCGCCTAGAATCCGTTCGAGGTTGCGCTGTAGCAGAGGTGTGCTGAGCTTGCGCATGGGAAACCAATTCCCGCACCCTAACTGTCGAACGCGTTGCGCGTTGTCGAATTGGTCGAACGCCATCGGCAAAACCAACTGGGGAATTCCTGCGGCAAACGATTGGCTAGTTGTGCCGACACCGCCATGATGAACGATGGCCAGCGATTGTGGTAGCAAGCTGCGAAAAGGCAGATATTTCGCCGCAGTAACATGCGATGAAATCTGACGTGGTATTTGCTTGGCCGATGAGCTGATCAGGACGCCAGGTTGCCCGAGTTTTTCACAAACCTTATTAGCCGTATTTAGGAATTCGCCCGCATGTACATGGGCCGTGCCGGGCGCAAACACGATTCTCGGCTGACCATCCAGCAATTCCAGTGTTCGTTTCAGCTCATCCTGCTGCTCACCAGATATCAGATCACCGCTGTCGGCCAAAGGGAATCCGACCAGTTTCATTTGCTTGGGCAGGTCTGCTTGCGGTATCGAAAACCAATCTGGAAACATGCCCAGAATTAGGTCGGGGGACAACCACCACGATTTGAGTAAGCTTCTCACCGGGAGCAAGCCAACTTTCTTGCGTAGCCGATTGATGTTCCCGCCGGCCAATAGGTCGATTCCGCGATCTGCTACCCAATACGTCGCGGGTCTGAGCCACCGCGGAATCGCAGGTTCCCAAAAACGTCCTGTCAAACGAGGCGGACTGACGGTGGATCGCAGGATTGCCGGTGCCAAGACAACTGAAACCAAGAACGCTTCGGGGTGGAGATCGCGAAAAATTCTCCCTGCAAAGTCCAGTATATGGCTGACCAGCATGGTCTCGCCTGGTCGATAGTTTGCTTCTATCCACGCGAAATGGGATTCCAGATAATCTCCGACTACTTCGCGCAAGATAATCCTCGCGCCGTGCATTGGCCTCCATAGTCGAGGATTGTTGAGCACTTTTGCAAATTGCTGCTCGCTGACCAGTGACCGCGTGGCGAGCCCCGCCTTTTCAGCAAGTGGCAGATATCGCTCAGCCGCTAAGAAAACTACCGATCGGCCTTGGAGTTGCAATTGTCGCGCGACTGCGAGCATTGGGTTGACATCACCTAAACTGCCTGGAGCCGTAACGATCGTATCCAAATGTCACCTACAAAATAAATCAGTCGTGAATGTGACCCAACTTTGCCTGGCGATGAACATCAATGTTTGGCTGCTGACAAAGGCAGCGTTATCATACTCTTAAAGATGACTGAACCATCGTTGGTAAACTCAATACTAATGCTCGTCCAAGCGACCGATGAAACTTCCCGTGAACCAAGCATAGGTAAATCCTCGAATGCCGGAACTGCCGGATGTTGTATTGTACGTGCGATCACTCGACCGATTACTTACGGGTAAGTATTTAAAAACCGTAACGGTGCGCAGTCCATTCGTGCTGCGTACCTTCGACCCACCGATCGAAGCGATCGAGGATCGCATCGTGACTGGTTTTTCCAGACGCGGTAAGCGAATTGTGTGGGAACTGGAAGGGCCCTTGTTTATCGTGTTCCACTTGATGATTGCGGGCCGATTTCACTGGCGCAAAACTCAGACGACAAATCGCGGCAAACATGATCTGGCAGCTTTTGGATTCGATGAAGGCACGATGCTGCTAACGGAAGTCAGCTCCAAGAAACGAGCCGCGATGTGGTGTGTTGCCACAAAGTCCGCAGTCGACGCGCTCGATCCTGGCGGAGTGGATGTATTGCGCGCCGACGATCATGTACTGCGTGAAGCATTGTTGCGCAGCAACAATACGCTCAAACGAGCGCTGGCCGACCCTCGTCGTTTTGATGGCATCGGTAATGCGTACAGCGACGAAATCTTGCATGCCGCGAAACTGTCACCGTTGAAACGCACAGCGCAGTTGGACGACTCGGAAATATCGAGACTGTGCATTGCCATGCGTGCGACATTGCAGGCCTGGATCGATCGACTTGAGACTCAGAATGCTGGCCAGTTTCCGGAGCGCGTGACCGCGTTTCGTCCCGAAATGTCTGTTCATGGTCGATTCGCTGAAGCGTGCCCAGACTGCGGTGCACCCGTTCAGAGAATTCGCTATGCGGAAAACGAATGTAACTATTGCCCACGCTGCCAAACGGCTGGCCGAATACTGGCTGACCGGTCTCTCAGTCGTCTGTTGCGCGATGATTGGCCTCGCTCGCTGGACGATCTTGATGACCCTAATCGCGGGAAATAACGATATCCGCGCGAGTGCTTTCTACAATTGCGAATAACTCACGTTGCTCGGTGGGTGGAACCTGAAATTTGTCGAGCGTCGCTTGAAAATCTTGCAAGAACGAATCCCACTCGGCTGAAGTGATGCTCAAGTGGGCATGGGAGTCATACATTGATTTGCCCGTGTACTGTTGCGGACCGCCCGTCGCCCAGCACACCATCTCGGTAACCAAGTACTTGAAACCGGCCTTGGAGACGCGATGGTGCGCTTCGTCGACCTTCGGATTGGCGTTCAAGATTGGATTGGCCATTACTCGATCAATGAAATCATCGACAACAGCTGCAATGCTATAGACGCCGCCTAATCGTTCATATAGTGATGGAGTGGTTGCGGTCATTTTAGAGATCTCTCGCTAAGGCTTCGAGTTATCAAATTCCCAATCGATACCATTCTCACTCAAGCTCACACGAAATCGTTTGTCAATGTCGCATCGATGTGTGGCCATGCACGTTCGATTATTGTTTGCCCTTTACCTCGGGTTCGTACTTGACCGTCTTTAGATCGATACCAGCATACGGCAGCTTGTCGGGCACGATGCGCACCGCAGTCGAGACCTTCATCGGTTGCGGAACGCCGGTGTCAAAAGTGAGTTCGACGAAAAAGGCGCTCCATCCTTTGGCTGGTTGTTCGACCTTGGCGGTAAAGCAACCATCACCATTGGCGGTTAACTTAGTAGATTTGAAAGCAGGACCAATTGATTGCAGTCGAAAATCGCGAGCATTTGGATTGGTCGCCTGCCAAAGCACAGCTTCTTTGGGCGCGGCGGCGCACTTTACATGAATGGAACCGTTGTCGGTAAACGTCCAGGAATATTGAGGTCGCGGTTTATCCGAAACGATCATTTGGTAGAACGAAATTATGCTTTCCAAAGCATCGCTTCCCTTGAGGCCGTGATCAGCATTGGGCACGTAGCGCAACAGTTTTTCGCCAGGCAGAGAATCGAAATAATACTGCGACGAATCAGGGCAAAAGAATTGATCGCCGCTAGCGTTGAGGATTAACTTTGGCATAGTCAGTCGATCGCGATAATAATAGGGATCTACGATTCGGTATAATTCCTGCATGCGTGGATGATCGAATTGCTGCAGAATCTTGTGCTGGTAGTAATTGCCAATGGCCTCTGCCCAAAATCCGTAGACTTCGGCATGATGTCGTAGCGATGGTTCGCAGTTGGCGACGTCGATGACGATCGGGATAATTGCCGCTACGCGAGCGTCTGCGACGCCCGTCATCCATGTGGTCCAACCTCGTTTCGAACCACCAGCAACAATGAATTTATCGATGGTGACTTTCCCACCTGCCTCGCTAGCCATAAATTCTTGCAGGCAATCCATGGCTCGCACGGCGCTCTTGGTCATCGGCAGTCGAGGTAACCACTCCGCATCAGCTCCTTTGAGAAACTCGGCCCAGGCATAGCCAATCAAGTCATCTTCTTTGCGCGGCTGTCCGTCGCCGTGGAAAATCAACGGTTGGTTGGGGACCATTTTCAGTTCCGCGACAACGCCACCAACAGACTGCGCAATCAACGCAGTCATCCCGTCAGCACTGGTCGGCATAGGGCGATCGTTGCCTCCTCCGCCGATCATCAAAAATGCTTTGCTGGTTCGGACCTTATTGGGGACCGAAACGACCAGCCAATGCTCCCACACCGGTCGATCAACTTCTTTGGCGGTCAGCCAAGATTGCGATTTAAGATTGATGACTATGGTCTTACCCTGCGGCGTGTCGATCGTCTTGGCCACTGACCAAGCATAAGCTGGATCTGGCTCTGCGATATGGTGATCCAGTGCTGTCGGTTTGATTCCCTTGGGCGCTTCAGCCAAGAGTGTGCTTGGCAAGCACACTGATAACCATGTAAGTATCAAGCAAATTGGTTTTCGTGTCATTTCGAACCTATCGATAATAGTGGACTTTCCGACGAGATTTTCCTAGTGATTACTGACAAGCAACTGCACCAGGATAATCCGTGCCCAGCCGATCTGTCGAGCACCAATGCGACCTTTCGCGAAGATCAGCAAGTTCGATATTCGATGATCCTGGTATCACAAAAGTAATCCGATTTCTCAGTTCGCTTCCGCTGGACGACGAATCGCCCTGAATTATCGCGGATCGGCCAAGCTGAAATAGACACTTCTTGATTCTAAGCAATAATAGAAACGCGCGACCCCCATCGCTAGGTGCGCACGGATTGGGAATTCTTTGGTGGAGTGCAGGCATGAAGGGCATTATTCTGGCCGGTGGAGCTGGGTCGAGGTTATATCCTCTGACTCTCGTTGCCAGCAAGCAACTGCAACCGGTCTACGACAAACCCATGGTGTATTATCCGCTAGCGACCATGATCGAGAATGGTGTTCGAGAGTTTTGTCTGATCTCCACGCCGCACGATTTGCCACGATTCGAGCAATTGCTAGGAAATGGCAGTGCTTGGGGTTTATCGATCGAGTATCGTGCCCAGCCCAAACCGCAAGGTATTGCGCAAGCCTTTTTGATCGCGGAATCGTTTATCGGTAGTGATTCGATCTCCCTGATCTTGGGCGACAATATTTTCTACGCCGGCGACAGTTTCCGCGCGGCTTTTGATCAGTTCCGCTCCGGCGCAGTCGTATTTGGGTACCACGTGCACGATCCAGAGCGCTATGGAGTTGTTGAATTTGACAGCCAGGGTTGCGCGGTATCGATCGAGGAAAAACCGCAGCAACCCAAAAGCAATTACGCTGTACCAGGCTTGTATATCTACGACAATCAAGTCGTCGAAATTACGAAGTCGCTACGTCCATCAGCGCGCGGAGAATTGGAAATCACGGATGTGAATGTAACTTATCTGCAGCGCAGGCAGTTGCAAGTACACCGGCTCAATCGAGGTTTCGCTTGGCTAGAC
This sequence comes from Planctomycetaceae bacterium, assembly GCA_005798335.1. Taxonomy (GTDB): domain Bacteria; phylum Planctomycetota; class Planctomycetia; order Pirellulales; family Pirellulaceae; genus Aureliella. The sequence goes on along the minus strand of SYJV01000065.1, from coordinate 23,769 downwards.
GCAGGTACCAGCAGCAGTTTGCATGACGCATCCGCTTATGTGCAAACTATCGAGCGACGGCAGGGAATAAAAATCGGCTGCCCCGAGGAAGCGGCTTTGCACAGGGGCTTTATTTCGTTGGCTCATTTGGAAAAGATTTCGACAGAAATGCCCAATTGCGAATATCGAGATTATCTCTTGAATGTCTGTGCAGAGGCCAAGCGAACGCCAGTTTTGGGCACGGCCAGCGAATGATTGTTTTATTAGGAGCCACAGGGTACTTGGGGAGCGCTTTCGCGAGGATGCTCGAAGAAATGCGCGAGCCGTTTGTCGCAATCTCGCGCAGCCAAGTGTGCTATACCGAATACGGCCCGCTGGTCGAATATTTGCGCAGTGTTCGTGCGACGTTTTTAATCAACGCGGCTGGTTATACGGGCAAGCCAAACGTCGACGCATGCGAACAAGCACGCGCAGATACCCTGCAGGGCAATACGCTATTCCCGCTGACTCTGTCGCATGCCTGTCAATCGGCAGGTATTCCTTGGGGACATGTATCATCCGGCTGCATATATAGCGGTGCGATCATCGAAGATGGAAATTGTCGCATTGAACCCAATTTAATGACACCGAATATCAGACGCATCGTCGAAAGCCGTCCCCATGCAGTACAAGGTTTTCGAGAAACCGACGCACCTAATTTCAGTTTTCGCCAGCCCCCGTGTAGTTTTTACAGTGGTACAAAAGCGCTGGCCGAAGAAGCCTTGCGCGGCGACGAGCGAGCGTATCTATGGCGACTGCGCATTCCGTTTAACGAAGTAGATGGTCCTCGCAATTTCTTGTCCAAACTCCAGCGATATCCCAAGATCTACGACAACGTTAATTCGATTTCTCATTTAGGCGACTTTGTTCGCGCGGCATTCGAGCTTTGGAAAATTGCCGCGCCGCCAGGTATTTACAATATCACCAATCCTGGTTGGGTAACCTCGCGAGAGGTCGTCGAGCTGATTCAGAGGAAACTTAATCTGGACCGCGAATTCCAATTTTGGGAGAACGATCAGGAATTCTATAGCTCGGCAGTCACAGCGCCACGTTCGAATTGCGTACTCGATAGCTCGAAACTGCTGGCGACGGGAGTATCGTTGCGGCCTGTGAACGAAGCTCTCGAACATGCGATGTCTCATTGGCAACCCGAGCGATCCCATTGAACCAGCAGGGCGTCCTTGCCGCCATCTATGCTCGATCAGCTTGCATAAGCCAGCTTGGATGTTTATTCTGCCTACTGCCGTGTCCAGCAAGAGAGTAGAGCAATTGTCCTCAAGTGCTCAGCAACTGCTCAGCGGCTGCTCTTGTGATCAGTAGTCCTCAATCACTCACCAGTAGTTCTCAGTAGTTTCCGAAAACGATTGAGGATAATCGTTTTACTCTCATCAACTACGAACGGGCCCGAATGACTCCTTGGATTCAACAATATGACCCCTGTGGCAATCAGTTCTTGTCGGCACTGGTGGCCGCATTGCCAATCTTTGTACTGTTGGGATTATTGGCGGGATATCATTGGAGAGCGCACTGGGCCGCGATCGCTGGGCTGGCGGTTTCTCTGTTGGTTGCCATTGGTGTGTTCAAAATGCCGGTTTCGTTGGCGCTGGCGGCGGCCGCAAATGGAGCAGCCTATGGACTGTTTCCTATAGGGTGGATCGTGATCACGGCAATTTTCACCTATGACATCTCGGTTGCAACCGGTAAATTCGATGTCTTGAAACGCTCGATCGCAACGCTGGCCGACGATCGACGAATTCAAGTCTTGTTGATAGCGTTCAGTTTTGGTGCGTTTATCGAAGGCGCCGCCGGATTTGGGACGCCCGTGGCGATTTCCGCCGCGATGCTGATCGGCTTGGGTTTCAAACCACTGCCCGCAGCCGGATTGGCATTGATCGGCAATACGGCGCCAGTCGCGTTTGGGGCACTGGGAACTCCCTTGATCGCGCTGGCGGACGTTACCAAGTTGCCGATCGAAGAGTTGAGCATGATGGTAGGGCGACAGTTACCGGTTTTCTCCGTGATTGTTCCCTTTTGGTTGATTTGGGCCATGGCAGGCTGGCGTGGCATGACGGAAGTGTGGCCCGCGTGTTTGGTCACCGGTTTGAGTTTCGGAATCATGCAATTCTTGGTCAGCAATTATCATGGTCCTTGGTTGGTTGATGTGATCAGCGCGATTGTTTCAATCGCAAGTCTCGTGGGACTGTTGCGTGTCTGGCAACCCAAGACGACATGGCGGTTTCCGGACGAAGCGGCTGCCGAGCGCGAGCAAGTTCCAGCGACTCGCGAAACGCTGATTGCGTGGCTGCCGTGGATCATCTTGTCGGTGTTGGTTTTCATATGGGGATTGCCGCTAACCAAGAAGGCATTGAACGATTTGACAAAACTGGATTTTCCAGTTCCAGTGCTTCACCAGAATGTAGTTCGCGACGTTCCGGTCGTTGCACAACGCGCTGGAGCGGAGAATGCGATCTACAATTTCAATTGGGCTTCGGCGACCGGCACCGCGCTGCTGTTGTCGGCGATCGTCTCGGGGCTGGTGCTGGGTGTCCGACCTACGATGCTAGCTTCGCTTTTCTTGAGAACTCTGCAACGCACGACCACTTCGCTAGTCACAATCGCGGTCATGTTGGCGATTGGTTACACAACTAAGTACAGCGGACTGGACGCTTCGATGGGACTGGCATTTGCGAGCACTGGATTTCTATTTCCGTTTTTCTCGCCTCTGCTAGGCTGGTTGGGAGTTGCCTTGACCGGCAGCGATACGTCCTCAAATGTCCTGTTCGGTAATCTGCAGCAGATCACTGCGGAGCGCCTCGACATTTCCCCAATCCTGGCAACGGCCTCGAACAGCTCCGGTGGCGTGATGGGCAAAATGATCGATGCCCAATCCATTGTCGTAGCTGGTGTGGCAACCGGCCAACACGGACAAGAAGGCACTATCCTGAGATACGTGTTCGCCCACAGTATCGCATTGGCCATCTTGGTCGGCCTGCTCGTCGCAGCTCAAGCTTACATCGTTCCTGAAATAATTCCCGTGCTACCGACGGTGCCATCGCTCGCGAAGTAACCTTTGTGTCGAAATCGCAAAAAGTTGACGTTGCATATCGCGAAAAACACAAGAGCACTTGCTATATTCCCGCAGAAAAGTCCGTCGATTGCACAACTCGATGCGCCGCAACGAGCCAGAAGGTGATCCCTGCCTGCTTGTCAGGCAGGTGAATCGGTTTCGCAGTCTAGGATTTTCTACTGCGCAAGATCTTCAATCTTTAAGTGATCGGGCCCCAGTTCAGCTCGTCTGGCCTGGGGCGCCGTTCATTGTCCGCGCCGCATATTGGCTAGGTAAACTGTGCTTCTGCCTGGCCAAGCAGGCAGGGTGCTGACCCCAACCCAAGCTGACCCGAAGCCCCAAGACCCCACCACACTTCGGTTAACAAGTTGCGTTGGCTGCGAGAAAATTGTTGACATTCGCCAAATAATGTGATAAAAACCGATTTCACATTGTGAAAAGGTGAGTCAAGTTTCCATTCCAGTTATTGAACTTGCCGTGTTGTGATTGTCACGTCTCTGATTATTGTAAACCGGAGTGGGTGACTTTTGTTACTGATCATTCGTTCGAATGAAAATGGTCTTTGGGTTAATTTGTTTTCTCGTGACTTAGTGAGAGGTATGCGTATGTTTGATAGAAACAGTTCACGACGAGCTTTCACGTTGGTAGAGTTGTTGGTGGTCATTGCGATTATCGGCGTGCTGGTTGGGTTGTTGCTACCGGCAGTTCAATCGGCGCGCGAGGCCGCCAGACGCATGCAGTGCGGCAATAACCTCAAGCAGATTGGTTTGGCTTTGCACAACTATCACGACGCCTATAAAAAATTCCCTCCAGGCCGAACGTCCATGGCTTCTGCCATATTCCTTGGGCACACTACTTCGACAATGATTCTGCCATATCTGGAACTGGGGAACGTCCAGAACACAATGCACCTTGGCCTAACTTTTAACCATCAGTGGGCTGACAATGCTGCACCGACCCAGGGGGGCGGAAGAGTCCCGGGCAATTTCAATTGTATCTCCTTAGTGAAGCTCCCAGTGTTTCTGTGTCCATCCAATCCGGAAACTGACGGCATGAATTGGACCGGTGCGACGAATCCCTGCGCGAGGTCGAACCCACTTGAAGACTCCGCACGGACTCATTATGAAGGAATTGCCGATTCGGCCACTCACGGTCGACGATCTCCCTCACTGCCCGGTGGAACTTTGAGCTTGGTTATGCCTAATGGTGACGGAATGTTTTTTCACGATTCGGCAGTAAAGTTTGGGGACATAACGGATGGTACGAGTAATACGCTGGCCTTTTGCGAGATCATCGGTCGTGGTCCTGGTACAAATCACTGTTGTGGATGGCATTCGTATTCGGATGGCATCGGTACAATTAACGGAATAAACGCACCTTTCCGCTCCACGCCTAACCGTGCGCCGCCATTTACTCACGATCACTGGGGAGGCAACGCATTCTCAGGACCTGCAAGCTACCATCCCGGCGGTGCGCATTTCGTACGGGGAGATGGTTCGGTTGTATTCCTTTCGCAAACAATCGACCAAGTATCGCTTGCCGGACTCAGCAGTCGCGCAAAGGGTGAAGTTGTTGCAAATAACGAGTAACCGCTTACTGTCGAATCACATCTCTAGGACGGTGCCTGTAAAGCTGTCCTAGAGTTTTCTACTTCATTGGCATTCGAAATTAGGCTCAAAAAATGAGCAACCGCTCTCTATCGGTATATGGATTAGTATTTCTTTGCTTCTTGCACTTCGCAGTTGGATGCGGGCCATCAGGACCGGCGACAAGCGAGATATCGGGTAAGGTCAGCTATGGTGGTAAACCGATCGAAGACGGCGACATCACCTTTCAACCAGACGAAGGCAGCAAGGGGTTCACTTCATCTGGAAAAATTCTGAACGGCGATTACAAACTAAGCGGAGAAACGGGTTTGGTTCCCGGTACGTACATCGTCAAGATCAACGCTCTCCGCGAATCCAAAGTCGTTGGAGGCGGACCGGACATGCCACCTGAAACTGTCGGCATGGTAAGGAAAGAACAGTATCTGCCAGCGAAATTTAATACCAAGTCGACCATCGAAAAACTGCAAGTTGAGGAAGGTAAGAAAGTTGAGAAGAATTACGATCTAAAATGATCGCCTTCTTATTATCGGGTTGTTCGATACACCTGACAAAAATCGATCACTGTCGATCTTTTTAGCCTTTGTCGATCTGCGATGTGTCTTCTTTGCCGGAGTTTGAGGCGTGGTGGGCTTCGATTCCGGTTGACCTGACGGACTTGGCTGTGGCCATGAGGCTCAGGTGATCCATTAAGGCGAGCGGCAGATAGTTTCTTACCAATACAAGCCCGAAGCGCAAGCGAGTGTATGCCAGGTTTGACGCACTCGCTTGCGCATCGGGCTTGTACTCGCTGAGGCCTTGGTAAATTCCCATCTGCCGCTCGCCTAAATGCAAATGTACCTTGAGGGAATGGTACTTATCAGCCGCTAGGCCGAATGCCTGCTGCAAGGTCATTGTATCAAAACAGTCCAGCGGACTTGCGGGCGATCCAGAATAGTCCGAGTAATATAATTAACGTGCTGGCGATCAAGGGGTGGCTCCACAACTGAATGCGGCGGATCTTTTCGGGAGTTACGGGAATATCGGATACGGCTTGTAATATTTGATCGGTGTTTCGAACATCGAGAACTTTGCCGCGCGATACTCGCGCTAACTCTTCCAAAACCTCAGGCCGTGCTGGGCGCCCGATGGCTTCCAGAGCTGCTCCTTGCACGAATAGTTTCGCTTCGAGTTTGCCACTGGTCTGCTTACAAAACAAAACGATATCGTGCGAGCCGGCTTCAGCCGGAGTAAAGGGCGCCGAGAATGCGCCCCATTCACCGCCGCCACTGTTCAGGCGCACGTTTTCGACTCGACCCGAGGGTGCGACGATGCGCGCGGTGACGTCACCGCTTGCGAGCGGCTCTCCACTATCTTCCATGACGTTGGCGTTTAGTGTTAGAGTCTGGCGTACTTGGGGCTGCTCAGGCGTATAGAACAACCGCATCGTTTCGCCTTTGGCCATATTGCGTTGATAAGCCATCCAGCGCACGACCTGCCCCCAGAAACGATAATGATAGAGATCTTCTACGCCGCGCCGCCAGCGCCAGGCTCCGTCGGTTCCCATGAACAGAACTTTGCCGGCCCCGAACGTCCGCGTCACCAATAGCGGTAGTCGTCCATAAGCGTTTGATTCATCTTGATGAACGCTCAATACATCGCAACCAGCTTTGGCGCGCACGACCGGTGCGTACCATTGAAAACCCGGCAGGTTTTCCCAAATCCGCATGTTGTCGTCTTGAGAATCCGCCAGCTTGGTTAGCAAACTGCGCCTGCCGAGTTCTGTCAATTCGAAATGGCAAGGTGTGCGAGATCCCCAGCCTTGCGGTTGGTTGGAATCGAGCACAACCGGCATCAATTCTTCCAGCGGCGAGCCAAGCAGAGAAAATTGTCGGCCTTCTAAACCAGGCATGAAAACCAAGCCACTGGCCTGTTGTTCGATCAATCCCTTGAGTAATTTGCATTGCTGCTCGGTGAGCTGACCTTCTTGAATCCCGACATCGCCTAAGAAGACGACATCATACTTTGCCAAGTCTTCCAGTTCTTCCGGAAACGACGCTATGTAATCCTTGTTACCGCCTCCGACTTTGCTCAGCCCTGGGTGAAACAGCAGGCAAGAAACTTCGACGCCGGGATCGCGCGACAGTGCATTCCGCAAATAGCGATACTCCCAGCGCGGTATCGATTCGATTACCAGCACTTTCAGTTTTTCCTCGCGAATCGCAATCGGCGCAGATTTCTTGTTATTGTCCAGCAGTTTTTCGTCGGGATGGCTCGGGACGTTCAAAGCCAGCGTTACGTCGCCATTTTGCGCCGGTTTCCAAACAACGGCGTCTGTAGTGCGTCCCATCGCGGAGACGCGAACCTCGTGTTGCACCTGAGTTCCATCGGAGGCGGTCAGCGTAACCGTCGTCACATGATCTCGCGGCAGGGAACTTTCAAGAGTAAACGGGATGCGTACGGTCTTGCCTGAAATGCCGAACGTTGGAACATCGAAGCTTGCTAGCTCGATATCGGGCAAACGCACCGTACTCCCCAGCGGCACGGCGATTATTGGTACACCGTCCAACCGCAATCGCATCGCCATTTGCACCGGTGGCAAGCCGCTGTTCCAATCACCGTCTGAAGCAACGACCAAGCCTCGCAAATTCTGATGTTCGTCGCGCGCCAGTTTCAGTGCTTCGTGCAGGTCACTCTTAATGCTTGCTTCGCCCAAAGCAAACGGCTGAACGACGACGCGCAATTTTTTGGATGCGTTGGCCCAGGTGGATTGGTCCATCAAAGGTGCCAAAGCTCGTAATCTCGATAAGATTTTTGGATTGCCAATTGATGGAGCCGAGCTGTTTGCAGCGCTGGTTCCAGTTGGTGTCGACGATTGGTCGACATCTTGTGTCTCCATACTGCGTGAATGATCGCCTAGGACGACAACCGTAGGCAGATCGGTCGGAATGAACTTCTGCACTGCCTCGGGTTGGTTGAGCAAAAATACCGCGCAGCACACGACGCCGATACGCAAGAGTTCGAGCCATAATACGGTTCGGCGCCAACCGCTGCGCGACCAAGCGCGCCATGCCAGCCACACGACCAGGGCAATCGCGGCTAGTGAAACACATAACGATAAACTGGTCGCCTGAAACGATAGGCTCGATGAACTCATCCGGTGTTACTTTGCTTTTGCGGGAGCAAAAGGCGACAATGCCGCGTTTGGAAACAACTAGCGATCAACTATAGTTTGAGTTAGGCTTCGAGGGAAATCGAACGCGGCCATTGTTGGTAAGCTTCCCAGTAAGTTTTCTTGAGCGCAATTTCGTCGTCTTCCGCCGATGGTTGCACGCGACCGTGAATGTTCGTAGCCCGCGATACCACTGTGTATTTGCCGGGCGCGAGATGCCCTAAGTCCACGGAATAAAAAGTCCAGCAGTACTTGGAACGTGGCTCTTCGGCGAGTTTTGCTTCACGCCACGGTCCATCGTCAACTCGGACCTCGACTTTGGCGATGCCAGTACCGTCGTCCCAGGCTGCTCCGAACACCTTGACGGGGATTTTGCCATCGACGGTGGTTTGTCTTGTAACTCGTGCTACAGCGGATTTTAAGTTCATGCGAGTGACCGAGGATTCGACGAATACGACGTCCTTGCCTTGGCGTTCGCCGCGCACGGTGACGTAATCGCGCGCCATATAGCGGCCCATATACCGGCGATCGCGGCATTCGATTCGAGTTAGCCATTTGACATTGGCAATCCCATACCATCCCGGAACAATCAATCGCACCGGAGCCCCGTTGCGATGTTCCATCGGTTCACCATTGCGCTGGTAAGCCAGCAACAAATCCGGACGCATCGCGTCCACGATGGACAAACTGCGACCGAAAGGCACCTCGACTTTCAACTCGCGGGGTGTGCCTGGTCTGAGAGTTTCCTCCTGCTTGTCCGTGCCAAAAAACACGACTTCCGTGGTCGCCGGATCGACGCCACATTCCTTCAGCAGTGGTGCCAGCAGCGTACCGGACCAACGACTGTTGTAGACCGCATTCATGAAACCCTTATTGGAGCCATTGCCGGAGCACTCCAGCGTCATGAGCGTGTCCGTCTTGGGCAGCGCCCTCAATTCGTCCATCGTGAATGTCTTGGGACGTTTGACCAGGCCGCCAATTTCGAGCTTGAAGTCTTTGTAATCGAACTCAGGAGTTCCATAATGTTGAACGGAAAAGACCTGATCTTGTGGAGTCAACCAACTATCGAGAGTTTCCCAATCGAGCCGATTTTCAGGCGTTTTGGGTTCATCCACGAATGGAACCAATTCGCCTTCGCTAGCTTCTTGTGACAGGCAGCTCGAACAATGCGAAAGCCAAGCCCACAATCCCGCTGCGGTCGCCGCTGAATGTTTGATGGCCTCTCGTCGGCTGGTTTCAATCGACATGTTTATTCTCCTCAATAGTGGCGATGCACAACTCGTCCCTACTATTCATGCCGAAACCGAATGAGCGACATGTGGGAGAGCCATTACGGTATCTATTCCAAATCTCGATTCGGAAGGCTGCCTTGCTTTGCTCCTAAGGCGAGCGGCAGATAGGAATTTACCAATACAAGCCCGAAGCGCAAGCGAGTGCCGAAACCACGCACGAGTCAGTCCAGGCTCTCACTCGCTCGCGCTTCGGGCTTGTATTGGCAAATTCCCATGTGCCGCTCGCCTTATTTCTCGACTATTCCTTAGAACACATTACAGCTCAAGTTTCAACCGTATCCTTCGCGGCCCCGAGTGGTTTTTTATTCTCTTGGACCTCTTGAACTTCGCGCCATGGTTTCTTCTCTTTGTAACTTTCGAGTTCGTCCTTGAGCTGCTTCAACTGTTCATTTTCTTCCTGGGCACCGATTTCGACCGCTTTCGCAGACCATTTTATGGCTTCGTCGAAATTGCCGGTCTCGGCGTAACCGGCGGCCAATGTACTGAGAATATGGGCTTCCTTATATTCTGAGAGTTCGCAAGCCTTCAGTCCCAGTTCGAGCGAACGTTTGCCATCGCGGATTTCATCTTTAGGTGAAGTAGCCAAGACCCAAGCCAAGTTGTTCAGCAAGCCAATTTCATCGTCTAATTCGCTGGCAGTTTTTTTTGTCACCTTCTGGATTGCGGTAACCGCCTTCTTGTAGTCGCCTATCGCTATTAGATGTTCGCCGATGCTCAGACGAGCGTCGCCGCGCATGCGCAAGGCGCGCCAATTGCCAGCATTCATTTTTAGAAGAGCGTCCAATGCTCGAATGGCCAATCGCGGTCGGTTGTCGAGCTGATAATATTGTGCTAACTGCAGCACGATCTCTTCGTTGGTGGGATTTGCTTGGACAACTAACTCCAGGTCGTTGATTGCATCGGAGTAACGTTTCTCGCGCGCGGCGATCATACTGCGCATCAACACTCCACGAACCAACCCCGGTTCGATACTCAGCGCTTCATTGACATCTTTGTTGGCTTTCTCGACTTCGCCGCGGTCATAGTAATACTCGCCGCGAATGAGCATCGCCTGAGCATCTTGATTGTTCAACTCAAGAGCTTTGTCCAAGTCAACTTTGGCTTTGGCTTCGAGCTCTTCTTCTGTGGCCGATTTTTTTTGAGCCGGTTCGGTTTGGTTGCCACTGCTGAGCATCAAGTAGGCATGTCCGCGCATGCGGTACAAAACACCTTTGTCGGGAGTGGCTTCGATTTTTGGGCTGAGTAGCTTGACGATATCATCGTATCGTTTGAGCTGGAACAAAGACTCGAACGCAGCCGTCAAGGCGAAAGCGTTCGAGTCGTCACGTTTCAGCAATCGCTCGACATCTTGGTACGCCTGTTCGAATTTTTGGGTTCCCAACAACAGCACGATGCGTGCCTGCCAAGCATCCATGTTGGTGGGATCAGTTTCGATCGCCTTTTGTAGATCGACCAGTTTGTCATCAATTTCTGGTTGCACGCCCGCTCGCAACACGTAGGCGAGCGCGAGTTCCTTCGGTTTGTTTTTTAACAGTCCAATTGCTGCCTCGATGCTCGCAATCGCTTTGTCGGCATCACCTCCCGGCAATGTCTGCAAGCGAGCAAGCAACAAATGAGCTTCGGCCGATTTGGGATTATGCTTGATCGCTTTCTCGACATCATTTACTATCTGCGTCCGCAGTTGTTGCAATCGTTGGGGATTGTTAGCGATCCGCGGCATTCCTTGCAGCAATATTTTTGCTCGTTGCAAAGCGGCGTCTGCCAAGATTTCCTTCGCCAGTTGAAGATTGTCGTCGTCCAGCCCTGCCTTGATCGCTGCTTCGCACAACTCGATTACTTTGGCAAGCTTAGCCGGATTATCGGCAGACGATTTCAAGCTGGTGGCTTCATCCAACTTGTCCAATCCTTCGTCCTGCGCAAGTGCCAATCCAGGTGCCGGCAACAAGCTGCTTAGCAGCAGTACAATTCCAATTACGAAGCGCATATCAATACTCCTAAAACTTGTCGTGAGGCTAAGTAACCATCGGACTCGGGCGGGTTTCGACCAGCGATTACCCTGCTTCAAATTTTCAAGACCTATGTTTCAACTATTCCATGTTACCGGAATATGCGGCTTCTCTCCAAGCTTGCTTGCCCCCATTTATTGATAGAAATACGAGAGTTTTTTCTGAGCAGATCGTCAGAAAAACACCGTTAACTAGTTTGAAACGGCTGGCAGGGGCGAACCAAACCGTTTTTCGCGATACAGTTTCAGCCCGCGGACAGCGTGATACAAAGCACCGCAATCGACATCAACGGAGCTGGTAACCAGAATGATTTCGCATACTCGCGCAGCCGCGCGCTCGACCCAGGGCTGTGACAATTCTTCTGCGGACAATTTTGCGGAAAGAACCTCCAGTAAGTGTCCGGTGCTGCCTAGAGTTGCCCCCAAATCGGAACTTGCTCCTGGTCGCACCAAGTAGTGGCTTGACAGGCTGCCATCCGAGTTTTGCATCGAACGGATCGTCGAAACAGATTGTTCCACAATTTCTTGCGCACGATTCCAAGTGGGCGAAATTGGCAATCCAAGTCGCTGGTGAGCCTGAATTGCTAGCACCAACCCCATCAACCGATGCGTGCCTCCACATGGGCTGAGTGTCAGATCGTAAGTGACCTCTTGTTCAACCATCCGTTCCCAAGTCCAGGTCTGGCCATCGGCCGTCTGCCAACTGGGTTCGTTGGGAAAGTACGACGTCAAGGTTATCAATGTCCAGCTATATTCTCGCAATGGGTTGGAGCACACGTCTCGTTGAGCTTGTCGCGCCCATTCGGCCAACGTCAGCGAGTTTCCGGCAACGGTAACCGGGGTTTCGATCGGCATATTCGCCATCGCGAAAATGGCGATCCATTGGTCCACATGTCCTTGGCCAATAAAGCTGCCCGGTTCCAAGCGAGCTTTGATGCCATGCTTGCCAACTGTCGGGAGATGGTCGCCCAAACTCAACTCCCAACCTTCAAAACTACCGCCGCTGAGGGCGAATTGTGTCGCCGAAACTACCCCGCGATCAGGCGTCTCCAGTGGCAACTGGCTGCCAAAGCAGAGCACTCCATGCATGATTTGCCAGGCCGCATTGCGAGTGCTGGAAAGCAGCCTGCCATCGAGCGCTAATTGAATGGCCCGGTCCAAATCTTCGCGCAAATTGCTTGAACTTTTTTCGGGTGCTTGCTTGACCGCCAGTTCATGCAACTTGGAATCAGCTTCGGGGAAACGGACGTCGCAACCCAAGAACATTAGGGCTGACGCGAATATCAGTGGGGCCGCCGAAATACAAGCTCGCCGCGCAAACGAGTATGTGCCAGGATTGACGCACCCGTTTGCGCGTCGGGCTTGTACTGCCGCTCGCCGTAACGAAAAAAACGTCATCGAGTTCAATGATGGCTTTCAGTAGTTTTTCTTGACAGCGTAATTGTTTGTATACGAGTCTAACTCGCGCGAGAGAGTTCACATTCTCATTGCCGCTTTGTTAAATGGCAACAACTCTTTGATTGAAACTGGTTCAATTTGTTAACCAGGACGCGTAGTTCAGTGCCAAAGTGCCAAACCACTCCGCGAAATTGGAACGTCAGTTGCAACGATGAAAATGACTGCGACAATTGGCTGCACAAACTGCATGTCGCTTGAAGAAGTTAATTCGGTTCAGGAGTTGCTGCGAAAATGTTCTTCCATTTTGACTTTCTGATGTACCTTTTCATCGCACCGGCAGTCATTTTGGCCATGGCAGCGCAGTGGATGGTCCAGTCGGCGTACGCAAACATGAGCCGAGTTCGTGCACGATTTTCGGGTTACGATGCTGCGCGACAGATTCTCGATTCGGCGGGTCTGTTTGATGTAGGCATTGAACAGGTTCCCGGCCAACTGTCGGATCATTACGATCCGACCGCTAGAGTCTTGCGGTTGAGCGATGGTGTTTACGGTTCGTACTCGATGGCTGCTGTGGGTATCGCCGCGCACGAAGCGGGGCACGCCATTCAACATGCTCGCAACTATGCGCTGATGGGAATTCGCTCGATGGCAGTTCCTGCTGCGTCGTTTGGCTCCAGTTTTGGAGTGATCATTGCTTCGGTGGGTGTTTCGATGGTATTGAGCTCGATGGCCGCAGGCAAGATCGTGCTGCTGGCTGGAATTGTCGTATTCGCCGGAGTCGTGTTCTTTCAATTGGTCAATTTGCCGGTAGAGTTTGACGCATCCGCGCGTGCGAAACGGCTATTAGTGGCTGAGGGTATTATCGCAGATGTGGAACTGCCCTATGTCAGCAAAGTTCTCAACGCGGCGGCGCTAACCTATGTGGCTGCGACTTTGCAGTCCGTTTTGCAGTTGGCTTATTTCATCTTCCGATTGATGCATGCCAGAGAAGAGCGCTGAGTGAATTGTCAGCAGCGAAACCTCTGGAGAGCATCGCCAACGAATTGGATGAACACCCGCCAGCCCGCGCGAAACGTGCATGACAGTTGGCGGTAGATGGAACACGCCTGACGCGAACCGGCTGCCATGCCAACTTGGTGCAACCAGTGGCCCGATGCCCGGCAGCCGCACTTGACCGCCATGCGTATGCCCAGCCAACAGCAGATCGAGCTTCAATCTGCGAGCCCACGGGAATTGATCCGGCGAATGGCTCATCCCTAATCGCAAGGTGTTGGGTTCCACTTCTTGTGCCGCATGTAATTGAGATTTCGCGCTGCGTCGGTTAAACCACGGTTGTTCGTTGCCCGTGATCCAAATGCGCAGCGGTTGATCTCGATCGCACAAATTGATCAGTGCATCGTTGGCCCCCATGTCGTGCCATCCCAGTCCACTTAGTCGCTTGGGGACCTCGTTCCAATCGCTGAGCCGTTTTTCATGGTTTCCCATAAGAAAGTAGCAACCCAGAGGCGCTCGCAATTGGCCAAGCAGACTCTCTAGCCAATCCAAACAGTGATCGTAGTCGATGATATCGCCGGTTACACAGATCATGTCCGGCGAACAAAGTAGGAATTGTTCGAACGCAAACTGATAGTACGCGGGAGTCAACTGCCCGGTAAAATGCAGGTCCGACAAATGCCCAATGCGCAGTCCATGGGCACCGACTACCGTGCGCTGAATTCGCAAACCCTTCTCTGTGACACTGAGTTTAGTAATTTCGTTGCCAGGTACGTAACTCATCAGTCGCGATATTCTTCGCCCCAACAGGTCCGTTGACAATTGACGCTCGACTGCATGACGGGCAACTCGTTCGGACAAGAACGCTGGCGGAGCTATCAACCAGCGACGGGAATTCAGCCACAATGTTCCAAGCACGAAAAAGCAGGCCATGCACCATGCACCCCAGTAATGAAACATGGGGGCGTTGCTCGGCCAGAGTCGACTGCCCGTCGCCAACCAATTCGCCAAGGGGTCGCCTTCGAACCAGCCGATCAGCAAAGGAATCAGGGCGCACGCTGCCAGAAAAGACTTCTCGATGGACTTTGCCAATTTGCGAGGCAGTCCGGAGGCGTTAACTCGGTTGTAGCAGTACAACCACCATCCACAGTGGCCAACGATTACGCAGCAAGTCACCATCAGTGGTGGCAGCATGCCATGTTCCGTGACGTTATGCGACTTGTGGCTGATATGCGTCGATGATCGTTTCGACAACGTTGATCAACTGCCCGACGCGAAAAGGCTTGTAGAGCAAGGCTTTGGGATGCAAACCCGCCTCACGAGCTTTGACGATCGAGTGGCCAGGATCATATCCATAGCCGCTCATCAAGATCATGGGAACATGTTCGACTAACTTTTGCAAACGCAACATTAATTGATAACCGCTGTAGTCCGGCAGTCGGATGTCGGAGATGACAATCTCGTAGGGCATTTCCATCGCGCTGTTGCGAAACATCATGACAGCTTCGTCGCCCGAGCTGGCGGTCTCGATAATGCAACCGTACCTTTCCAGCAAAGAGTGTGCATCGTTGCGCACCGACAAGTCGGCATCCACTACCAAGATGCGTTTGCTCTGCAATTTGGCATGTTGCTGCTGGGTGCATCCCGCCGGAATGACTTCGACAGGTGCCATGCGCTGGCCAATCTGGTGTATCACGCGTTTGATTTCTCGAGCATTTTGCAATATCCGCTGCAAACGCTGAACAACTTCGGGCTCGTGTCCGATGTAGCGTTCCATCACGTTCACGGCGTCCAGCAATATATGATCGACGGGCAGCGAAACCGCTCCGTGGATGGCTTCAACACTTTGCTGAGCGGCATTATTCCGCTGCGCCACTAGTAATTCCAAAGTGTTCAGCGCGACCGCGACATCGCGAGCAAATATCTCCAAGAACTGCATGTCGCTGATTCCAAATGCAGCCACCTTCGGGCTTTCAACATTGATGGTGCCAATGATCGTTTCGTGCAGCATCAACGGAACCGTTAACGAACTGCTGGCTCCTTTGAAAGCCTCTAGGTAGAGCGGATCTTTGCTCGCGTCCTCGCACAAGTAACTCTTGCCTATCGCTGCCACATACCCGGTAACTCCATTTCCTTGTGGGCGAGCAAATAACTTTCGATCCGCAGCCTCTTGGTCGATCCCTACGCTGAGTAGCGGCATCAATGTTCCACTGGACTGTTCCAACAGACGAATTTCGATCACATCGACATTCAGCAGATCGCGCGTGCAATGTCGGATGTTGTCCTTTAATAGATCGATCCTCGATTGCGTGTCCATCGCAAAGATCTCATCGGGTTTGAGATCAGTCAGTTTTTGGCCTGCTTCGTGAATGGCTGCCAGTTTCTGCTGCTGTAGAATTTCCGCCGTGATATCGCTGACAGTTGCCACCAGCAACGCTTGGTCAGTCGCAGCATTGGTCAGAGGAGCGACGTGCAATTGAAAATATTTGAACTCCGACGTGCGAAGCGTTGTGCTGCTGGCTTGTCCAGTGGCAAGCGCCGAATGAAATGGGCAAAAATCTGGTCCCAGCAATTCGGGACTCCCGAGCGCCGCGAAGAAATTTTGGCCAACGACCTCGTCCATTGTCGACCAATTCCTGAGACACGCATTGGCCCAACTGATCGAGAATTCTGCGTTCACCAGCGCCACGCCATCGGGCATCCCACCGAGAATGCGTTCGCCCTGCAACAGGCAAATCGCGCTATTGTCAGCATCTACCGAGGAACCGTGCAGAAACACGCCACAGTACTTTTCGCGCGACAAATGATTCACCGCATCTACTGGTGAATCAACGCGCTCCACTTCAACTTGATCGCCTAAGATGGACACTTGCTCGTCGGCAGGTCCAATCCAGAGCACCTTTTTATTGGGTGACAAGCTACAACTCCAACCTAGCTAAGCCAATCGGCATCGCTAACTGCAAAATTAGTCGCGTTTATTTTGCAGTATAGGATTCGATTAATGATCCAGCAACTGCAATGTTGTTCTACTCAAACTTACAAGGTACATCTTCGCCCGAATTTGCTGACTTTCGCGCGGCGCGGCCTCGCACCTGACTTTGACGCACAACATTAACGGAAAGTTGTTCCAAATTCGTTTCAATTTCAACCGAGTTGTTTGTCCCGAACATCGACAATCACAACAACCGGCCCGCCAAATTCTCCAAAATTGTTTCTGCCGACTGAGTTGATTACTTGTTTGTTCAGCAGTTTCACGGGTGGCGAAATTCGGTAGCAGGTCTAGTTACCGCTGTCACATGAATTAACATAATCGGAATATTGTTCGCGCGACTGTAACGATCGAGTACAATAATCCACATGCGGCGCCCGCGCGTCGGTCCCACCTGACTATGGTCCGTTCAGGACTACTGCTAAACCTTTAAGGACTGTTCCAATGGTGTACTCGTGTTGCCCCTTGGCATGCTCAATAGCAACTCCACAGAAACAACGGTTGAAATTCGCCCACAAAGCTGGATTCATGGCAACTGTGTTTGCCGTTGTCGTCGTTGGTAATTCACTTTATGCTCAGTTACCAGTTGCTGAATTGACTTCAATTTCTCCACCTGGAGGACAGGTTGGCAGCGAATTTGGCGTGCAAGCAAACGGCAGCAATCACGAGCTTGGCAAGCTGCTATTCTCGCATTCTGGTATTTCTGCCAAACCAAGGACCGCTTCACGAAACGAATTCTTGCCTGAACTCCAGCCTATCCAAGGGCAGTTTGACGTCACGGTCGCCAAAGATGTTCCGCCAGGAATTTATGATGTGAGGCTGTCCGGACGGTTTGGTGTTTCGAATCCCCGCGCGTTCATGGTTGGCCAAATCCCCGAAGTGAAGGACAATTCGAACAATCGAAATACCTCTTCGGCACAAGTAATCACTCTTCCGGTCACCATCAGCGGAATTGTGGAAGCCAATGCAACGGATTACTACAAAATACGCTTAACCGCCGGCCAGCGAATCCTAATCGACTGTTGGGCCGAACGCATTGACTCGCGCATGGATGGCTCGTTAGCAATTTTTGGTGCACAAGGAAAAGAACTTAAACGCAGTTTGAATTCGAATGGCCACGATCCTTTGATTGACTTCACGCCCCAGATTGACGGGGAGTACATCATTGCGCTTTGGGATTTCGTGTTTGATGGTGGTGCGGATTATTTCTATCGGTTGAGCATCCACCAAAAACCACACGTGGATTTTGTATTTCCGCCGGCGGGATTGGCAGGAACAAAAATGCCCGCAACGGTCTTTGGCCGCAATTTGCCAGGCAGCTTTTCCAGTGGGCGTATGAACGTAGATGGAACCATTGTGGACGCCAAACTGGTGAACATCCAATTGCCAATAGAAACCGATACCCTGGCGGTCGGCGGCTTCCTGCGTCCGGAAAGCGTATTGCTGGATGGTTTTCACTATGGCGTGGACGGCAATGCGGGAGCGTTCATCGGCTTGTCCCATGTACCGGTGGTCGTCGAGCAGGAACCCAACAATGATCCAGACGCTGCGCAAGTCGTGCCTGTACCCGCCGAAGTTGCTGGCCAATTTTATCCCGTACGCGATGCGGATTCGTTCGAATTCAGTATGAAGAAGGGTGAGACCTTTATCATCGATGTGCTCTCGCAACGACTCGGTTTGGATACCGATCCGATCATGCAAATCGAAAAGATCGTCCGCGATCCCAGCGGCAAGTCAACTACGTCAGTCGTGGCCCAAGTCGATGATCCGCAGAATCGAAACAATTTGGTTGGCTCTCCATTTGACACTTCGACAGACGACCCAAGTTACAAACTGACAGCAGACGCCGACTCCACTTATCGAGTCACGGTGCGCGATCAGTTCGGCGCTGTTGGCAGTGATCCTCGTTATGTATATCGATTGGCGATACGACCCCAGCAGCCCGATTTTCGTTTGCATGCGGTGCCACAGGAATTGCAAGTTGCCAATGCGAACGAAGTCAAGTTGACGTCGCTGGCAGTGCGGCGTGGTGGCACAACGACATTGAAAATTGTTGTCGAGCGACTTGAGGGATTCAGTTCGCAAGTCAGCTTGGTGGTCGAAGGACTACCTAAAGGAGTCGAGTGCAAGAACGTATTGCTAGAACCCGGACAGGATACAGCCTGGTTGGTTTTTGTCGCTGCCGAGGACACTGAACAATGGGCCGGATCAATTAAGATTGTTGGTACCAGCGAGATCGCGGGCAAGAAATTGCGACACGAAGCGCGTTGTGGCGCGATTACCTGGGGAACCGCGAATAAGACACTTGTCCGCCCTGAGTTCCGTCTCGCTCGTGAATTGTATCTGGCTGTCATCCCTGAAATAACTCCCGCGCACGTCAAAGCCGTGGCCGATGGTGTACTCGAAACTTCGTTGGGAGGGAAGATCGACGTTCCACTTGAAATCGCACGACGCTCGGGGCTTACCGGTCCGGTCAAATTGGTCGCGACGAATATTCCAAATGAAATCAAACCTGCGGACGTTGATATCGCTGCTGACAAATCATCAGGGACATTATCGATCGCCGTTACGAACGCAAAAGCGAGACCAGGTCTCTATCATTTCTATCTCCGCAGCGACGCAAAACTCAAATATAGCCGCAATCCTGAAGCAGTAACACAAGCTGAAAATGACCTCAAGAAATTAGGCGAAGCAATCGCGCAATTAACTTCGTTGGTAGCCGAGCGCAAATCGGCACTGGAAACACTGAAACAGCAGGCAAGCGCTGCAGCGGCAGACAAGATGGCCGCCGAACAAGCTTTCAAAGATGCCGAAGCGAAACTGAAACGCGCAAACGACCTCAAGACTGCTGAAGAAAAACGCTTAGCTGATGTCAAGAAAGCCAGCCAACCTGCCGACGTCAGCGTGGCTCTGATCTCTACCCCGATCCACCTTCGCATTGAGAAAACTCCACTAAAACTGATAACGCCGGATGCGAAAGTCAGCTTGCCGAAAAATGCAAAAACTGAATTCGAGGTCACGCTCCAGCGAAAATACGGTTGTGCCGATGCAGTCGAGCTAACGGTCGAGCTGCCTAAGGAAGCATCCGGTGTAAACGCAAACAAGGCCAGCATCGGTGGCGATCAAAAATCAGCAAAACTGACATTGAATGCCGCCGCAGATGCCAAAGCCGGAGTCTATGCCGCGACAGTTCGCGCAAAAGCGAAATTCAACGGCATTGATGTAGAAGACACTTTACCCATAACCGTAACTGTTCCGTAACCAACGCGCCGCTGTGAGCTAATAGACGACTGCCGAATTTGTAAGCAGTGTCAAGATACTCACAAGAAATTTCACCCAACGCATTTAACTTTCCCACCTGCCGCTGTTCGTTTTCTTTATAGGAAAGAGTGATGATTCGAAACAGTCTTCACGAACGATTTGGTTTCCTGATTGTGCTTGCGTCGTTCGCGACGTTAGGAATTCGGCCAGTCCTTGCGCAAGATGCTATTCCTATCGCCAAAATAAAACACGATGGCGCCGTGGATTTCGAGAAGGAAGTCTTACCGATTCTTCGCCGGAATTGCTTGGCTTGCCATAGCAGCACGAAAGCCGAAAGCAAACTGATTATGGAGTCTCCTGCGTCGATTCTCAAAGGTGGCGATGAGGGGCCGGGCGTCGTCGCTGGCAAACCGGCAGAAAGCCTCGTGCTGCTTTTGGCTTCGCGTCAACGCGAGAGTTTTATGCCTCCGGATGACAATAATGTCGGCGCCAAAAAGCTGACCTCGGAAGAACTCGGTCTACTGCAATTGTGGATCGAACAAGGCGCTAAGGGAGAGGTGGCCAGCAAGAACAAAACCATTCAATGGCAACCATTACCCGCCGGCGTAAATCCAATCTACGCGGTTGCAATGACCGATGACGGTCAGTTCGCTGCCGCCGGACGTGCGAACCAAATATTCATGTACCATGTGCCAAGCGGCCGTGAACTTGGCAGGTTGCACGATCCAGCTTTGGCAAAGACCGGACTATATCAACATGGTGTAGCCGACTTGGAGCTGATTCAATCGTTGGCATTCAGTCCCGATGGCCAGCGCTTGGTGTCCGGAGGTTTCCGCACCGCCAAGATTTGGAATCGCCAACCAAGCAAGCTGGCCGATATCAGTGGAGTTGCCGCAGGAGTTCAAGCCGTGGCTATCAGCGCCGATGGAAAATGGGCGGCAGTTGGAGAAGCCTCGGGAGCAATTCGCTTTATCAGCTTGACCGAAAACAAAGTAGTCGCCTCCGCAACAGGACACTCCGGGGCGATAACCGGTCTTGCGTTCTCTTTGGATGGCCAACAAGTCTATTCCTCGTCGCTCGATAAATCCTGCCGAGCTTGGAAGATTGATGGCACAGTAATTTGGACCGTGGAGACCGCTACGCCTCTGCATGCGATCAGCATTGTTGACGATGGAAAACGCGTCGTGGTTAGCTGCGAAGATCACCAATTGAGAGTCTGGGATTTGCCGGTTGCAGGACAACTGGTCAACAAGGAACCCGTCCAGGTGCTGTCCGGACACAGCCAAAAAATTACATCGCTGGCAGCGCTGAAAGATGGTTTGTTTGCGTCAGGGTCACGCGACGGTTCGGCACGCCTATGGCAATCTCGCGACGGCAAACAAATTCGAGAAATCAATCACGCTGGACCGATTGACAGCGTGTCTGCAACAGCCGACGGGAGCAAACTGGCAACCACGAGTGCGGATCAACGAACCACCAAGATTTGGAATACTGCCGACGGCAAGCTGCTGCACGAGCTGCGAGGAGATTTTGCGGCTCGTTATCAAGAAGCGGCTGAGACTCGAGGTGTAGCCTTAGCCAAACGACACATTGATCTTGCGAACGCCGACTTAAAGGCTGCCAACGAACGCAAGACCGCTGAAGAAACCAGCGCCAAGAAAGCCGACGAAGACAAGAAGAAGGCTGACGAAGAATTAGCCAAGAAAGTCGAGGCGTCGAAGAAACCCGTTGCCGACAAAGAGGCTGCTGAAAAGTCGCTGGCCGCCCTCAAGACACAACTCGCTTCCTCGGAAGCGGAGACGAAAAAGGCCCAGGAACTTGCCGCGGCAATTCAAGAGTTAGTTAAGAAAATTGCCGAAACATCGGCCGCTGCCGAAAAATCCGCGACGGAATCGGGTGACCGAGCCGCTGCCGATGTCGCCAAGCTGGTCGCGGCAAAAATTGGCGAAGCAGCCGATCAACAAAAGAAATTCATTGAAGTTCTTGCGGGAATTCCGCAAAAAATCAAAACGACAGAAGAGTCCATCAAAACTCTGACCACCGCGGCTCAGAAAGCTATTGAAGAGAAAACCGCTGCCGAACGTGCCGCAGAGACGGCAACGCGAGCCGTCGAACGAGCCAAAATGGCAATACAACGTGCCGCTGACGAGATCCCGCCTTTGGATGCTATCGCGAAACAACGCACTCAAGAGCACCAAGCAGTAGAGGCCAAATTAGTTGAAACGAAAAAGGGAGTTGCCGCTGCGGCTAAAGCCGGCCGTCAGCTTGCCATTTCAGCCGACGGCAAGACTCTCACAGTCGCAGTCGAAGGTGGTTCGATCTTGATCTACGACATAGAGTCAGGCTCGGTTATCAACGAACTACTAGTTACCACAGAAAACTCGTCGATCGCTGCACCGCTGGCGGACGGTCGACTGATTTCCTTCGCTGCCAGTGGCGCGACGACATTGTGGTCAGCGCTTCCACAATGGTCGCTTCAACGGACCATCGGTAGCGTCGAATCGACGGAGATATTTGTGGATCGCGTGACTGCCCTCGCGACCAGTCCCGACGGGAAATTGCTGGCCACTGGAACTGGCGAACCGTCGCGAAGCGGCGAGCTGACACTCTGGGATTTGTCAACCGGTGAATTGGTTCGCAAGATACCCGATGCGCACAGCGATTCAATTTTTTCAATCGATTTCTCGCGCGACGGCGAGCGTATCGTGACCAGTGCAGCCGATCGCTTTGTCAAAGTATTTAAGGTGAGCGACGGCAAGTTCGAGCGCTCATTCGAAGGGCATACCCATCACGTACTTGGCGTCGCTTGGAGCGCCGATGGACGCATTCTCAGCAGCAGTGGGGCCGACAAAGTAGTTAAAGTCTGGAACGCAATTACCGGTGACCAACAACGTACCATTCAAGGGTTTAACAAAGAAGTTACCGCCGTTCGTTTTTTGGGTGATACCGACCAAGTCATCGCCACCTGCGGTGATTCTACTGTTCAACTAGTGCGCGCGGATAACGGCAGTAACGTCCGCAAGTTTGCCGGTCCAAGCGACTTTATGTACTCTGTCGACGCCACTGCCGACGGCAGCACAATCGTCGCCGGTGGCCGCGACAGCATCGTACGAATCTGGAATCAGGACGGAAGAAGCATCGCAAATTTCGAAGCGCCAAAACCCTAATCGGTGAAGTCGTCTTTGAAGCCGGAGATCTACTGGCGGCATATCATGCTCCCCGATCGCGAACTTTGTAGATCGAGTCTAACGCGAAGGTAGACGCGTCGACTACAATTGCCACGATGACAACGCCAGTCGACAATACCGATCCACCCAACGAGCCAATACCATCGATCCCACGGCAGGGAGAAGACGCCGTCCATTCTCCATTCGATCGACTGCTCAATCGAGCACTGCAGCAAATGGAGGCGGCTCGGAGTTTGCTCGCATCGCACCTACCCTGCGAGTTGCTTGAACACTTACGGCTGGAGACCTTGGCCCCAGCCGACACAAGTTTCATCGACGCTAACCTGAAACGCCGATTCGCGGATCGCCTGTTCTCGATCGAGGTCTCGGAAGAGGTTTTCAAGAGTCTTGGGATGAAGACTCGCTACGTCCATTTGCTGATCCTGATCGACCACAAAAGTACTTCCGATTCCCTCACTGTCGTACAAATGCTCGGTTACATCGTGCGCATTTGGGAGAACGCGATCGAGAATAGTCAGCCGTTGGCACCGATTATACCTTGGGTTGTCTACAATGGCGTTCGACCTTGGCGAGCTGCCCGGAGCCTGCAAGAACTCATTCCAGTGCCAGCATCGTGGAATCGTTACGTGGCAGGGATGGAGTTGCCGATACTGGATATTAGCGGGTGCATTCCCATTTTGCGTCACGTGAATTCGTGGTTTTTTATTGGTTTTTTTGAAGTTTCGGAATTAGCTTCAGTTTTTGGATTTGTCGATGGCGTCCATTTGGCTTTGGGCATACGGGTGTGGCGTTTGGTGTCACGG